>NZ_BAABMF010000013.1:0-143240 GCF_050402865.1 Clostridium sediminicola
GATTCCTACGCCTGCCATAACACAAAAGCCCTGAGGTTCGATGAAAATTTTTCCTTCATTACATTCTTTGGAGCCAATTTTTTCTCCAAAAGCATCATATGCACGTAAGAACCATTCTCCATCCCACTCATTTTTTATAATTGCCTGATACATAGATTCTACAGCATTTATGGCACGCTCTTCCTCTGAAAAATCACCTATTTGATGACATATTTGGGCATACTCTCTACCATATTTTACAAACATACTAGCGATAAATACAGATTCTGAATTATTGCTTTCAAAATTGGCACAGGTCTGAAAAGATTCTCCAGGAGTCTGAGAGAAACAATTTAAGTTAAGGCAGTCATTCCAATCAGCTCGACCAATTAAGGGTAGATTGTGAGGTCCTAAATGATTTAATGTATAGTCAAAAGAACGCTGTAAATGTACCATGAAAGGTTTTGCTTTTGTGACATCATTATCAAAAGGAGTAATTTCATCTAAAATGGAAAAATCTCCTGTTTCTCTTATGTATGCAGAAGCGGCTGCAATAAGCCATAATGGATCATCGTTGAATCCACTTCCAATATCCATATTACCCTTTTTAGTTAAAGTTTGGTATTGGTGATATGCACTTCCGTCTTCGAACTGGGTTGCAGCGATATCAAAGATTCTTTCTCTTGCTTTATTTGGAATTAGATGTACAAAACCAAGAAGATCCTGACAAGAATCTCTAAATCCCATACCTCTTCCGATTCCAGATTCATAATAAGAAGCAGAACGCGACATATTGAAAGTAACCATACACTGATACTGATGCCAGATATTTACCATACGGTTGAATTTATTTTCTGGTGTAGAAACAGCATATTTAGAAAGAAGGCTATTCCAGTAACTAGAAAGTTCAGAAAGTGCTTGTTCAATCTGTTCTTCTGTTTTATATCGAGAAATCATAGAAATAGCGGGCTTTTTATTAATAATATTTAAGGATTCCCATTTCTCATCTTTAGGATTTTCAACGTAGCCTAATATGAAAATGAAGCTTTTTGTTTCTCCGGGTTCAAGAGATATTTTTAAATGATGAGAACCTATAGGGGACCATCCACTTGCAATAGAATCTTTAGATTCACCACATGAAACAACTTCTGGATTATCTGGGCCGTTATACATACCAATGAAAGATTCACGGTCTGTATCAAAACCCTCAATTGGTTTATTAACATGGAATAAAGCATAATGATTTCTTCGCTCTCGATATTCTGTTTTATGGTAAATAGTAGAACCGATTATTTCTACTTCACCTATGTTATAGTTACGCTGGAAATTTGTCATATCATCTAAGGCATTCCACAGACAGAATTCTACATAAGAAAAAAGTGAAATATTCTTTTTTTCTGAACTAGCATTGGTGATACGAAGGCGTGTGACTTCGCATCTATCTTTTAATGGAACAAAAACAGTAGATTCTGCTTTTATCCCATTTTTTATTCCTGTAAAAACGCTGTATCCTAAACCATGGCGACAATTGTATTGGTCAAGAGGAGTTTTTGTAGGTTGCCATCCAGGATTCCAAATGGTGTTCTGGTCTTTTATATAGAAGTAATGACCATTATTATCTAATGGCACATTATTATAACGGTATCTTGTCAAACGAAGAAGTTTTGCATCTTTGTAAAAACTGTAACCTCCATTAGTATTAGAAACAAGAGAAAAGAAATTATCACATCCAAGATAATTAATCCATGGAAGAGGTGTCTTAGGTGTAGTAATTACATATTCTTTTCTAAGATCATCAAAATATCCATACTTCATAATTGTCATAGCACTCCTTTGTTGAATTTACGAAAACGTTTGAGTAGTTATTGTTATTAATTTCTATTATACACAAATTAAGTATAGAATATTATTGGGATAAATGCAATAATAATATTTTAATAAGCTAAAATTGCATAAAACCAATAATATTTAAAAAATGGATAAAAATGCTTGTATTATTCTTGAAAATATTGTATATTATAGTTACGAAAACGATTGAGTAAAGAAAATACTTAAAATTATGAGATGCTAAAGATTTTTAAATACTAAAGATGTTATAGAGAATGGAGGTGAAAATGATGGTATCTTTAAAAGACATTGCAGCAAAATGTGGAGTATCTGTTTCTACAGTAAGTAAGGCACTTAACGATTCCAGTGATATTAGCGAAGAAAGAAAAAATATAATAAGAAAAAAAGCAAAAGAAATGGGATATTTTCCTAATATGGTAGCTAGAGCTTTAAAGACAAATACTACATATAACATTGGTGTTTTATTTGTTGATGGAAATAATAGTGGACTAACTCACCCGTATTTTGCAAGAGTTTTAGAGAGCTTGAAAGTTGAGGCGGAAAGTTACGGTTATGATATCACCTTTATTAATAAAAAATTAGGAAAACATAAGATGACCTATTATGAACATTGTCAATATAGAAATGTAGACGGATTAGTAGTTGCATGTGTAGAATTTTCAGATCCAGAAGTTATGAAGTTAATTAATGGAAACATACCAGTTGTCACTATTGACCATATTTTTAATGGAATAACTGCTGTTGTATCTGACAATGTAAAAGGTATGCATGATCTATTGGAACATGTTATAGAAAATGGGCATAAAAAGATAGCTTATATTAGTGGAAAAGATTCTTCCGTAACTCAATCTCGTCTTGCTAGTTTTTACAGAACATTAGAAGAACACGGGATAAAAATTCCAGACGAATATGTTTTAGAGGGAAGTTATCTGGATACTAAACTGACAGAAACTTTAACAAAACAACTACTTGCTTTAAAAGAAAGACCGACATGCATTGTTTTTCCGGATGACTATGCTAGTATTGGTGGCATTAATGCTATTAACGAGGCTGGGTTATCTATACCAGAAGACATTTCTATTGTGGGTTTTGATGGAATTCCTATTTCTCAGGTATTGAATCCAAAATTAACAACTTATGGACAGGATATGAATGGGATTGGAAAAGAGGCAGCAAAACGGATTATAGAAATTATAGAGAAACCCAAAACGGCTTTGAGAGGTATCACAGTTGTCTCAGGAAAAGTTATAAAAGGTGAATCGATAAAAAATGTAAAAAAGAATAAAAATTAAGGGGGAAGAATTCATGAAGAAAAAATTAATAATAGGTTTACTGACAATGGTAATGACAGTGTCAACACTTGCTGGTTGCGGTTCTAAAAATACAGGAACTGTTAATGCTGATAGCAAAGTGGTAGACGAAACTCCATCTGAAGAAGGTAAAGTATTAAATATTCACTGTTGGAATGAAGAGTTTAAAAGCCGTTATGAAGAGTATTTTGAAAAACCAGGATTACTTCCAGAGGGTGTAAAAGTTAATTTTGTAATTACTCCAAATCAAAATAATGCATATCAAAATGCATTAGATGCAGCTTTACTAGATCAGGAAAATGCAGCATTAGATGATAAAATTGATATTTTTCTTGTAGAAGCAGACTATGCATTAAAATATGTTGATACTGATTATACTTTAGATGTAATTAACGATATCGGATTAACAGAAGATAACCTTTCTTCTCAATATCAATATACAAAGGATATTGTAACAGACGCTAAGGGAGGATTAAAAGGTACTACATGGCAGGCTACGCCAGGACTTTTTGCTTACAGACGTTCAATTGCAAAAGATGTACTTGGAACAGATAATCCTGAAAAAGTACAAGAAGCACTTAGTGACTGGGACAAATTTAATGAAACAGCAGAAAAAATGTCAGCAAAAAATTATAAGATGCTTTCAGGTTATGATGATGCTTATAGAACATTCTCTAATAATGTATCTGCACCATGGGTTGATGGTACAAAAATTGTAATCGATGATAACTTGATGAAATGGGTAGATCAGACAAAAACTTTTACAGATAAAGGATATAATAATAGAACTTCTTTGTGGGCGCCGGAATGGTCAGCAGATCAAGGTCCAGATGGAAACGTATTCGGCTTCTTTTACTCAACATGGGGAATTAACTTCACATTACTAGGTAACTCTCTTGAAGTTTCAGAAGCAGAAGGTGGAAAAGCAGAAGTTGGTAATGGTATCTATGGTGATTATGCAGTGTGTGAAGGTCCAGAAAACTATTATTGGGGTGGAACATGGATTTGTGCAGCAGCAGGAACAGATAATGTTTCTTTAGTAAAAGACATTATGTATACTTTAACATGTGACAAAGATACTATGAAGAAAATCACAGAAGATACACAGGATTATACAAATAATAAAGAAGCTATGAATGAGATAGCAAATAGTGATTTCAAATCAGATTTCTTAGGTGGACAAAATCATATTAAATTATTTGCTGAATCAGCTAAAAATATTGATATGAGTAATATTTCTTCATATGATCAAGGGTTAAATGAAGCATTCCAAAGTGCATTCAAAGATTACTTTGAAGGAACAGTTGATAAAGATAAAGCTTTAGATAACTTCTACACAGCGGCAATTGAAAAATATCCAGAATTAACAAAATAGTGGACAAAAATAGTAGGATAGATTGTAATTTCTATCCTACTACTACTGGAGGTAAAGTATCATGGCTAATTATAAGAAAAATTCATTAAACTATTCTAAGTGGGGCTATATCTTCTTAGCACCTTTCTTTATAGTATATATTGTATTCTTCTTAGTTCCTCTTTTTAGTACTTTTTATAATAGTGTGTTTGAAAATTACATGTCTGGGTTAAATCATATTGGTCCTATATTTGTAGGATTTGAGAATTTTAAAACAATTTTAGGAAGTGATTTATTAAAATATGCAGGTAATACCGTTATTATATGGCTATTAGGATTTATTCCTCAGATTATTTTGTCTTTACTTTTAGCTGTATGGTTTACAGATTTACGATTGAAATTGAAGTGTACTAGTTTTTTTAAAACTGTAATTTATATGCCAAATCTCATTATGGCAGCAGCATTCTCTATGTTGTTTTTCGCATTATTTTCAAATGCTGGTCCTGTAAATAATATTATGATCAGTGCAGGGATTATTCATGAACCTATTCGGTTCATGAGTAGGGTATGGTCAACTAGAGGATTGATTGGATTAATGAATTTTCTTATGTGGTTTGGGAATACTACCATTTTATTAATGGCAGCTATTATGGGAATTGATACAGCACTGTTTGAAGCAGCTCAAATTGATGGAGCAAAGTCTAGGCAGATATTTACGCAGGTAACTATTCCATTAATTAAACCCATATTATTATATGTTACTATTACATCAATGATTGGTGGTATTCAAATGTTTGATGTACCACAGATTTTAACAAATGGAAATGGTACACCTGATAGGATGAGTATGACATTAATCATGTACCTTAATAAACTTCTGTACAGCAAGAACTATGGACTTGCAGGGGCTTTATCAGTAATTCTCTTTATAATTACTAGTATATTAAGTATAATTGTTTTCTATATTATGACAAGAAGTCTGAAAGAGAATAAAGGAAGGAGATAGATATGGAAAAAAAGAAAAGTGACGGAAAAGGACTTTTGTACGTGAAAAGAATCATATGTTATCTTACTTTAATTTTTTTAACCATTATGTGTTTATTTTCTTTTTACATACTGATTGTAAATGCAACTAGAGCACATTCGGATATCCAGAAAGGATTCTCTTTTCTACCAGGTAAATCATTTATGGTTAATTTAAAAAATATTTTAAAGAATCAAAATTTGCCGGTATTACATGGAATTATAAACAGTCTGTTTATATCAACCTGTTGTGCAGTACTTACCACTTATTTTTCAGCAATGACTGCTTATGCTATACATTCATATGAATTTCGTTTTAAAAAGGCGGCGTTCTTATTCATTATGCTAGTTATGATGGTTCCTACTCAAGTATCAGCGCTTGGATTTATTGGACTGATTACTAAAATGAAATTAATGGATAACTATGTTCCATTGATTGTGCCTTCGATAGCGGCGCCAATTGTATTCTTCTTTATGAAGCAATATATGGAAAGTAATCTCCCAATTGAAATTATAGAGGCGGCACGTATTGATGGTTCAGGAGAATTTAATACATTTAATCGCATAGTGCTTCCTATTATAAAACCTGCCATAGCAGTGCAGGCGATATTTTCATTCGTAAGTTCATGGAATAATTACTTTATTCCATCACTGGTTATTAAGACAAATGAAAAGAAAACCTTACCAATTCTCATAGCGCAGTTGAGAAGTGCAGATTTCTTGAAGTTTGATATGGGGCAGGTGTACATTATGATTGCAATTGCTATCATTCCAGTTATGATTGTATATTTCTTTCTGTCTAAATTCATTGTTCGTGGTATAGCTGTAGGTAGTCTTAAAGGATAAGTATAAATTTTTAATTACCCTTGAGGAAATCACTTAATCTGTTTTACAGATTATAGAAAATTAGATACAATATGTATTGGAAACACAAATTAAAGAATTAATAAATTCTCGAAAGGAAAAGGTAATTTAAGCCATGCGTAAATAATATTCTTAGTTTTTTTAGCATTTTACAACATGAAGAAAATCTTATGTAAGTAGTTTTTTTGTTGTACAAATGATTACTGAGGATATAGTGTGCGTTTTGAAATCTATTACAGGTTTTTAAAATTACCTAGGGAAAGTGCGTCTATTATCCTCTCTTAAAAAAGGGAGGTTTTTTTATTGTATAGGAATTTATAAATTTTTTCGGGAATTTCATACTTGTAAAATGCAGTTATATCAATACATTGTAGCATTGTGTAAAATATTTACACTGATTTATAAATTCCATCTATCAGTGGTGAGAAGAAGCATATATAGCGTAAAAGTCGTCGTAACAAACTTTAGAAATTCTTATTTATTTTTGTTAAGAAAAATTATTGTTTGAGCATGCGAGTTATAATTTTTTAGCATATTATAGGTTTTCTGTGAAACTTAATTTATACAAGTCCAAAATCTCAGGTATTAGTGAGTTATGGAATTGTATAAATTTTTAGTTGAACAAAAACCTGCACCTTTAAGAAAATAAATTAGAATTTCTTAGTGAAGTGGAGTGACTTTCTAGCTATATATGCATTTGTTCTGCTAATAATTAAAGGAAGTAATATAAAAAAATATTTTGGAGATAGATTGATATTAGATATAAAAGATTTGAAAATATATAGTAATGATAGAATTGGAATAGTTGGTGTTAATGGTGTGGGTAAAACCACATTGATAAAAATTTTAATAGGTACAGAAGAGCAACATAGTGGTAAAACTCATATATTTGGAGAGTATTCTTATATGCCTCAATTAATTAATACAGAAACTAATTCAAGTGGTGGAGAAAAAGGAAGAATCCTTATAAACAAAGCTTTTTCAAAGAAGAGTACAAAAGAAAATTGAAATAGATACTGAAAAGAAAGAGTATGATAAATATATAAAAGAGAAAAGAAGTATTGAGAATGCTATTTCTGAGTTATCTCATAAATCAAGTAGTATGAGGAAAAACCCAAAAAGAATGGGTAATTCTGAAGCTAGACTTCATAGAAAAATGGGGAATCAAAAGGCAAAAAGAAAATTGGATGGAAAATGTGAGGCTTTAAAAAGTAGACTGGAGAAATTAAAGATAAAAGACAAACCTATTTCAAGCCAGTCTGTTAAATTTGATATAGATAATAGGGAGAAAATATATTCAAAAATAATGATGTTTATAAAAAAATAAAAGATTTGAGTGGTGGATAGAAAGTGAAAGCTTCTCTAGCAAAATTGATTATGAGTAAGTATAATTTATTGATTTTAGATGAGCCTACTAATTATTTGGATATGAGTTCTTTAAAAGTTTTAGAAGAGGTTCTTTATGAATATGAAGGTACATTAATTTTAGTGACTCATGAAAGACGATTTTTAAGCAAAGTAGCAACAAGCCTTCTTATATTTGATAATTTAGAGTTAAGAATATTTCAAGGTGGATATAATGAGTACTTAAAAAGCTTAGATGATGAGAAAATAACTAAAACAAAAGATAAAAAGAGTAAAGAAAGATTAATGGTAATAGAAAGTAATATAAACAGGATAATGGGAATGATATCAACTATTTTTTTTATTAATTTCAAACTTTTATGAATTAGATAAGAATAAAAAGATTATTCTTGTTACTACTAACTTACTGCTATTACTGCTGAGCAAAAAGAAACCATGCATGGTATGGCAGATGCTATGAAAGAGGCGGAAAATATATTTGATTTTTAGATATTTCTGAAAGCTCAAAATTGAGTTTTCAGAAATTTTTTTGTTATTTAAGTATAGTTTTAAATACTAAGTATTAAAAATGTTTGTACTTTTGTATTTAATATTGTAAGTTTATAATTTAATTATTCAGAAGTAAACATAAATAATTATAAAAAAATAAATTTATAAAGGATTATTATTGTGACTATAACAGAAAAGGTTTTAAACTTATTAAATGACCAAGAAGCTTCAAAAGTATTAACAACAGTTGACAGTGATGGAGTACCACACTCAATCGTTGTAGGTAGCATTATGGCACCAAATGCAGGTACTCAAATCGTTTGATTTTTGCCACAGTACATAAAGTTTATTAACATGTTTTTATGCTAGTACAGATAGCAGAATTATGATACTTTCTCTGCTTGATTTTAATTTATATTTTATTTAAGAAAATCTTCCAAAATTTTATTTAAGTGCTCATATATATTTATGAGTGCTTTTTTCGTAATTTATAAATTCCATCCTTCAGTTTTACTTAAGAAATCTAATAAGGTAGTGGATGTGATATAGATAATCGAGGTTTTAGAGGCTTACAAAGGATTTGGTGTGCTTATATCTTTTATATTTTTATATTGAAATAAAATTCATATTGTAGTACATTTATAATTAACAAAATGATAGGAGGTAGCCATAATGAGTACTTTTAATAAACTAAAATAGTCTATATGTAGGAGTAACTACTAACTCTCCCATGTAGATTATTTAAAACAACTTTAAATAAATTAATTTATAGTTTATATTATTGGGAGGTTAAAAATGTCTTATTTTAAGTTTAAAAATTCAAATATATATTATAGAGTGTTAGGTGAAGGAAAGCCTTTAATTATTATTCATGGAGATACAGCATCATCAAAAATGTTTATGCCTGAGTTAAAATTTTATTCTAAAAATTTTAAAGTAATATTATTAGATTTGGTAGGTCAAGGAAAATCTCAAAGAGTAGATAAATTACCATTAAATTATTGGGAGTTTAATGCTAATATGATTATTGAATTATGTAATCATATTGGGATTAGTGACGTTAATCTGTTAGGTACAAGTGGGGGAGCTATTATTGCTTTAAATGCAGTATTGAAGCAACCTGATTTATTTAACAAAATTATTGCAGATAGCTTTATGGGAGAAAATCTACCCTATGAGTTTGCCAATAAAATAGTGGATAATAGAAAAATTGCAAAAAGTAAATTGAGTACTAAATTTTTTTGGTTTATAATGCATGGTTTTGATTGGGAAAATGTTATTGACCAAAATACAAATTTAATTATAGATTTTTCAAGTGACATAGGTGATTTTTTTAATTATGAACTTAGGAACATAGAAAATAATGTTTTAATTACAGGAAGCGCCAAAGATGATCTACTACCTAATATCGAAAGTACATTAAAGGGTATTAATTCAAAAATGAAAAATTCTAAATTAGTTATTTTTGAGAATGGAAATCATCCGGCTATGTTTAGTAATAAAAAAGAGTTTAGAAATTTAGTGCTGAAATTTTTAGCCTAATTTATAGTAATAATACAAAATATAGAATCGCGTACACAGAGTAGCTCTGCATGAAGACAAAGAGATTTGAAGGAACAGATACAATTGATTTGATGAATCGTTTTAAACATCCTCTTATCAGATGCATGATCTCCGATTTTTGCACAAAAGAATCTCTAGGACACTCATTTCCTATGGCATATGGAAATTTTATTAGTGGAGATGGAGGAGTACCAAGAGGCGGTTCACGAGCAATGGCTTTCACCTCCAGGTGGTCTTCCAGGTGCGGCGATTCAAGGTAAGTATTCTATTCAGAGAATCCTTAAGAAGGAAAAACGAAGCATTAACTTATAAGTATATATATTAAGTGAATATTGTACCCTATAGAGTAGATAATATCAAAGTCCATTCTATAGGGTATTTTTATTATAATCTTAAGGGAAAATTTTATCTAATTTTTCTTTATCAAAACCTACTATATATTCTCCATTAACTTTTACAACGGGAACTCCCATAATTCTATTTTTCATTAATTCTTTTCTGCCAGATGCATCACTACCAACATCCACCTCATCAAATTCAATATTTTTTTGTGAAAGATACTCTTTCACTGCTGGGCAATGAGCTCATGTTTTACTCGTAAATACTTTTATTTCTGCCATTTTAAAAACTCCTTTTCATAATGAATTTTATAATATATCCATTCTAAGCAAAACTATTGTGCATGTCAATATCAAGTTCGAATATGGCAATTGGGATACTAAAAAATTGAGCCATCCATTTACTATGATTTTTCTCACGAATTAGATAATTTGTACATTTTAAGAGGTCTGCCCACGCTACCGTAGTTAACGTCAATACTAACCTTTCCTAATTTGTGTAAATACTCCAGATATCTGTGCGTAGTAACTCGAGATATTCCTACTTTACTTCCTATTTCTTCTGCGGAATAGAGTTGTTTATTATTCATTAAAAAGTCTTCTATTTTATTTAGTGTTACTTCAGTTAACCCTTTTGGTAAATTATTTGAGTACGTTACCGAACCCTTGGATATTATATTATCAATATCGTTCTGTGTTATCTTTTTTTGCTTATCTAGGTTGTACCTTACTTTAATATAATTTGTTAATGAATAAAACAGACGTTCTTTTTTAAATGGTTTAATTAGATAGTCAACAATCCCAAGTCTCATACACTCCTGTATATGTAATGGTTGATCTGATGCAGAAATTACAATTGCATCAACAGATATTCCTCTTTGACGAATAGTTTTAATAAATTCTAAGCCATTCATCTCAGGCATAAATATATCTACTATAATAAGATTAGGATTTAATACATCTATAAGTTCTAAGCCTTCTCTTCCGTTTTTTGCCATACCTATTATTTTAAAACCTGGAACAGATTCAACAAATTCTTTATTAATTTCAGCTACCATGGGATCATCTTCGACTATAATAACATTAATTTTATTCATTAATACCCTCCTTTTGGAATCTTTTATAAGGTATTTTGACTAAAAATTTTGTTCCTCCGTTTTCTTTTGAGTCCACTTCGATTTTACCATTTAATACTTGAAGATCTTCTTTAATGATTGAAAGACCAATGCCTTTATTATCATTACCTTTTGTTGTGAAGCCTCTATTGAATATTTTTTTGATACTATCATCATTAATACCAGACCCATGATCAAGTACTTCTATATTTATAAATGTACCATCATATATGATAGATACAAATATTGATTTGTTTTGACAGCAGTGTTCCTCAATTGCTTCAATTGAGTTTTGAATTAAGTTTCCTAATATTAATACTAATGATCCAGATAATGATTCAGGAAGTCTTGGTAACATACTGTCTTTGCAAATAGTTAATTTTATTCCTCTTTCAGAAGCAAGTGACATTTTCCCAAATAGTAAGCCGCCTACATAGGCATCTTTAATTTTGTTGATTAATAAATCAACATTATTTTTATGTTTTGTTTGTGTATTTATGATAAAATCTACGACTTTATCATATTTTTCTAATTGAATTAATCCCGAAATTGTATGGAGTTTATTTTTGAATTGATGACTTTGAGCTCTAAGTGCATCAGCATATTCTCTAACTCCGGATAACTCATCTGCTAATCTTTTGATTTCTGTCATATCTCTAAAACTTGCAACAGCACCAATAACTTTATTATCAACAACAATAGGTATTCTATTTGTAATGATTTTTTTATTGTTTAAGAGTTGCTCCTGATCAATTGCTGCTAAACCACTTTCAATAACCTGTGGAAGACGAGTATTTGGAATTACTTCCTTGCAAGAGAGACCAATTATGTTTTTGTCCAGATTTAGTAATGAAACAGCTTGGTCATTTACTAAAATAATTTTATTTTCCTCATTAACGGCAATGATACCTTCCTTTATAGAACTTAATATAGCTTCCCTTGTTTTATAAAGAGCGGTAATTTCTTTTGGTTCAAGTCCTAAAAGTTCGCTTTTTATATTATTGGATAAAATGATGGACCCTAAAAAGCCTAGAGATAAAGTTATAAAAATGGCTGTGTTTACTTTTTTCTTTGATTGATTAATTAAATTTTCAAGATCTGTAATTAAAATTCCAACAACTACTGCGCCAACCTGTTCATTATTATAGTAAATCGGGACAAAGGCTCTTAGTGATGGACCTAGGGTACCGACAGCTTTTGAAGTATATTCATTTCCTTGCAATACTGGACCTTCATCTCCGCCTGTTATTCTGTTTCCTATCAGGGATTTATTGGGGTGAGAAAAACGAATACCTTCCATATTGAATATGACAATAAATTCTGAGTCTGTTGAATTTTTAATATTTTCTGCTAGGGTATCTATTTTCTCATAACCATTAGGAATTATGAGATTTTCTTTTATTTCTGGAATTTCAGAAACTGTCCTGGCAATTGATAATGCCTTATTTGCAATTAACGTTTCAACTTCGGTTGATATGTTTTTGGTTATTAAATAATTTCCAGTGATTAGTGAAAATAAAATAACAGCTATTATTAAAATTTGAATTTTGGTTTGTAGGGAAAAGGAAAATTTCTTTTTATTTGGCATAGTTATCATCCTTTGCTTCATAGCATATTTGGAGAAAAATCCAACTCAAAATAGGGAGGGCGACTAAAATATAATATTTTGTAAGCGATTAAATACTAAATAACTGTATATAGTTTACAGTTTATAGCAATAAATTTCAATAGAAAATCGAAATTTATTTTCTAGGATTCATGAACAATATGAACAAAATTTAAAATATGTTCATAATATTGTAACAATTAAAAATAAGTAATATTATGAAATTAGGAAATAAAAGGAGGAGATGGAATGGAAACAAAATCAATTCATCAAGAAGAGAAATTTAAAATTTTAGGAATGCCTGCATGGTTTTTTGCTGTAGCTTGTGTAATAATATTAATTTCATCTTATATGGGCAAATTACCTGGAGGAATGATTGGAGCCTTTGCTTATATGATAGCATTAGGAACCATAGCAGGAATATTAGGAAATAATACTCCTATTATAAAAGACTACCTTGGTGGAGGACCAATAGTAGCAATCTTTGGAAGTGCATTTATGGTTTATCTTGGAATAATGCCTGAAGCAACAATTAATGTAGTTACAGATTTTATGAAGGGTGGAGGCTTTTTAAGCTTCTATATTGCAGCACTAATTTGTGGAAGTATTCTAGGTATGGATTCAAAGCTTCTTGTAAAAGCAGGAGCACGATATGCTGTTCCTATAATTATTGGAGTATTTGGGAGCTTGGGATTGGCAGCTGTTGCAGGAGGTATAATAGGTTACGGCTGGAAAGAGGCTATAACTAATATAGCCATGCCTATCATGGGTGGTGGTATGGGAGCAGGTGCTGTTCCAATGTCTCAGATATACTCAAACTATCTAGGAAATAATGCTGAATATTATATATCTATATTAGTTCCTGCACTTGCATTAGGAAACGTTTTCGCAATTATAGCTGCTGGTTTGCTTAACAAATTAGGAAAAGCTAAGCCAGAATGGTCAGGAAATGGACAAATAATGTCTGATTTTGATTATAAAAATAAAGAGGATAAGGAATTTGATATTGTTAAAATGGGAGCAGGATTATTTATATCAACTACATTTTTAATTGTAGGAAAGCTATTAGCTATATTTATACCATTACATTATTATGCTTTAATGATTATTGCTGTTGCTATTTGTAAAATATTTAATGTAGTACCTGAATTTGTTCAAGAAGGATGCCATCAGTGGTATAAATTTGTAGCTAAAAACTTTACTCTTGCGTTACTTATAGGAGTTGGAGTGGTTTATACAGACTTAAATACTGTTATTGGAGCTATTACTGTTCAATACGTTATAATCGATGCTGTAGTAATTATTGGTGCTATATTAGGTGCAGGTGTAGGTGGAAAATTAGTGGGCTTCTATCCAATAGAGTCAGCAATAACTGCTGGTCTTTGTATGGCAAATATGGGAGGTACAGGAGATGTTGCGGTGCTTTCAGCAAGTGACAGAATGGAACTTATGCCTTTTGGTCAAATTTCATCAAGGCTTGGAGGAGCTTTAATGCTTATTATAGGTGGAATTTTAGTTCCATTATTAGCAGGTTAATAATAGGGCTCTTCATGGGCCCTTGATTTTTAGAGTTTGATACATGTATAAATTAAATTTCACATTGAAATCTCTATATAGATAAGGGGATAGTTATAATGAAAATAAAAAAAACGAGTAAAGCTGGGACTTTAGAGTCAAATGACATACTGGTTATGGTATTTCCAAATGATGATAAAGGCATAGAATTGGAACTTGAAAGTATAGTTATAAAGCAATTTGGAGAGCAGATTAGAAAAGTTATTTTAAACAAAATTAAAGAAATGGAAATAGAAGACATACTTATTAAAGTACAGGATAAAGGGGCATTAGATTTTACTATAGCGGCTAGAGTGGAAACTGCTATCAAAAGAAGTTTATAGACAAACAACTTCAACTATGAATCTATGCAGGTCCAAAACTCATTGGTACCTGAGATTTTGGACCTGCATAGATTAAGTTTGCGTAATGTTTGTCTTTATAATAATGCTTAAAATTATATTAATCTATAAAGTGGGGATGAAATAATGAAAAAATTTAGGAGAACTATGTTGTTTATGCCAGGTAATAATCCGGGTATGCTACAAAGTGCCACTGTGTTCGGTGCTGATTCAATTATTTTAGATTTAGAAGATGCGGTTAGTATTTCCGAAAAAGATAGTGCTAGAATTTTAGTTAGAGATGCCATAAAGAATTTAGATTATTCTAGTGTAGAAGTTATTGTTAGGATTAATGCCATTACTACAGAATTTGCTCTTGAAGATATTGATGTTATTGGGAAAGTTAAACCTGATGGATTAATGATTCCAAAAGCTACTGAAAAAGATATGGAAATGGTAGATGCAATTTTAACAAGTATAGAAGAAAAAAAATGTTTCCCCAAAAACTGTATAAAACTTATTCCTATTGTTGAGTCTGCATACGGGTTAGAGAATGTATATAAAATTATTAAATCTTCTAAAAGGACAGTTGCAGTACTTTTAGGTGGAGAAGACTTAACAGCAGATATGGGAATCAAAAGAACTAAGGAAGGTAATGAAATATTTTATGCTAGGAACAAAGTAGCTGTTGCTTGTAAAGCTTCAAGAGTTGATTGTGTAGATACACCTTTTACTGATGTAAATGATAAGGAAGGCTTGATTAAGGATACAATATTAGCAAAAAGTTTGGGAGTTACTGGGAAAGCAGCAATAAACCCAAGACAAGTTAATGATATCAATGAAGTATTTGCTCCGAGTATTGAAGAAATTAGGTACGCTAAGCGAGTTTTAAAAGGTGTTGAAGAGGCAGAAAAAGAGGGGAAAGGCGTATTTGCTATCGATGGAAAAATGGTAGATGCACCTGTTATTAATAGAGCTAAAACAGTTATGGAAATAGCAAATTTACTAGGATTATGTCATTAATAGGGAGGTGCTTTTATGAAGAACATTTTAGGTAGAGAATTACCAGATTATATTGAAGGGTACGGTAAAGTAAACCCTTTTAATGGAGCATATGCAAATCTTGATGTTAAAGAAAAGAAGTCTGTTAAAATTATGAGTGCAATACCTGGAGAAAGTAAGATAATAGAAAGTATAGATGAAGTCCTTGAAAAAATAGGAATACAAGATGGAATGTGTATATCTTTTCATCATCATTTGAGAAATGGTGATTATGTACTCAATATGGTACTAGAAGCTGTTGCAAAAAAAGGTATAAAAGATATAACAGTTGCGGCTAGTGCTATTTTCCCTGTTCATGAGCCAATGGTTCAGTATATAAAGAATGGAGTAGTAACAGGAATTTATGCTAACTATGTGTCAGGACCAGTAGCAGATGTTATCTCTAGAGGAGAGCTAGAAAAAGTAGTAGTTATGCATACTCATGGTGGCAGGGCTAGAGCTATTGAAAGTGGAGATTTGCATATAGATATAGCTTTTATAGCTGCACCAACTGCTGATATCTATGGGAATATTAATGGAGTTTCGGGAAAGGCTGCTTGCGGAGCTCTAGGATATGCAATGCCAGATGCTCAATATTCAGATAAAGTAGTGGCTATAACTGATAATTTAGTGCAATACCCTGCTGTTCCCATTGAAATAAGTCAAGTTTATGTAGATTATGTTGTAAATGTAGATGGTATTGGTGATCCTGCAGGAATTGTATCAGGAACAACAAAGATAACAAAGGACCCCGTTGGTTTAAAGATTGCCCAAAATACAGCTAAAGTTATTGAAGCTTCTGGTCTTTTGAAAGATGGAATTTCTTTTCAAACTGGAGCAGGGGGAGTTTCTCTAGCTGTTGCTGCAGAACTTAAGGATAAGATGAAAGAAAAAAATATAATTGGTAGCTTTGCGGCAGGTGGGGTTACAGGATATATAGTAGAAATGTTAAAGGAAGGATTATTTAAGAGTATCTTTGATGTTCAATGTTTTGATTTAAAAGCAGTAGAATCTTATAGAGATAACGCGAATCATCAAGGTATGGATGCTTCTATGTACGGAAATCCTCATAATAAAGGTGCCGTAGTAAATAATTTAGATGTTATGATATTAGGCGCAACAGAAATGGATACTCAGTTTAATACAAATGTAACAACAAGTTCAGATGGAGTAATTATGGGAGGATCTGGAGGACATAGCGATACAGCAGCAGGTTCAAAACTAGCAATTATCGTTACAAAACTAGTAAAATCTAGACTTCCAATAATCAAAGATGAAATTACAACAATAACAACTCCAGGAGAAACTATAGATGTTGTAGTTACAGAAATGGGTATTGCAGTTAATCCTAAAAGACAAGATTTGTTAGAAAAATTAAGTAAAACAAACCTTCCAATTAAATCAATTGAAGAACTTAAGAATATAGCAGAAAAAATGACTGGAAAGCCACAAAAGATAGAAACTGAAAAAGATATAGTAGCGGTAATTGAATATAGAGATGGCACAGTAATAGATATAGTAAAAAAAGTAAATGACTAAAACACTAAATTAGGAGAGTATTTATGAATGGAATATATTATCCTGAAAAAGTAGACTTGAATGATGAATATGAAAGAAAAGAATTAGAAGAATTCTTGAAACATTATGATTTGAGTTTTGACAAAGACATTGATTACTCATTGGCAATAAGAATAGAGCAAAAAATAATAGCAACTTGTTCAAAAGCTAAAAATGTTTTAAAATGTTTTGCTGTTTCTGAGAAAATGAGAGGAGAAGGGCTAACTTCAATTTTAGTCTCTAGAATGTTAGATAAGCTTTTTGAAGAAAAAATTTATCACAGCTTTATTTTTACAAAACCTAAAGAAAAATCAAAATTTGAATCTTTAAACTATAAACTTATCTACGAAACAGGGGAAGTAGCCTTATTAGAGCATGGAAAATATGATATTAACAAGTATTTAGAAGAGATAAAGTCAAAAAATAGTATCAATAATGAAGAGAAAGCTGCATTAGTAATGACCTGTAATCCTTTCACTTTAGGACATAAATATTTAATAGAAAAAACAGCAAGTGAAAACCAAAATGTTTTGATATTTATTGTGGAAGAGGATAAATTTTTATTTCCTTTTAAGACTAGATATGAACTAGTTAAAAGAGGAGTAAAACACTTGAAAAATGTAAAAGTTGTACCTTCAGGGGAATATTTAATATCTTCATCTACATTTCCTTCATACTTTTTAAAGGAAGATTCTAAAATTGAAAAAATATATACTGAATTAGATGCAGGGGTTTTTGCAAAGTACTTTTGCAGTAAATTCAATATCACTAAAAGATGTGTTGGTGAAGAACCCTATTGTAAGGTTACAAGTCAGTATAATAAAACCTTGGAAAAAGTATTAAAGGAGTTTAAAGTAGAATTTTGTGAAATTGAGAGAAAAAAACATGATGATAAATATATAAGTGCATCTTTGGTTAGAAAATTACTGAAAGAGAAAAAGTTATATCTGACTAAAGATATTCTCCCAAAGGTTACATGGGATTTTTTGAATTCAAAGGATGGAAGGGAAATAATACAAAAATTAAAGTGAGGTTTTTAAAAAAGACATGATATATAATGCTGAAGATATTTTGAATGCAAGAGAGCAGAGAGCAGAATTCCAAGACAAATTGATAAAAAAATATAATAATACATTAGTAATGATTAGAGTGAATTATCCAGGTGTAAATAAAAATAATTATGTTACTCAGGGCATAATTAATATTATTAATAAGGAAGTTTTAAATACATTTACTAATGAGGTACTCTATAAAGTTTTGAGGGAAACAGCTGAGGGGCCTATCGCAACTATAGTTGTTGATAGGTCACCAGAGGACGTAAAGAGAAATACTATGATAATTGAGGATAATCATAGCTTAGGCCGATTTATTGATATAGATGTATATAATTCAAAGGGCAAATCTTTAAGTAGAACAAAGTTTGGATATTCAATGAGAAAATGTTATTTATGTGATGCTCCAGCACAAGAGTGTGTAAGAGCTATGAAGCATAAACAAAATGATATTATAGAATATATAGATAAAAAGTACAAGGCATATAAATTTTGGGAGAGTGAATATGACAAAAATATATAATATTTCAGATGAAGCATTTAAAATTGGGAAAATTGCAATGCAAGCAACTCTTTACGAAGTTGCTTGTTTTCCATCACCAGGATTAGTTTCTCCAATCTCAAATGGAGCACATAAGGATATGGATTATTATACATTTATAGATAGTAGTGTAGCAATAAACCAATATTTAATTCTTTGTGCGCAAAGCGGTTTTTCTGAAAAGAGTAACAAAGAAATTTTTAAGGAAATTAGAGAAATAGGTGTACAAGCTGAAAATAGTATGTTTGAAGCTACAAACGGAGTGAATACCCATAAAGGATTATTATTTTTATTAGGAATCTGTTGTTCAGCAGTAGGCAAAACTTTATATGAACACAAAAGTTTTGACCATATAAGAAAAGCAATTCAAAATATGACTGAAGGTATAGTTAGAGAAGAACTATGTAATATTAAGAACAAAAAAGTTCATGATAAAAATAGGGAATTATCCCATGGGGAAAAATTATTTTTAAAGTATGGAATTGAGGGGATAAGAGGAAATGTTGAAAAAGGACTTCCAGTAATCTTTGAGTATTCATTGGATTTTTATAAGAACGCATATAAATTAAATAATAACGATAGATTGGTTCATACATTAATTGGTATAATGCAGTTTTGTGAAGATAGTAATATTTTATACAGACATTCCATTGATGTTTTAAAAGAAGTTCAAGATAAAGCAAAATATATAATAAGCATTGGAAGTATGGAAACAGAGGCAGGAAAAAAAGCTATAATGCAAATGAATGAAGAATTTATCCAGAGAAAAATTAGTCCAGGTGGAAGTGCAGATTTACTCTCGGTTACAATGTTTTTGTATAATATTAAATCACAGTTATTCATAAATTAAAAGAGAGCAGGCATTAGAACCTACTCTCAAAGTTGTTGTTAATTAATACTTACATTATCAAAATTAGTTATCTTTAAACCATTTAGATGATTTATTTTGAAATATTATTATAAGAGCAATTATAGTAAATATAATTTCCATGATGTATATTTTAAATAAAAGAGGGGCTGTATGAAACCAAAGGATTATGTTTCCTATGTTTAATACTATCCCAACAATAAACAGAACTAATTCAGTAATTCTTGCCCAATCTTTACCTTTGTAAATCATATAAATTAAAAAAGCTCCAAATAAGATGAGTGGCACGGATATAACAATTATTGTTTGTGCTACAGTGGGTTCTTTTACCATTTCAATTCCTGCTATCGTTCTTAGAGTAGCTAACACAAGAGCAATGCAAAATAGCTTTATTGCAGAATATATATTCCTAGGTGGCTTTCTTTTTGTTTTAATCATTAGTATACTCCTTCTTGTTAATAATGTAATCATAGAGTACTATATTTTCTAGTTCACTGTCAAGACAACCTTTTAGAAAATTTATTATAGTATTTCTAGTACTTCTACGGTATAATTTCCTGCGGGAGCAGTAACTTCGACTATGTCACCAACTTTTTTGCCGCATAACGCTTTTCCTAAATCTGATTCCATGTTAATAATCATATTTTCAGGGGATGCATCCATAACAGTTACTAATGTTATAATTTCTTCTTCGTCATCCTCTATGAAGTTAATTCTAGCTTTAGAATTAACTCCTAAAATCGATTTATCTACAGTTTTATCATCTATTATAGTTGCAGTTGAAATCATGTTATATAGGTATTGAATTTTATTATCATTTTCTCTATAGTTTCTACAAGCCTCTTTATATTCTGCGTTTTCTGACCTATCGCCGTGAGCAGCAGCTTCTAATTTTTCCCTTGCTATTTCAGCTCTTTTAACAGTCATACGATAGTCTAATTCTTCTTTTAACTTTTTAATGTTATCCTCTGTCAACGTATTATTCATAAAAAAGTAAACCTCCAATGAGAGACATACTAAACATAAACTAAATTTATAATTGGAGTAGTATGTCTAGATATTTTATATATTAATATTATATATTATATAATATTAATATATAAAAATGAAAGATTTTAAGATTATTTTTGTTTATTTAGAATAATAACCACTTTAAATAAATCACCATCAACAGAAATATCCATTTTACCCTCTTGAAGTTCAACAATATCTTTTGCAATTGCAAGGCCTAAGCCAGAACCTTCTGTATTCCTAGATTTATCTCCTCTTTTAAATCTCTCAAACATATCATATACTTCAAAATTCATTTGGTAGGAAGAAATATTTTTCATGATAATCTTCACCTTGTGATCATCTTCTTTTAAATCAATATAAACTCTTGAATGAGGCATTGAATACTTTAAAATATTTCCTATTAGATTATCAAATACTCGCCAGATTTTTTTCCCGTCTAGGTTTAAAAATATTTCGTGATTTGGAAGATTAACTATAAAATTTAATGAAGAGTTTTCAATTTGCTCTACAAGTTCACCTAAAGACTGTCTCAATATGGCAACCACATTTACTCTCTCTATATTAAGTTCTATTGCACCACTGGCAATTTTTGATGCTTCAAAAAGGTCATCTATAAGTATCTTAAGTTTTTGAGAGTTTTTATGGAGTTTTTTGATATACTTCAAACTTTCCTCTTTAGACAAATCAGTATGATGCAATAAATCTACATAATTAATTATAGATGTCAGTGGTGTTTTTAAATCATGAGACACATTAGTTATAAGTTCTGATTTTAACTTCTCATTTTTCACCTGATTTTCAAGAGATTTTTTATATCCATCCTTCATATTATTTATATTATGAGCTAGATTTACTAGACTCCCTTTTCCTTTTTCGTTTATTGAATAATTTAAATTACCGGACATTATTTCTTCGCTGCCCTTAATTATTTTATTTAACATAGCTATTTTTTTCATAGCATAGTGAGGAACTAAAATAAAATAAGCAAAGATATAAAATGCTGATACAAATGTTAATGTAGAGGAATAAATGGAAATTCCCCAGAAAAAAGCAATAATAAATATGCCTAATAACATTGTGAATAAAAATAGCATAATACTTTTGCCAAATACACCTTTTATCATAAAACTATCTTTTAAATTTACTCCAAATTTATATAAATAAGTTTGCTTACAGTGATTTATTAATGTTTTTTTGTTTTTTATTATATTCACCACACCTATAATGGAAAATATAAAGCAAAAGGTATAAACTGCGACGATAGATAATTTTAAAATATGCATTACACCAAGTGGAAAAGAAAAAAAGTTAATGTCTAATACATATCCATTTATTAAAAAGCTACAAATTATTAAAATAATTATTTTTAAATCTAAAGGAACTTTATTAAAAATATTTATTAAATTTGCAAGATGAAAATTTCTCTTTTTTAACATATAAAGTAATAAATAAAAACCAATTATTAACGAAAAAAAGCCAATAAACACTTCTTTAATAACTCTATCTTTAATGGAATTATAGTAATTATAGTCATTCTGTAATTGACTATTAGTATTCTTTAATATTACAAAGGTACCTTGGAATTCGTTATCTTCAAACCAGCTATTAGCATATGTAAAACTTCCTAAACTTATATCAGAATTAGGGAAATTTATACTGTATAAAGAGTCATTTTGGACCAAATTCTTCAAATCAGCGCCTTTTTCCAAATTACTATAAATTTGATTATCGTTTTTATCTTCTATGTAATATCTGATAGATTTACTCCAATATAAATTTTTACTATTCAGTTCGAATTTAATTTTTTCAATTTCAGATTCATAGAAAGCCTTCATAGAGTTTTTATTAGGATTATCAAATTCATCACTGCTCAATATTTCTTTATAATCTTGTGAATAATTAACTAAAGACTTCACATTCTGAAGATAATCTAAAAATGTATTTTCAAATTTAGAGCTATGAAAATATGCATTGTTATCTAAATAGCTTTTATTTTCATTAAAATCAGATATTGATATAAAAGAAAGTGCCAAAATATATATACTTATAATCAGAAGTAGAATATCTATATACTTACTTTTCAATTTTATAACCAATACCCCACACCACCTTTAAATATTTTGGGTCCTTAGGATTAATTTCAATCTTTTCTCTTATCCTTCTTATATGAACGGCAACCGTATTTTCACCATTATAAAAATTTTCTTTCCAAACTTTTTCATAAATTTCTTCTATAGAAAAAACTCTACCTTTATTCTCCATTAAGAGTTTTAATATTTTATACTCAGTAGATGTGAGACTTACTTCTTCACAATCCACAAATACAGTTTTTGTATTCTTATTTAAAGTAAGTCCACTCACTACAATTTCATCTTCGTTCATTTTATAATTTCCAAAACTAAAATATCTTCTTAGTTGAGACTTAACTCTAGCTACCAACTCTAGTGGATTAAAAGGTTTTGTAATATAATCATCAGCTCCTACATTAAGGCCTAATATTTTATCAGTGTCTTCTGATTTTGCAGAAAGCATAATGATGGGGATATTTTTATCTTCTCTTATTTTAAAAGTAGCCTTAATACCGTCCATTCTAGGCATCATTATATCCATTAATATAAGATGTATAGTTTTTTCCTCTAAAACATCTAATGCTTCTATACCATCTTTAGCTTTAAAAACTTTTATACCTTCATTTCTTAAATATATTTCTATGTATTCACTTATATCATCTTCATCATCAACAATTAAAACATTATATTCTGTCAATTTTATCACTCCCACTCAAAAGCTTTAGATACATTATATCACTATTTTTTTCCTTTGAATGTTTATTATTTTGGAGATATCATGAAAAAATTAAAAGGATCTTTTGTAAATCCATTAACCTTATCAGTAATGGCAATATTACGAATGTGATAGATTTTATCATTGTAATCTCGTGCTTGATTATCACAGATATAAGCATAATCATAGTTACCTTCTTCTACCCAACTCATAAATACGTATGTGTGAGATGGAACTCCTGTTTTACTTCCGTATTTATCTGTTGAAAAACATATATCTCCAGGTTTTAAATCCTTATAATCAGTTTTTTTTATCCAACCCTTTTCCTTTAGAAAAGGGATGAAATTTCCTACATTGCTCATGTGATTGGGAATTTCGCAATTATTTCTTCTCAGTACTTCTGATACAAAATAAACACAAGTGTTTGAAGGGTTACCATCATGTAGTTTTACAGCTGATGAATAGGCTAAAGATCTATTGTTTTTATTCTGTAAAAAATTATACACGTTTTTATGTAAATTGGATCGATTTTTAAATGAATATAAATTAGGAATAACAAATGTTTTTATTAGCAAAAAACAGATAATTAAAACTATAGGTTTTCTAAAGAATTTTTTTCTTTTCATAAATATCACTCCCATAATACTAGAATAAACTTATATTTAATTAAGATTGGAAATTTCCTATTTATGAACATTATAACCTATGAGTTTTACAAATTTCTTAATATAATTCTTACAAATTTCTTAAGATATTGATTAATATATAAGTTTTATTCTTGTGATAATTTTCCGTTTGCTATTTCATCCTTTTCAATAGTATACATTCTTGTTTTTGAAACCCCTTCTTTCTTTGGTGCTCCATCTAAGAAATGTATGTAATCATTAGTTAAAAGAATATTTATATGATAATTCTCCAAAAGTTCCTTAGAATCTATTTTTATCTCTTGAACTTTAGAACCATCAAGACTCATTTTGAATAAACTTGATATATAATCAGACTTTTCAGCATTTCCTTCTTTATCTGAATTTATAGGAACTTCTTTCTTCTTAGTGAAATAAACAGTTCCATCATATACATTGAAGTTATCTACATTTTCAGCTAGTTTAACTATATTACTTCCATCAGTATTCATATTAAATAAATAACCACCTATTTGGTTTAAAAAATAGATCTTATCATTATCTATTATAAAATTATTATCTAGATTTGCAGAAATTACAATTTCTTCTCCACCAGAGAGAGATGTTTTGTATATTGTTTTCTTATAATTATTATCATAAGTTAGATAATACAAATAATTGCTATCCAAAGTAAAGTGAATTATATTTTTATCGACAATCTTCTGATTTAAGGTTCCATCTATTTTTATTTTATATAAGCTATACCCTGTATAGTAGCCCTCTTTTTCATTAAATTCAGCTACAGAGTAATAAATCCAATCATCAACAACTATCAAATCACTTATAACATTTAAGAGCTCAGACTCTTTTATCTTTTCTTCTTTAGACCCATCTTTTTTTATTCTATAAATTGTAGCTCCGTAATTCCCGTAGCGAAAGATAAAGTAGCACCAATCATCTACAACGTTAATATCGTAGACAAATTTATCACTTAATAACTCTTCCTTTGAATCAATTTTACTTTTTCTATATAACTTTGAAGCATTCTCTTGATTTTGATAGTATATCCATTCTTGGTCTTCAGCTACTAATCCATCATTATAAAGATTTCCACTAGTATTTCCAATTTTACGAATTACTTCTTTTTCAATTTGATTTGAATTAGTAGTATTAGTGTTTTCTTTATTGTTTCTTTCAGGAGGAACTATATTATCCCTATTTGCTACATTTGAACATCCTCCTAATATTGAAGTTAGTATCATAAATATTGTAGCAATAATAAGAACTTTTTTTACATATTTCCCAAATAACATGATATTCAAATCTCCTTCCTTAATTAGAGTAATTTCTATATTCACATAATACAATGAACTTTTGAAGATACTTTTAAGCTTTGTAAAGAAAGTATGAAGAAAGATTAAATCTTTATTTCAAATATTGTTCCTTCTCCTAATGTGCTTTTCACTGATATTTCCCAACCATGAAGTTTTACCAATTTCTTTACTATATGAAGTCCTATTCCACTTCCTTCATTTTCAAAGCTTCGTGATTTATCAGCAGTGTAGAAATTATCAAATATACAAGGAAGATCTTTTTTATTTATCCCTTTTCCATTATCAATGACTCTTAGAATTTTTCTGTTTTTATCTGTAATGGTTTCTACTTTTACAAATCCATTTTTATTACCGTATTTTATGGCATTATCAACTAAATTTATAAAGATTTCTTTTATGCAATTTTTATCTCCTTCAATAATAAAATTGTCCTCACATAAGTTTTGGAATTCAATATTCTTGCTAGCTGCTATAGGTCTTAGGAATTTATATATATCATTAATTTCAGCTTTCAAATTTATTGATTGTTTTTCTAATTTTATTTCATCTACTCTAGTGAGGGATAAAAGAGAATTAACCATAGTTGAAAGTCTATTAGTTTCTTCATATATATCATTCATATATTCTATATAGGTTTCTTTATTATCTTCTTCATCCAAAGATTCTATTAAAACTCTAATGGCTGCAAGAGGAGTTTTGAATTCATGTGATACTGAACTTACGAAATTTTTTCTATTGCTATCGATTTTGTATAATTCATCACTCATATTATTAAAAGTTGCAGCTAATAACCCAATTTCATCTTCTCTAGCTATAGAGACTTTTGTATCTAAATCTCCTTTTTGAATTCTTTCAGAAGCTAAAGTGAGGGTTCGAATGGGGGCAACAATTTTTTTACTAGTAAAGAAGGATAGGATAGTAAAAAATAGTGAAATAATTAAAGATATCATTATAACAAGCTTACTAAAATTCAGAACATTATCTTTTATGTCTTCAACATAAGTGGAAAATAAAATGATATATTCAATATCTTTTTCAACAATAATAGGAAATGTAATCATCATCATTTTCTTTTTGTTATAATTATAGTAGCCTATAGTACTGTTTTTATTTTTTATTGTATTTCGAATTTCATTATTATTAAGAGTGTCCTTATTATAAATACCATAACTATCCACTAATACTTTGCCTGAATTATCTAGGAATAATATTCTCTCATCAAAGTCATCTGATTGTTTTGTTAAGAGATATCTTAAACTTTCATCATCTAACTCTGCATAGTCTTTCATAAAAGAAATCATTTGGGCTTTATTTAAGTATTTTTCTTCATTCTTTTCATATTGTGATTTGCTATAGTTCCATATTAATAGTCCATCTAGAGAAGCTATTGATATTAAGAATATTAAACCATAAGTAAAGGCTAATCTTAGGGACATTTTTTTAAACATTAATTGAATCCTTTCTAAAGTAATATCCAACTCCCCATTTAGTTTTTATATATGTTGGTTCAGAGGGATTATCCTCAATTTTGCGTCTAAGATTTTTCACATGAACATCCACTGTCCTAGTATCAAAACTATGTTCATTCCATGCAAGTTCAAATAATTGTTCTCTTGAAAATACTCTCCCTTTGTTTTTGATAAGATAAAGTAAAATATCGAATTCTTTAGCTGTTAAAGCTAAACTATCTCCATTTTTATAAACTGTTCTTTCATTCTCATTTATACTTAAAGTTCCTGCCTCGATAATATTCTTGTCCATATTTGATTTTTCAAGTCTTCTACAAATAACCTTTATCCTTGTTATTAATTCACGGGTATGAAAAGGTTTAGTGACATAATCGTCAGCACCTAATTCTAGTCCTAGTATTTTATCTATATAATCATCTTTTGCAGTTAGCATAATTATGGGAGTATCTCTATTTTCCCTTATTTTTTTACATAAAGTCATACCATCTATTTCAGGAAGCATAAGGTCTAAAAGAATAAAATCAATTTCTCTGATTTTTAATTGTTCCAAAGCCGCATTTCCATCATAAGCAGTAAATACAGTGTATCCCTCTTTTTCTAAACTTTTTTTCAAACCTTTTACTAGAAGTTTTTCATCATCTATTATTAAAATATTCATAAGATATTTCCTCCACTTTTTATCAATTGGCAATTATATGTCAACTTTATTCTATATTACTAATTTAAAGAAAGTTTTAAGAAATGTAAAGAAAATATGAAGAAAAAGGAGTCTATAGAATTTTAAGGTAATAATAATTGAGTATAAAAAAATATATAGTCTATCAAAGTGTATTTCAATGTTCCATTTCTTTTGGGATAGGTACTTTTGCAGAAATATGTTATAATTAAGTGGTTAATAATAGAAAATTATTAAAATTTAATGGTGTGCTCAAAATTGAGTACACCATTAAATTTTTTATAAAAATAAGGAGTAAACATATGAATAATCTAATTTTAAAAGTTAAAAAATCCTACGGAGGATTACCATTTAGTATCTATATTCTTTTTATTGCTCGGGTAATAAATCGCATGGGTGGTTTTGTACATGCATTCCTTGCAATGTTTCTACAACAAAGAATGGGGATGAATGATAATGCTATAGCAAACTATATTATGATTATGGGAATTATGACATCATTATCTCCATTTATCGGTGGGAGAATTGCTGATATTCGCGGAAGAAAAACTATATATCTTGTTGCTCAAAGTATGGCTGCAATTTTATTGATACCTTGTGGGATATTTGCGGACAGTCATCCAGAAGTCATTCCAACACTATTGATTGCATCTGCAATCTTATCAAGTATCATTAGGCCAATTAATAGTGCAATGGTTGCTGATTTGACTGATTCCATGGAACAACGTAAAAGAGCCTTTGCTCTTTTGTATCTTGGTATTAATGTAGGGGTTGCTATAGGACCCATGATAGGTGGTTTTTTATTTAAAAATTATATTAAGTGGTTTTTCATTGGAGATGCTATTACAACATTAATATCAGTTTTACTAGTCGCATTTTTTGTTAAAGAAACTCAATTAACAAAAAAACAGATGGAAGAAGCTAATGGCGGAGAGAAGATGGAAGAGGGTTCAACACTTTCTGTACTTCTTAAAAAACCAGTAATTATTATGTTCATCTTTTTCTCTTTATTTAATTCTATTGCATATGCACAAGGAAATTTTGGATTACCACTTTATTTATCAAAGGTTTTTGGGGAAGCTGGTCCGATGAAGTTTGGAGCACTTATGTCATTTAATGCTGTTATCGTACTTATTTGCACTATTCCCATAACCGAATTACTTAAAAGGAATAGACCAGTGTATAATGTGTCTCTAGCATCATTTCTATATGCTGTAGGATTTGGAATGACTGGACTTATTGGTAACATCTATCCATTATTCTTTGTAAGTGTTCTGATATGGACATTAGGTGAAATAGTTGCTGTGACAAATCATTCTGTGTTTATAATGTCTCATACACCGGTTAATTACCGAGGAAGATTTAATGGAATTATTGCTTTTATTATGGGGGCAGGCCATATTGTAAGTCCTAAAATCATGAGTAAATTGACAATGAATTTTAACTATACTCTAGCATGGTTATTTATAGGTGTACTAGCTCTTGTGGCGGCATTTGGATTGATTTATACAGGAAAGGTTGATGAAAGGCTACATCCTGAAGTGAAAGGTAAAACATTAGTATCAGCTTCCACTATAGATAAAACACTAGAGTAGATTGATAGAAACAATAAATCATTGATTGAGTTTGAGAATAGGATTTTAAAAACAGCTAAAAGATATTTTAGCTGTTTTTTTAGTATGGTTTATTATTAAAAAAAAGGTTTGAGTCCTTTTTTCATTAGGTAATAAATCTATATTTTTTATGAATTATGTATACGTAGAGTAGTGTTTTGAAATGTTAAAGGAAGATTGAGATATTCGCAAATCAAATGCTATTTGTTCACTATGGATAGAAGCTATGAAAGCAGTTATTTATCTTAAAACAAATATGTTTAATGATGTAGATAAGCAAAATATTATAAATAGGAATCGTAATAAAGAAATATCTTATAAACAAGTAGAAAACTAATTTTTCGATTAGGTTATAACATTGTAGTAATTAATTTAATACACCAATAATGTAAAAAAAAGTAGTATAATGAAATAAATAAAAAAATTACAAAGATACTATATTTTTGTAATTAGGGTGATAATATTGCAATTTCAATAGTATATGATATTTTCAACATTTTGATGAAAGGAGCTTGATTATGAATAAGTTTAAGATAGGATGTTTGACATATAAGAAATTAGACATATTAGCACAACAAGCAGTAAAACAAATTAATGATCCAACTATAGAGATAATACTAGTAGAAGGATTAATGGAGCAACTAATAGATAAGGTTAATCAAGAAATGAGAAATGGAGTGGATGTATTTATTGGTGGTGGTGCAAATGCAAAAATTGTATCAAAATATACTAGTGTAAATGTTGTAAACATTAAATTAACATTTTATGATTACTTTTATGCTGTATTAGAAGCCAAGAAAGTAAGTAATAAAATTGGGATTGTTAATTATATAGAAACGGCTATAATGGATTTTTCTAAAATTGAAGAAGGTCTTGGTGTTGAAATTACTTCTATTAAATATAAAGATAAAGATGAGCTATATAAATCTATTAACGAATCTGAATGTGAAGTTGTGATAGGAGCCAGTTTGGCAAATGAAGTAGCTAGTGAGCTAGGAATGCCAAGTGTGCTTATTTATCCAGGTATAGAGGCTATAATAAATACAATTTTAGAAGCAAAAGAAATCTCTATAGCAATAAGAAATGAAAAAGAGAAGTCTAAAATTTTTCAAACTGTATTGGAATTTAGTCCAAGTGGTATCATACTTACAGATGAAAATTCGGAGATTATCTTTTTTAATCCTGCTGTAGAAAAAATATTTGGAATAAATTCATTAAATGCTGTTGGAGAATCAATAGAACAAATATTGCCTGAATGTGAGTTGGATAGTGTTATTGAATCAGGAGAACCTCAATTAAGTGTTATTAATAGAGTAAGAAATAACGATGTTGTCGTTAATAGAATACCATTGGAAATAGATAATAATGTTATGGGCTCAATTGCAATTATTGATAAAGTATCAGAAATACAAAAAACTGAACAAAAAATTCGAATTAACAATAATAGAAAGGGATTTTATGCTAAAAACCATTTTTCAAACATAATAGGAAGTTCGAATATAATGATGGAAAAAATAGAAGAAGCCAAACTCTATGCAAGGACAAATTATAATGTACTAATAACAGGAGAAACAGGGACAGGAAAAGAAATTTTCGCTCAAAGTATACATAACTATAGTTACAAATATAATGGTCCCTTTGTAGCAGTAAATTGTGCAGCAATACCAGATAATTTATTAGAAAGCGAACTTTTTGGATATGATGAGGGTGCTTTTACAGGAACTAAAGCAGGTGGAAAAGCTGGTTTTTTTGAAATTGCTCATAATGGAACAATTTTTTTAGATGAAATTGGAGAACTTCCTTTAAGTCTTCAGTCTAGATTACTTAGAGTTATTCAGGAAAAAGAAGTTATTAGGGTAGGAGGGGACAGAGTAATACCAGTAGATGTTAGAATTATAGCTGCAACTAATAAAAATTTACTAAAGAAAATACCAGATGAATTTAGAATGGATTTATATTATAGAATTAATGTTTTAGAATTGGACATCCCTTCACTCATTAAACGTGAAGATGATGTCATTGAGATATTTGAACATTTTATATCTAATAACAAAGATTTAAGTAGATATAAAATAGAAATACCAAAAGACATTTATAAGGTACTAAAACACTATTCATGGCCGGGCAATATTAGAGAGTTACAAAATGTATCTGAAAGATTTTCTCTTTTTTTATCAAAAGTAAATAGAAATGATCTGAGTGCATATCATGAAATACTGATAAAGGCAATTGGAGAGAAAAGAATTATCTATGATGTATTTAATAAAAGAGGTATTAATTATGATGATAAAATAAAGATTGAAAAATATGATGAAAATTTAGTTGATGAGTTATTATATATTTTTTCAAATCAAAAAAATAAAGTGGCTAATATTTTAGGTATTAATAGAACAACACTTTGGAGAAAGATGAAAACGTTGCAAAAAGACAAAAAATAATATAAATGCAACATGTTCAAATTAAAGAAAGTGTTGAATTCAATGGTTTATATTGGCACATAAATTGCTTTTTACAATGGTAAGCGCTAAAGATTATGCAAAGGAGGATTTGTATTTAATAAAAAAGTTAATTTTAGGAGGATGTTATGAAAAAAAGAAAAATAGGTAGTTTAATTTTGAGTTTTGTAATGGTTAGTTTATTATTTATAGGATGTTCTTCAAAAACTGAAGAAACAGCGAGTGGTGAAACTCCAAAAGAAAAGATTGTTTTAAAACTTGGACATACTGGGGCACCAGATCACCCATACCAAAAAGCAGCGGAAATGTTTGCTGAAAAAGTTGCAGAAAAAACTGATGGAATGGTTGAGATTAAAATTTTTCCTTCTAATCAGTTAGGGAAGCAAAAAGAATTAGTTGAAGGTGCTCAATTAGGAACAGTTGATATGGTATTAACATCAGATGTTTTACTTTCAGGATTTGAACCTAAAATGGGAGCTTTGAATTTGCCATTTTTATTTAGTGATTATGAAAACGTTGTAAATGCTCTTAATGGAGAAGCTGGTCAAGAATTATCAGAAGCATTATTGACAAAAAATTTAAAAGTTATTGGATGGTGGGAAAATGGGTTTAGACACATTACTAATTCAAAAACTATTATTGAAAATCCATCAGATTTAGAAGGATTAAAAATTAGAACACCTAGTGGAACAGTATTTGTTGATACATTTAATATGCTTGGTGCAAGTGCAACACCTATGTCATTTGGGGAACTTTACTCAGCCCTTCAATTAAACACTGTTGATGGACAAGAAAATCCAACTACTCATGTTTTAACACAAAAGTTCTATGAGGTTCAGGATTACTTATCTCTTACATATCATATACATGTGTCTGAGCCTTTAATAATGAGTAAAGCAGTTTATGATAAATTACCAGCTGAATATCAAGAAATTTTATTAGAGGCTGGTAAAGATGTTTCAGAATGGTCATACCAAACTACTAAAGAATCAGAAGCATCTGAGATAGAAGAAATAAAGGCTAAGGGAATGACTGTAACAGAGCCAAATATAGAGAAATTTAAAGAAGCAACTAAAGTAGTTTATGAAAAATATGAAAAGGAATTTGGAAAAGATTTCATAGATTTATTAAAAAATTCAGGGAAATAATTAACAATTGTAATTTAAATTTATTTTATGTGTAAAGGTGGTGTCGAAGCCACACTTTACATATAAAAAATAGTTAGGAGGCATTAAATGTATATATTGCTAAAGAAAATTACAAAAGTTACAGATAAAATAGCTAAATTTATAGTTTCATTATCTTTTGGAATGATGACTTTACTTATCTTTTTACAGGTTATTTTTAGATATGTCTTTAAGGAATCCCTTTCATGGTCTGAAGAGTTAGCAACATATTTATTTATTTGGCTTACATTCATAGGAGCAAGTATAGCCACAAGGGAAAGAACTCATATAAATGTAGAAATGCTAATTAGTAGTATTAAATCAGTAAAAATAAAAAAAACTTTTATGATTATTGCAAATGTTCTAAGTATGTTCTTTTTAGGAGTATTAACTTGGTTTGGATTTCATATTGCTAATCAGATATTATCGCTGAAACAAGTTTCTGCATCAATGCCATTTTTATATGTTGGAATAGTTTATTTTGCAGTACCTATAGGTAGTTTGATTATGTTCTTAAACTTATTGGAAATAAATATCTCGATTATAAATGGAGATGAAAAAGTTGAAGGAGGTCATGAGTAATGGGAATTACTTTATTTATAGCGTTTGTAGTATTGATAATGCTTAGTGTTCCAATCTCAATAGCTCTTGGATTATCATCTATGATAGCGGTATTATTACATACAGATTTATCGTTAATGGTTGTTGTTCAAAAAATATTTGGTGGAGTTAATTCTTTTACTTTAATGGCAATTCCTTTTTTTATACTTGCAGGTAATATTATGGCTGCTGGAGGAGTTTCTAACAGATTGGTAAATTTCGCGAGTTCATTAATTGGTAGAGTAACAGGTGGATTGGCATTAGTATCAACTATTGCATGTACTTTCTTTGGTGCAATATCTGGATCGGCACCTGCTACAACTGCTGCGATTGGAGCAGTAATGGTAGATCCTATGGAAAAAAAAGGATACAGCAAAGAATTTGCTGCTGCAACTGTTGCAGCATCAGGAACTATTGGATTATTAATACCACCAAGTATTACCATGGTTTTGTATGGAGTTATTTCAGGTGTTTCTATAGGAAAATTATTTTTAGCTGGAATTATTCCTGGACTGTTAATGTGTTGTACTTTGATGTTAGTGGAATATGTTATATCTAAAAAAAGAGGGTATAGAGGAGAGGAACCAGCAAGTTTTAATGATATTATATCATCTTTTAAAAAGAGTATTCTTGCTTTATTGATGCCTTTAATTATATTAGGTGGAATCTATGGAGGAATATTTACGCCTACAGAAGCTGCTGTTGTTGCTGTAGTTTATGGCTTGATAATTGGACTTTTTGTATATAAAGAATTAAATATTAAGAAAATTTTTAAAATACTTCAAGACTCAGGAAAAAGCACTTCTGTAATATTATATTTAGTTGCTACTGCTCATATTTTTAGTTATATCTTAGCTAGTGAGGAAATTCCACAACAATTAGCAACATTTCTTTTAAGTGTATCAGATAATCCGTTAATTATTCAATTCATGATAATGATAGCACTCTTAATTGCAGGAACTTTCTTGGATAATGCTGTTGCAATTGTTTTACTAACACCTATTTTTTATCCAATCATAGCTCAGGTAGGGATTGATCCGGTATTTTTCGGTGTACTAATGGTATTTGCGTTAGCTGTAGGACAAATAACTCCACCAGTTGGATTATGTTTGTTTGTTTCCTGTAATATATCAAAATTATCTATTGAAAAATTATCTAAAGCCATTGTACCATTTTTAATTGCTTTGATTGCGTTGTTGATAGTATTGAATTTGATACCAGACGCAATTTTATTTATACCTAGGCATGCAGTATTTTAGAAAATAAAATTATTTATGTAAAAAACCTTCTTTTAAATACTTGTTTAAAGTATTTATTGCATATTAATTAGCGCTAAAAAATTAATTGTTTTAATTAAAGGAGGGTAATTTTATGAATGATACTGGAGCACTTAGAGGAATTAGAATATTAGATTTAACTAGAGTATTGGCAGGCCCTTACTCAACTATGATTATGGCTGATCTTGGGGCAGAAGTGATTAAGATAGAGATACCGGGAAAAGGTGATGATACTAGACAATTTGGCCCTTTTATTGGGAAGGAAAGCTCTTATTTTATGAATTTAAATCGTAATAAAAAAGGGTTGACTTTAAACCTGAAGTCTGAAACAGGTAAAAAGATTTTTCTTGAGATGGTTAAAAAATCTGATGTTGTAATAGAAAACTTCAGACCTGGAACAATGGAAAAACTAGGAATAGGATATGAAAAACTAAAAGAAGTAAATTCGGGCATAGTATACGGATGTATATCTGGGTTTGGACATTATGGTAGATATAAGGAGAGAGCAGGTTACGATATAATTGCACAGGCTATGGGTGGTCTTATGAGTACAACAGGATGGCCAGGCGGAGAACCTACAAGAACAGGTACTGCAATGGGAGATGTTTTAGCTGGATTATCATTAACTATTGGAGTATTGGCAGCAATTAATAGCAAAAGAAACACTGGTAAGGGGCAAAAAGTTGATATTTCTCTTGTGGATTCAGTGGTTTCAAGTTTAGAAATCATAAACCAAATATATTTAGTTGAAGGAAGAAATCCTGAAAGAATTGGGAATAGATATGAATCTGTATATCCGTATGACTCTTTTGAAGCTAAAGATGGTAGTTTAGTTATAGGATGTGGTAATGATAAATTGTGGGGTAAACTTTGTCGTGTTATGGAACTTCCTGAACTAATAGAAGATGAAAGATATGATAAAAACCCTAAGAGAGTGAAAAACAACGAAGATGTTAAGTATATAGTTGAAAAATGGACAAAGTGTCGTAGTATAGATGAAAATGTTGAGTTACTTCTTGAGAATGGAATACCAGCAGCACCAATTAATAATATTGAAAGAGTTGTTAAAGATCCTCATATATCAGTAGATAGAGAAATGTTTGTTGATATTGTTCACCCAATAGTTGGTAAGATGAAAATAACTGGTCAACATATTAAATTGAGTGATACAAAACCTGAAATTAAAAAACCCTCACCATTACTAGGTCAGCATAATTATGAAGTGTTGAAAGAGGTATTAGGTTTAAATGATGAAGCAATTTTGGACTTAGAAAAGAATAAAATCATTTAGGAGGGGATCTAATGAAATTACCTAGTAATGTCAATATTATTGAAGTAGGACCAAGAGATGGGTTTCAGAATATTTCAAAGTTTATACCAACGAATATTAAGCTTGAAGTAATTGATGCTATAGTAAATGCTGGATTTAAAAAAATTCAAGTTACATCTTTTGTTCATCCAAAGGCAATACCACAAATGAAAGATGCTAGAGAAGTTGTAGAAACTGTTACTAAAAAATATAATGATATAATTTTTACTGCGCTTGTACCTAATCTTTTTGGGGCTAAGGCGGCATATGAGTGCGGGATAAGAGAGATAAGCTATGTTATATCAGCTAGTGAGTCTCATAATAAAGAAAATGTAAGAAGAAGCATAAAGGAATCATTTGAAGAATTGAATAAAATTAGGCTTAAATATAAAGATTTGAGGGTTAAAATTGATATAGCTACAGCTTTCGGTTGTCCATTTGAAGGCACTGTACCTGTTGCTAAAATAGTTGAAATGATAAAAGAAGCTCATGAAATTGGAGTTGACGATATTTTTTTAGCAGATACAATAGGTGTAGCAAATCCAAAACAAGTGGAAGAAATATTAGAACATTTGATTGAAAAATTTCCTAATGAAAAATTTGGGCTTCATATGCATGATACACGTGGTATGGGATTAGCTAATATACTTGTTGCATTACAAAAGGGATTTACAATTTTTGAATCTTCTACTGGAGGACTAGGCGGATGTCCATTTGCACCAGGAGCAGCAGGTAATATAGCTTCAGAAGACCTTGTTAATATTTTAGGACAAATGGGAATAGAGACAGGAGTAGAATTAAATAAATTATATGATGCAATAAATTTAATAAAAAAATATATTAAACCAGATTTAACAAGTCACATGGGCAATATTTGCATAAAATAGTTAATCAAGAAAAGTTCTTCAGCTAATAAGAATTACAAAATCACCAAAATCTAAGGGGATTTATGTGAATATTGTATAAACTAGCCATTAATGTAAGAATAAAACTGTATTCTTACATTAATGGCTAGTGTACTTTTAAAATAAGTTACTAAAATTTAAAAGTATATATCTGAAAATTGAATTTTGATTTTCTCAATTTTATCATTATCACTTTCCAGTTTTTCATATATTTCTTCATGTATTATATTTTCATTGGTAGTTAGTACAGGTAATTCCAATATAAATTCGGTACCTTTTCATATGGTACTATTTACACGGATAGTACTGCCGTGCATAGTTACTAATTCTTTTACTAAGGATAATCCTATACCACTACCTTCATTATTCCTTGAAATAGACTTATCTACTTGTATAAATCTTTCGAAAATTATATCTAGAGTAGTTATAGTTTTAAATAGGGTATTTAAAACTATAACTTTCTCAAGCGATAGAGGATAAAGATAATATTTATATTATCAAAATTAAATAAACAAGAGCTGTTTAATGAATAAAAACAATGTAAGATTTTCCAGGAATTATTAAGAGATTTTTGGGATTATTCATTAACGATTGAAAAAATAATTTTAGAAGATAAGCAAGAAATAAAGAAACTAAAAAATAATCAGAGTAAGTAACGGTGAAATCGAAAAATGTTAAAATACTCTCACCGTTGTGGGAGTATTTTTTTACGATAATATTGTAAAAATATACAAAATAATGTTAAAAATATATAATAGAACAACTATTTACTTGGAAATGTTTGAAAAACATTGTATAATATAAAGGCGTATTTTAATTACATTAAAAATACTATTTAATAAATATCGTGTAGATATGACGAAAGGGGCAAAAATATGGGAGTAGAAAACATCGAAAAACAGTTAGCAGAAAACCAAGATACACAAAAGGGTAAATTTCTTACTTTTACATTGGGGAAAGAATTTTATGGTATTGAAATTATGCATGTTACTGAAATAGTTGGAATTCAACCAGTTACAGAGGTACCAGAACTACCAGAGTATATAAAAGGAATTATAAACTTAAGGGGTAAAATAATCCCGATTATGGATGTAAGAGTTAAATTTAAAAAAACTTTATTAGAATATAATGAAAGAACTTGTGTTATTGTTATAGATACTGGGGAACTATCTATAGGGCTAATAGTTGATAAAGTATCAGAAGTCCTTTCTATTCCGGAAAAGGATATTATTCCTCCACTAAATATCAATAAATCTGGCAAAAAGTATATTAAAAGTATTGCAAAAACAGGGAAAAATATTACATTAATTTTAGATTGTGAAAAACTTATAGATGAAGAGGAAGTAGATAGTCTATCGAATTTAGAAAAATTATAGAAGCTACAAATTTCATTATTTATTATATGGTTATTCTACTAAAAGTAATTTAGTTGTACTTTAACCACAATATAAAAAGATAAAAATAAAATTAAAACGTAGAGCATATTGAAATCAATTGGGGGGACAAAAATGTTTAAATTTTTTCAAAAGAAGATTGCTAGAAAATTAAGTGCGATGATTGCGATAGCTATATTAACGATATTTATTATATCTGGGTTCTTAACATATAGTAGCGTACGATCACAGTTATTGGAAACGGTGGAACGTGAAATATCTTTGACATCAGAAATGGTGGTTAAAAGTATATCGGATATATTTGAAGAAAATAAAGTTATAACAAATCAAATGGCAGCAAATAACGAATTAACAAGTTATATAAAAGAGGTTAGTAATAGAGAGGAAATAACAACAAATCCTTTATTTGAATCTGTAATAAAAACTCTTTCTGCTATAAAGGCATCAAATGAATTATTATCGCTTTCATGGGTTGGAAACTACAAAGCAAGCTTTTTTGTTGGTGACAATGCAAAAGTATCCGGCAAAGATGTGGATGTAAAGGTAAGACCTTGGTATAATGTAGCAAACTCTACTAATGGGGTGGGATTTACTGAACCTTATATGGGACTATCAACAGGAAAAGTTACGGTTACAGGGGTACGAGCTATACGTGATAATGATGAAATAGTTGGTGTAGTGAGCTCTTCTATGGCGTTAGATAGCATACCACCTATTATGGAAAAATATAAAATAGGAGAAAAGGGAAAAAATATTTTGGTATCAGCTACGGGAACATATATTTACACAGAAGATTCTTCAAAAGTAATGAATGAAAAAGCTACTGATGATAATGTTTTAAAAGAATATGTCACTGCGGCTCTTAATGGAGAGCGTGATATAAAAAAAATAACTTATGATGGAGTAAAGTATTATTTAGCATATGAACCGATAAATATTAATGGATGGGCAGTTTTATCCCTTGTAAATGAAGATGAAATGATGATTCCTTTAAATCGCACAATACTTAAATTAATAATTTTATTTATAATTGCTTGTTTAGTATTAATTGCTTTGAATTATTTTATTATTTCTAAGAATATGAAAGAAATAGAGTTAGCAACAGAATATAGTAAGACTATGGCTAGTGGGGATTTTACAATAAGCATTCCAAAAGTATTTCTAAATAGACAAGATGAAGTTGGTGATTTAGCAAACTCATTTGAATCTTTGGCAAATAATATGAATGAAGTACTCTCGAATATTAATGAAGCTTCGGAACAAGTTGCTTCAGGTTCTAGACAAGTATCTGATTCAAGTATAGCTTTATCACAAGGAGCTACTGAACAAGCAAGCTCAATAGAACAATTAACAGCGGCTATTGAACAAATTGCTTCACAAACAAGACATAACGCGGAAAATGCTAATGAAGCAAAAGGAATTACTGAGGAAGCTAAAGTGAATGCTGCAGAAGGTAATCTAGAAATGCAGAAAATGTTAGAAGCAATGGGAGAAATAAATGATTCTTCAAAAAATATTTCTAAAATCATTAAGGTTATTGATGAGATTGCTTTCCAAACTAATATATTAGCTTTAAATGCAGCTGTTGAAGCTGCAAGAGCTGGAGAACATGGTAAAGGTTTTGCCGTAGTAGCAGAGGAAGTAAGAAATCTTGCAGCACGTTCAGCAAATGCAGCAAAAGAAACAACAGCATTAATAGAAGGCTCTATTGATAAAGTTCAAGATGGTACTAAAATTGCTAACAATACAGCAGAAGCTCTTTATAAAATAGTTGAAGGTGTTTCAAAAGCTACAAATTTAGTAGGGGATATTGCAGTGGCTTCAAATGAACAAGCTATTGGGGTTGATCAAGTAAATCAAGGGGTTAATCAAATAGCAAGTGTGGTACAAACTACTTCGGCAACATCTGAAGAAACGGCTTCTGCAAGTGAAGAACTTTCAAGTCAAGCTGAAATGCTTAAAGAACAAATTAGCGCGTTTAAACTTAAAAAAAATAATCAATCATCGGATTTTGAAAAAAATCAAGAATTGGAGGATTTGAATCCTGATGTTTTGAAAATGATTGAAAGTATGAGGCAAAAGAATAATAGTATTTCTAAGGAATTTGATAACAAAAATGAAGCTTTAACACAACCTGTAAAAATTGAATTAAGTGATAAAGAATTTGATAAATATTAAGAGGATATATATAATATATTTTATGATAATTAATTGGATTAATGAAGTAAAAGGGAGTAGATTTACTATCTTCTTCATTGATAGAGTTTGAGAATAGGATTTAAAAAACAGCTAATAGATATTTTAGCTGTTTTTTAGTACCAGAAAAGATACAATAGAATTTTTAAATTACTAAAATTTAAAAGTATATATCTGAAAATTCAATTTTGATTTTCTCAATTTTATCATTATCACTTTCCAGTTTTTCATATATCTCTTCATGTAGTATATTTTCATTGGTAGTTAGTACAGGTAATTCCAATATAAATTCGGTACCTTTTCCTATGGTACTATTCACACTGATAGTACCGCTGTGCATAGTTACTAATTCTTTTACTAAGGACAAACCTATACCACTACCCTCATTATTTCTTGAAATAGACTTATCTACTTGTATAAATCTTTCGAAAATTATATCTAGCTTTTCTTTAGGAATGCCTATACCTGTGTCTTTAACAGAAATCATAATTGATTTTTCTTTATTATATATGTTTACATAAATATGTCCACCTTTATCAGTAAACTTTATTGCATTGGATAAAAGATTTAATATCACTCTCTCAATTTTATAGACATCACAAGCAATAGTTCTTTCTTCCACATCTGTATCAAATAGAATAATGATTCCTTTAGATTGAGCATAATTCACTACAGACATAACTATATTTTCAACAACGCTAACTATTTCTTCATTTTTAAAACTAATCTTAAGGTACCCAGAATCTATTTTTGTTATATCAATAATATTATTAATAAGTCTAGTTGACCTAAAACAATTTTGCTTAATCATCTGCAAATATTTATTAATATCATTTTTCTTAGAATGGTTATCATTCGTTATAATTTCACACATTTGAAGAGCACTATATATTACATTTAAAGGTGTTTTTAGCTCATGGGATATGTTAGCAAAGAATTCTGTTTTTAATTTATCATACTCTTTTACAATCCGCAGCTTTTCCTCTTTCTCAGATAAAGCTCTTTCCGCATTTTTCCTTTCATCAATTTGACTTTTTAATTCTTCTCCAGTGTCATTTAATTCTATAGTTCTTTCTTTTACCTTTTCTTCTAAATTTGAGTATAATCTTGCATTTTCCAGTGATATAGCAATTTGGGTTGAAATCATTTTTATTATTTCTATTTGTTTTGATGTAAAGGCGCCAGAAAATATTCTGTTTTCTAAATATATAATTCCTACTAAATTATTTTTTCTATTTAGCGGAAGGCAAAGTGCTGATTTGGGTTTATTTTGTTGAATGTATGAGTCTTCGCTAAAGGCTAAGTGCCCTGATGGATAATCTAACAAAATTAATTCTTGATGTTCAATGGTATAATCAACAACACTCCAAGGCAAAATTATTTCTTCAATACAGTTAATAAATTGTATAACATTATTATTCTGTATATCATTAGAGGTTTCAGCAATACAACCTGTTTCAACTACTAATTCTCCATTTTGATATTCCAAGAAAACTGCCTTAGTAGATCCTGAATTTACCATAACAATTTGCATCATCTTTTTAATTAGTGAATTAATCTCTATTTCTTTAGACAAAGCTTGTGCTGCCAATAAAATAGAATGTAGATCAATACTTGATTCATTAGTTTTTTCCACAGTTTGAAATTTTAATTCATCCTTTTTCTTTAAAAGATATTGTTCTTTTATTTGTTCTACTTTAGTAAAGGCGCCCCATTTTTCATAATACTCAATAGCTTTATTTAGATACATTTCTCCATTAAAAGTATTATCCATTTCTAAATGATAAAGTCCTAAAAGCTCCATAGCAAAAGCTGCATCTTGTATAAAATCATTTTTTATGGCATTTTCAATTGCACTATTGTATAATTCTAATGCAGCTGATTTATTTCCTGTGATACGATTGAATTCAGCTTTCAGAATAAGATATTTATGAGTATAATTCCTTTCTGACCTCTGTACCCACAATTCAACCTTTTTGAAGTGTTCTTTAACAATTTCTCTTATTTTTTTCTCATTTATTTTATCAACAGTGCCTATGATTCTAAGGTTGCATAAAGTAACGTAGTAATGATAGTCAAATACAAAAATTTGTCCTTCAGTATAAGCTTTATGCTTTTCAACCAATCTAACTATCTTATTTATTTCCTTATATTTGTGAAATAAACAGCATAGCATTACTTTTTGAGAAGCCCAAATAAAAACCGCTGCACTATCTTCAAGCTTTTTTAATGTATTGAGCATTTTGTTTTCATCAAATACATTTCCACATAAAACATAAGGCTTGTTAGATTCACATAAATTCAATATTACCTGCAAAGTTATGGATAATCGATTTTTTACAGTTTTCTGCTTGTAGGAGTCTACAATATCATACATTTTAAATAATTCATTTTTTAATTCTGTAAGTTCACATCCAGCATGAAAGGCCATATTACCATACTGTAGTAATCCCTGGCAGCTATCTTCTATATCTCCGATTTTTAATCCTTCTTCATATAATTCTAAACATGATTTTAAAATGGATCTAAATGGTTGTTTAAGATGTTCTAAAGAAATAATAAAAGCAAATTTTGATCTAACCTCCTGATTCATAAATTTACCTCTTATATTTATAGCAGTCTCACCAAGCTTGTACAAACCTTCCCAATCTGCATATATTCTTTGAGATATACCCGCATAAGTTACCCATGCAATGCTTGCCTCTGAGACAGTTCCATACTTTAAGGATAGTTGCACCATTTTAACTAGTATTTGTGCATGCAATGTTGGAGAAATCATATATGCAGAGGATATAACGTAAGATAACATCTTAACAGCTAGCAAAGGACTACAATTTACCATTTTAGGAAGTGCAGCTAATTTTTCTGCTGGATTAATTCCAAGTTCATACTTAATATTTGCTAAAGCAAAAAGAGTCTCTCTTCTAGTGTTATTTATATCAACTTTTTCTCCGAGCAATTCAACGTACTCTAATGCAATGTCTATTGCTTCTCTAAGATGGCTGCTAGCCATTTCAATCTCAGCTCGTGTTCTAAATGCATTAAATTTCTCCTCTACAGTTTCTGCAACTTCTAAAGCTTTTACAGTAAATATATAGGACTCTTCGTGATCATTTAATAAAAAATTAATTTGTGACATTTCGTCATATATTTCCAGAATCAATTTGTTATTCTGTTCTACGCTAGATATAGATAAAAAATCCAAAGCTTTTTTGCCATAAATTTTTGCTTCTATATAAGCCGAATTCTCTTCAGCTTTTCGTGCTGCCTGCAAATTAACTTTTGCGGCAGTTATAATGTCCTCTGTGTTTTTTATTTCTGACTCTCCTTGATTCCATTGAAATACTACATCGAAAATTTTTTCTTCTATAATATCAGAAGACAACGTTTCAATCATAACTTTACCAATTTTTAAATGTATCTTTGGTAAATTAGCGCTATTTACCATGGAGTATATTGCTTGATGAATACGATCATGAGTAAAAAATGATCTATTTTTATCACTGGTAATTATTCCTGATTTAGAAAAATTAAATAAAACTGAATATAATCGACTAGAATTCATATTATAAACAGAGTTTAAAATATCAAAATCGAAGTAGTTACCTATGCAAGCTGCTATTTTTATAACTTTCAGCTCTTTCTGAGATTTTAATTTTAAGTTCTCTAAAATAATATCAATTACATTATCTGTAGGGTATTGACGGTCTATTGTTTCAATATCCCAATGCCAACGATAATCAATGGCTTCATTCTCATCAAAATATAGATATAGCATACCCTTGTTATGCAAAAATATCAAAAATTGACGGATAAAAAAAATATTCCCTTGAGTTTTCTCTTGAATTAAATGAGCTAGTTCTTTAATCTCTGATTTTTTCATATGTAAAGAATCTGCCACAAATTGCTCGATATAATCTTTTTCTAAAGATTTTAAATGTAACATTTTTGCATTAAATCCTTTTTGCCACAGGGTTATTGTTTCTTTTAGCTTAATCTGATTTTCGATTTCATTCTCTCTATAGACACAAATCAAAAAAGTGTTCATTAACCCCATGTTTAGGAGGTTACTAATCATATTTATAGATGCCTCATCCGCCCATTGAATGTCATCAATTAAGAATATAAAAGGTCTTTGTAGTGTAGTTATAGTTTTTAATAGGGTCTTCAATGCATAATACATTCTACTTTCTACTTGTTTGGGATCTATCTTAGTAACTTCCTTCTGTTTACCTAAAAAATCCTCTAAGTTTGGAATAAGAGGCACTAATACGCCTGCTTGTTCACCTAGTGCTTCAATGCATTTGTGATAAAGTTGATTATATATTGCTTCTTCACTTATTATCTTTCTTATAAGAGCTGTAAAAAGTTGGCTCAGAGCAAAATAAGGTATCCGATTTTTGGATTGTTCAAATTTTCCTTTTATAAAAAATGATTCTTCATGTATATAATATTGGCAGCTTTCTTGTACTAAAGAAGTTTTACCTATACCTGAATAACCTGAAACCAAAAGCATTTGTGTGCTTTCAATTGTAGATTTTTCAAACCATTCTTTCATATATAATAGTTCTTTATCTCTTCCGTACAATTTTTGCGGCAATCTAATAGTCCCAAAATAATCATTTTCTCCTAATTTTATTAAAGGAATATTCTTATTCAAATTCCACTGTTCCTTGCAATAAATTAAATCAGACTTAAGACTTTTAGCGGATTGGTATCTGTCGGTTAGTTCCTTATTTATTAGCTTTTGAATAATAGAAGAAATCATTATAGGAAATTTTTCGATTAAATCTGAAAGAGCTATAGGATTTACTGCCATATGACAGTGGACTAATTCAGAAACATCTTCTGTAACAAAAGGAAGCTCTCCACTAAAAATCTCATATAAAACTATTCCTAAAGAGTATAAATCACTGCGCTGATCAATCTTATAGCGTGTACGCTTTGTACGTTCAGGAGAAATATATGGAAATAACCCTATTAATGTAGTGAGTTTGTCCGGATCTATACCACAAATATTACTTGGTGAAGCACAAGAAAAATCAATTATAACAATATTTGACGAATTAGGATTTACAAGAATTCTATCCGTTCTTAGGTCATTGTGTATTGTACCACTCAAATGGATATGTTCTACTGCTTCAGCTAAATCTATAGCAATTTCTAATAAATTTCCTATATAATCATCACTTGTCTCTCTAATTTCATTGGAAAGCTGCAATAGGGGTAAACCATCAAAATTTTGCAGTACAAGATAGCTGTTCTTTTCAAAATCGAAAGCTTCTTTTGCATTAATAATATGTCTACATCTAAAATTATTTAATTCCTTAAGTAATTCATATTCTTTTTCAACAGATGATATCCCATTTATTGGGCTACCTTTTTTTCTAACGATTTTTACTATCTCTTTTTCATCGTTATTTAAGTTACAAACCCTTACAATCTTCATATCATCGCCATCATAGAACGTAGACAATACATTATAATTAATCAGATCAATCATACCATTATCTTCTCCCTTCAAGATGAGCAAAATATCTAAAATTAATACATTTTTAAACTGATTTTTCTAAAAATGTGTATATTAATATAATTCTAACAATAATTTCATTTTACAATAGTTTCTTGTTTTTATCTATATAAAAACAAGAAACAACCATGATTTAATGTTATTACGCTTTAATGTTTTTAATTTTAGGTTAACATATGCATAAAAGGTTCTGTTGTTAAATTACGAAAATATATAGTTGAATTTCCTATGTTTTTTATTTTTAATTCCTCAACTTGAACAAGTATTACAGTCTCAAATATGCTATTTGGTATATCTGTTACGGTATAAGAGTGAACTGGTACAGTATTTCTAAAATAAGTAGTTTTATTGCTTTAAGCATTAGTATATAATATAAATTACGCCGCCAAATATCAAAAAAACTTATGATAAAGTTAATGTAACTAAGGAGTAGAATTATATGTTTAATAGATATTCAACAATTTTAAAAAATATAGGATTAATTTTGCTAGGCAATACAATTTATGCTTTGGCAGTAACCATGTTCATTATTCCGAATGGTTTGATTACTGGAGGAACTACAGGATTAGCATTGCTAGTTTATCATCAGCTGGGTATTCCTATTACAGCGTTTGTTTCTATTTTCAATATTAGCATGTTTGTCTTAGGAGGAGCAGTTTTAGGAAGGGCTTTTGCCCTTACAACACTAATTAGTACCTTTTATTATCCAGTTATTCTTGGTATTTTTCAGAAGACTTCTCAATTACAGAATATGACTTCTGACCATCTACTTTCAACAGTTTATGCAGGTATTATGATTGGCTTAGGCATTGGAATCGTAATAAAAGCTGGAGCATCTACTGGGGGAATGGATATTCCACCGCTGGTATTAAATAAAAAAATGGGTTTTTCTATTTCTATAGTAATGTATGGTTTAGACTTTTGCATTCTGTTAGCTCAAATGTTTTTTGCAAACAAAGAGCAGGTTCTTTATGGAATTTTGTTAGTATTAATCTATACAGTTGTTCTGGATAAAGTATTGCTACTTGGTGAATCTAGCACGCAGGTGAAAATTATTAGTGAGAAATATTTGGAGATAAACAAGATGATTATTAATCGTCTTGATCGAGGTTCTACTTTAATTCACGCTGAAACAGGCTATTGTCACAATAAAAATTTAGTTGTCCTCACTGTAATCTCAAACCGTGAACTTCCTAAGTTGAATAATCTTGTTCATTCTATAGATCCTAAAGCTTTTATGATAATTAACCGTATTAATGAAGTAAAAGGACGTGGATTTACTATGGACAAGTCTTATAAATAGAAAAAATCTGCACTGAATCCACTAGGCAATCTAGTGGTTTTTTATAAATAATATCAACTTTATTTTAAAAAAACTACAAGCTATATGATATAATATTCATAGCATGAAAATTGTAGAAAAAGTAAAGTTTACCATAGAATAAAAATGACTTAAAATATAGGAAAGTAAGTTAATAATAGTTATTTATTTAGGAGGATATGAAATGAAAAAGAAGGGAATATTTTTAGTGGTAATAGCTTGTTTCTTTTGGGGAACCATGGGAATTACAAGTAGAAATTTAGATATTGTAGGGCTAGATTCTTTTACAATAGCTTTTTTTAGAGCAGCAATTGCAGGAATAGTTTATTTATTATTTGTTTTAAAAAGGGATAAATCTTTACTTAAAACAAATAGAAAAGATTTAATATTTTTTTTCATATATGGAATAGTTGCATTAGGATTTAGTTTTATTGGATATAGTTTAGCAGTATCAAGAATTCCTATAGCTGTTGCAACGGTATTACTTTTTACTAATCCAATTTGGGTTATCATAATAAATAGGATTTGTTTCAAGGAGAAAATTAAAATAAAAGAATTAGTAGCAATAGTGGTAACTATTTTTGGATGTATGCTTATAGTTAAGTTGTTTGATTTAAAAGCCACCCAATTAGATATGGTTGGAATATTGGTGGGAATGTTTGCAGGAGCAGCCTTTGCTCTTCAAATTGTTTTGCCTAAATTTCATAATACAGGATATAAAAAAGATACATTGTTAGTATACGGATTTATGTCTGCAACAATCTTCCTAAGCTTTTTTGTTGATTTCAAAGGGTTGATAACTAGTGTAACTAATTATAATAACTTAGGATTTGTGATATCAAATATATTAGCTATTGCACTGCTAAGTACTTTTATATCAAATGTTGCTTATGTAAAAGCCACTGATTATATAGATACTAGTTTAATAAGTATATTAGTTTCTTTAGAGATTATTGTAGCAAGTATCTTTGCATATTTTATATTCAATGAAACACTTGAAAGCTCTCAGTTAGTGGGTATGGGAATTGTAATATTTGCAGTTATCATGTTACAAGTAGATATTAAGTTTAGTGAATTTTTTAAAAAGAGTCAAAAAGTACACATTAAAAAACTGAATTAATAAACTCAAAAACAAAGTTAATAGCATCTGGAGTGATATAAAATGAGTAAAAATATAGTGAAATTTCAACCAAGGCTAAAAGGAATAATACTAGTAATTATAGGCGCCATGTTATGGGGAATATCAGGTACTGTTGCTCAGTACCTTTTTCAGAACAAAGGATTTAGTCCAGAATGGCTTGTTGTAATTCGGCTATTAGTATCAGGGCTAATTTTATTATTATATAATCTTATGAAAGGTAACGAAGATATATGGAAAATCTGGAAATCTAAATCTAATGGTTTTAGTCTTATACTCTTTAGCATTATAGGGATGCTAGGTGTTCAATATACATATTTTGCTGCTATTAAATATGGAAATGCAGCAACAGCCACAATACTTCAGTATTTATCACCTGTGATAATTACTTGTTATTTAGCTATTCGTACTAAAAAATTCCCAAGTTTACAAGAAATTATAGCTATTTTCTTAGCGATGGTAGGTACGTTTTTTATCATTACAAAAGGTAATATTCACAGCATATCTATTTCTAAGTTAGCGTTGTTTTGGGGAATTTCCTCAGCTTTTGCAGCAGCTTTCTATACATTACAGCCTCGGTCTCTTCTTAATAAATGGGGTTCTTCACTTGTAGTTGGATGGGGAATGCTTATTGGTGGAATAGCTTTTAGTTTTATCCATCAGCCTTGGGATATTACAGGACAATGGTCTATTACTTCAATATTTGCTGTTACGTTTGTAGTATTATTTGGAACTCTCATTGCTTTTTATTGTTATTTGGAAAGTTTAAAATATATACAACCAACGGAAGTAAGTGTACTAGCTTCTGCTGAACCCTTATCAGCAGCTTTTTTATCTGTATTATGGTTACATGTTCCTTTGGGTATGTCACAATGGCTAGGAATAGTATGTATCATAATTACAATTATTATTTTGTCTCGTGCAAAAAAACAAGATAGTATAAGCCTTTCATCGTCTGATATAATTTAGAACTGTTTCAGATACTAATCTTACTACTTACATAAAAACGCTAATAGAATTAAGCCCTTTGGAAAAAAAGTTCCTGTTCATTCAAAGGTCAAGGGTATAAAAAAAACTAGGATAGTGATAAAATGATAAATAGTGGTTTAATATTTGATATTAAATTAGATATTTATATGGAGGAACTAATTATGAAATGGGCGAAAAAAGTATTTATTTATGTTTTGGGATTTTTTATATTGGCAGTTGGTATAAATATTTCAAAGCTAGCAGGACTTGGTATTTCTCCAGTTAGCTCGATTCCTTATGCTTGTGAGCTTATTTTTGGTATTGAATTAGGTAAAGCTACTTATATAATATATATAGGATTAATATTATTACAGATAATTTTATTAAGAAAAGATTATAAAATAAGAAATTTATTGCAGATTGTATCTACTTTTGTTCTTGGCACTTTTATAACATATACAGGAAATGAGTATTTATTGTTCTGGTTGCCTGAACCATCTACTTATATTTTGCAATTAGTATATTTATTAATAAGCATAGTTGTTATCGGTATAGGTGTTTCATTATATCTTTGCTCAAACATCATGATGCTTCCAGCAGAAGGTCTTTGTGGTGCTATAGTACAGGTAAGCAAAGATAAGTTAAACTTTGGTAATGCAAAAGTTTGCGTTGACAGCGGCATGGTTATAATTTCAGCAATTCTATCTATTATATTTTTGGGAAAACTTACGACAGTAAGAGAAGGTACAATTTTAGCTGCTATTCTTGTTGGAAAAGTTGTGGGTTTCTTTTTAAAGAATTACAGAAAGAAAATTATTGATTGGTTTGATATTGATTTGTTTAAAAAGGTTGAAGTAGAGGTCTAATAAAGCCAAATAGATTCTAATTCAGGTTGAACTCTGTATAGGAGAGTGCAAAAAGCTGCCGTCGTTTGTGACAGCAGCTTTCTAACTATATATGCATTTGTTTAACTCTTACTTTGTTTTTTGTTTTGTTTCTTTAAATTCTATCCCTTTAAAAACCCTAATAGGGTCACCTCTTTTGATATCTTGATGTTTTCCCCATCTGCTTTTATTCATTTCTAAAATTTTATTATCATTTATTTCTTCTAATTTTTTGTGGAGTCTAATCATAGCAATCTTTTTATTTTGAAGCTGACTTCTTTCTTCTTGAGATTTTGCCACAATACCTGAAGGTAAATGAGTTATTTTAACTCCAGTTTCAAGCTTATTAACGTTTTGTCCGCCGTTACCACTACATCTCATGGTTTCAATTTTAATTTGTTTCAAATCTAAATCCAAAGATTTCTTTTCTTCATAGACTTCTACTTCAATAAACCAGTTCTTCCTTTTATGATTCTTTCGATAGGGACTTTGACAGATCCATTGAAGAGTTCCTTCAATAGAACTTGCGTAGCTTTCTGCACATTTTCCACTTAATCTAAGAAACACTGATTTTATTGTATCCTTTTTCTCGCCTTGAGTGTAATCTAAAAGTTCTACTTTTATATTTTCTTTTTGGCATTCTTTTTTCAATTTTCGAAGAAATAAAAAAACAAATCTACAACATTCTACAGGTGCTTGCCCTGCACTTATTTGTAACCACATAGCTTAAACCTTGTAAGTAATTAGAGGTTCTAAGCTAGCTATAAGCTTAATCATTTTAGCATTTAGCATATCCTCAATTACTTTTTCAATATTTTTATAAGCTTCTGGGGCTTCTTGATATAAAAGGCTTTTATCTTTACAAATAACACTAGAGTTTAGATTATTTAATCTTACATCTTTTTTAGAATATATCCTTAAAAGTTTTTCTTTACATGAAATTCTATTCCACTTTCGACCTGCGCCATGAGCAATAGAGTATGCAAACTCATGAGGATTACCTATAGGCTGAACAATATAAGACTTTGAACCTCTAGAACCAGCAACTACAACATACCCAACATCTGAAGGTGCTGCTCCTTTTCTGTGAACATAGATTTTTTCGCCATTAACAACCTTTTCAGTTAGGCTATTATGCTCACTGTTAAGTAGTTTAGAGTATTTATCTTTATTTAGATAACTCATTAATCTATAAGCTACAAGCTCTCTATTTAATCTTGAAAATTCTATAGCTGTATTATGAGTACTCATATATTCCTGAAAAGCTACACTTCCTACCTTCAGTCCATTTTGGCAAGAGTATTTATCAATAAACATCCTTAATATATGCTCTCCAAAACTTCTTGAACCACTGTGAACAAGTAACATGATTTTGTCTTTTTCTAGATTAATATTTTTCACGGCTTCTTCATCAAAGATTTCTTTAACCTTTTGGAATTCAGCAAAGTGGTTCCCGCCACCAATAGTTCCTAATTTATTTTTAAAAGTATATTCTGTTTCATTTCTAATATCACTGATATCAATATCATCTAAGCTATCTAGCTTCTTTAGTTTTTCAATTACCTTTGATTTTTTGAATTTCCTTTCTTTTATCCCAGTAGAAAATAGAGTCATTCCACATCCAATATCATTACCAATTAAATGAGGATAAATTATACCCTTAGTAACAAAACTAGCTCCTACAGGAGTTTTTCCAGGATGTAAATCAGGCATACCTACAGCCTGAACCATACCTTCTAACTTCGCAACTTTTTCTAGCTGCTCTACAGCACTACTTTCAATCCATGATTTTTCACTTCTGATTATTTTTATTTCTGTTGTCATATTCTCTCCTTAAGAGTCGGCTTAAGAATTAGTTGAAGTTATTCTTAAACGATCTCTTTTATTAATTTTAAAATTTTTGTTTTCGGAGTTAGCGAGAGAATTTATCAATAATTCACAATAACTGTGAATTCAAAATTGTGCATTGTGAATTATCTTCTATTTCTCACCTTATTATTTTTCAACATAACTATCACGTCCTCTCAATTTCTTTGACACAAATATATTTTACCATTTAAAATATATTTTTCAACACAAAGAAATTATCCTTCTTGCAAAATATACTTAAATTCCAATGATATTTTTAACTTTCTTAAAAGATAATCTATAAATAAAATATATAAATAAACTTACTAAAAGAATAATAACTAAATTAATACCAAGACCAATGCATTCACTTTCAGTTATATTACTGCTATTACCGTACAATATCATAAGGTAGAATAGAAAAATTGAAACGCTACCTACTAAAGTTGGAATAAAAAATATTTTTTTTAGCTGTGTTTTTATACATTTTGAGATGTAACTATTATTTGCACCTAGTTTTTTTAAATCATTGAAAAAGACTTTATTGTTAATGGCAATAGTTATACTTCTTGTATACAAAATTATAGCTACAGCAGCAAAGCAAACTATTGCAATATAAATAAATAACATAAGAAAAACAGCTGCATTTTTTATAATGTCTTGACGGTTTAAAACACCAAACGAAGGGTAATACTTCCAGTCTATAAATAGTTGATTATTATCTGAATTTAATTTAATATTTTTATCTTGATGATAGACCTCATCACTTTTAATGGCCAATTCTTTTTTATATTCATCATAATAAGGTGAAACAGCAACATCGTTGGAGCTTCTGTTTATGATTTCACCCTTTAATTTGTTTGCAAAAGCATAAGTTTTGTCTGGGTTTTTTACATTAAAAAGTACAAAATTCTCAAAGTTTTCTTTAGGTAGATGGATATTATATTCTTTGTAATCTTCATCTGATATAACATACTTTGTTGTACCTTCCTTAACAAAGGGTTGAAAAAGTATTGTTCCTTTATTTTTCATTTCTTTTGAAGCATTTGTAATAGGGTGAGTTATTTTATTTAAATCATCATACTTCTCATAAATAGATTCTGCGCTTTCAAATCCCAAAATAGTTAGATATTCACCTGAGTTTAATTTAACATTTTGTGCAGAAACTTTATTGAAATCACTTTCACTAAAAAATTCGCTATAACCAATCTTATCTATATACTGGTAAGATATTTTCCTGTTATCCATAAAGTGAACTTTAACTCCATTTACTATTAGTGAGATTGATGGAACTTCATTATAAGAAATAATATTTACTTTATATTTGTTTGCCAAGGAGTATATTTCATCTTTTTTTATTTGATTTTCTGTCATTTTGTAATGAAAAGAATAATCAATTGGATTTTTATCTATAGAATAAAACAAACCTGATATTATTGAAGGAGCATAAAAGGAGGCGAATAATGCTCCGCTGATTAATAAGCATATTACACACATAGTTCTTACAGTTTGTTTTCCCATGAATTTCATCATACTTTTTGGAATAATATTTTTGTAATATTTTCTTTTATTTTTACCTTTTTTATTATGAATAATGGCATAGGTAACAACCATATAAAAACCAACTACAGAAAGCAAAAAAGTGAAACTCCAAATTGGAGGCATTATATAATCAAAAATCTTTATTACCAATTCAGGTACTCCATAACCTAGAAGTAATCCCATAATTATAAAAAAACTACCAACTATACCATACCAAGGTTTTATATCTTTTACTATCTCACATTTTCTATGTTCATTTAAGGTATTCATAACATCACTATGGTTAATAAATTTCCACCCCATAATGAAAGTACACATGGTAACAAATAGAGAAAAAATAATTCCTAAAATAATACCAGTCCAGCCAATATGGTACACCATTTCTTTTGTATCTATTATAAAAATCTGGAATAATTTCCATATCCCAAAAGATACTGGAATGCTTAATATTAAACCAATAGTAGAACAAATAAATGTAATAAGTAAAAGTTCAGTAAAAAGGATATTTTTAATTTGAGATCTTTTTGCACCTAAAGCAAGAAGTATTCCAGTTTCTCTATTTTTATATTTAAAAAAAAGTGATGATGCATATGTGGTAAAAAATCCACACCCAACTATTGCTATTGCAAATATTAAGTAGGCTTGTTTATTACTATCGCCATTTGAGGGCAATATATCTTGAACTGTTGGACTTAAAAACATTACAGCATAAGAAGTAATAAGAACAATGGATAGTATTATACAGAAAATTAGCAAATAATAATTTTTAATGTTTTTTGAACGAAGCTTTGAGTATATATTATTCATGGTCATTTATATCACCACCTAATTCTTTTAATGTTTTTAGTAACAAATCGAGGAATTCACTTCTATTGGTTTCTTTTTTTAGTTCCTTATATATTTTTCCATCTTTCATAACAATCACTCTATCGCAGAAACTTGCAGAAAAACTATCATGTGTCACCATAAGTATTGTAGCTGAAAGTTTATTTTTAGCTTGAATAAATGCATCTATTACAGTTTCGCTTGATTTACTGTCCAAATTACCTGTTGGTTCATCAGCCAATATTAAAAAAGGATTGTTTATCAATGCTCTTGCCACGGAAGTTCTTTGCTTTTCGCCTCCTGAAACTTCAGTAGGATATTTATTTTTTATATGAGAAATGCCAAAAATATCACATAATTTATTTGTAGCAGCTTCCATAGAAGTCACCTTTTTATCAGCAATAATTTGAGGGATACATATATTTTCAAATATTGTAAGTCCATCAAGAAGCATAAAATCTTGAAATACAAATCCTAGTTTTTTATTTCTAAGTCTAGCCAAGGAACTTTCATTCAAATTTGAGATATTATTTTCATTTAGCAATATTTCCCCTTCATCAAAAGAAGTAAAACAGGAGATGCAATTTAACAATGTAGTTTTACCACTGCCTGATGAGCCCATAATTGCAACCAATTCACCTTTATGTACTTGAAAAGATAATCCTTTTAGAACATCATATTTAATATTATTCGTACTATAGGATTTATATAAATTTTTTACTTTCAACAAAATGATAACCACCTTTCAGTTTTACTATTAAAATAATAACCTGAATCCTATATTAATATAATCACTCAGAATGTAATCTATGGTAGTGTTTTTGTAATATATGGTTTAACTTTATGAAAATATGATGTCAAGCCATATGTTATAATGTGGAAGGAGGTGCTTAAATTGATTAGTATTTGTATATGTGATGATGAAAAAATGCAAAGGAAGGACCTTAAATCTATTATTAGTATGCAATTTCAGCTTAAAGGTATAGAATTTTCAGTTGTTGAGTATGAAAATGGGGAAGATTTGCTATCAGTAATTCGGAAAGATAGAAATTCTTATGATATTATTTTTCTTGATATAGAAATGAATAAAATAAATGGAATTGAAACAGCAAGACAAGTTAGGCTTTTAAATGATACAGCAATTATTATTTTTATAACTGGTTTTTCTGATTATGTATTTGATGGTTATGAGGTAAAAGCATTTAATTACGTAATGAAACCTTATAGACAAGAAAAGATTGTTGATGTTTTGTTTAAGGCTTTAAAACAAGTTTACAAGGAACAAAATGATTTTTTTATGGTTCAATCAAGCAGAAATGCATATAAAATCAATTATAATGATATCATTTATTTTGTAAGTGATAAAAGAAGGATAAAGGTTATAACAAGTGGAGAAAATATTTATGAATTCTATGAAAAGCTTGATGATATTGAAAAAAAATTGCCTCAGTTCTTTGTGAGAATACATCAACGATATTTGGTTAATTTAAATTTTGTATTATCTATTGAGAATAACTTTATAGAGATTAAGGATGAAAAACTTCCTATTAGCAGAAGAAGATATCAAGATGTAATGATTTCTTTTGCTAAAACTATGCTTATGTAAAGATAGAATTTTGTCTACAGGGGGGGATACTAGTTTGGATTTGTTTAAGATTATTTACTTTTATGCTTTTGCAATTATAGGATATGCTTTATCAACAATAAGCTTTTATAAAGTAATAAACTGTTTTGTTGATGTAAAAGAGAAGAAGATATTTAAGGTAATTGCTTTTGTAGGATTGTCTTCAGTGGTAACTGTAATTATATATGTAGATGACATGGTGAATGTGTCATATGCTCTTATTGGTTTCATAACTATTATGGTTATGTGCTATGTGGGTAGTATTATTAAGAAAATATCTGTTGTTATGGTTTTATATCCTATTGTAGTTTCAATCAATTTCTTGTTTAAAAAAATTAATTTAATAGAGGCAAAGCAAAATTATATTTTATGGATTTTTCTATTAGCTATTTTCTGGTTATTTGTTTATAAAATTATGAAAAGGAAAATTCTATATGCCAAACAATATATTAATGATAAAACCTGGGTGCTAATAGATATAATATGCTTTGCTCCCTTTATTTCTATAATATTAACAATAGTTTGGACAAGACATAATGAGCAATATAAAGCTTATTTAATAGCAGTGGTGTGCATTATTTCTAATATTGGGGTTATGTTTCTTATAAAGTATATAGTTGAAAGTGTTAGAATCAGACTAGTTAATCAAAATTATAAATTACAGTATGATTATTATAAATCGTTGGAAGAAAAGCAGGTTAAAATAAGGAAAATATATCATGATATGAATAACAATCTACAACTAGTAAAAACATTTATTAATAATAAAGATATTGAGGAAGCAAAATTATTTTTTGAAAAATTAATAAAAAAATCTACTTCTCATGGAAGCAAAACCTTTTGTAAGAATGGTATAGTTAATGCAGTTTTGAATAATAAATATGATTTAATGGTTCAAAATAAAATCAATACTAATATTAACATATCAATCGATAATATTAGTATTGATGATATGGATATATGCTCAATATTTGCTAATACACTTGATAACGCAATAGAAGCTTCATTAAAAATAGAAGATATTTCAAAACGAAAAATCACTATAAAAGCTCGGACATCTAAAGGATATTTTAGCTATTCAATTTCTAATCAAAAGATCAATGATGTTTTAGTTGAAAAAGGATCTATTATATCAAGCAAACAAGCTAAAGAAACTCATGGATATGGACTACAAAATGTAAGAGATATTGTGAACAAGTACAATGGTACCATTGATATAAATTATAATAGTGAAGAATTTTCATTAGTAATGATAATAAAGACATGATTGAAATGAAAAATAAAATGTAAAATATATATTGCACATTGATTTTATTTAAATAAATGTGCAGTTTTTATATAAAAAATTAAATCAAAATACATAGTTTGTTTATCTAATAATTAGAAGGATTATCCAAAGCGAAAGGAGTAAAATAATGGACAAAAAAGAATTTGCCCAGCGTATTGAGGCTATCAAAAAGCAATTATATAAAACGGCATATTTATATCTGGGCAATGAGACAAGTGCCATGGAGGCTGTAGATGAAAGTATTTATAAAGCTTTTAAAGCATTAAAAAACCTTAGACAACCCCAATTTTTTAATACATGGATTACTCGTATTCTAATAAATGAATGTAAAAAAGAGCTAAAGCATCTTAAACGGATCAGTACAAAGGAACATCTACCCATTGAAAAACATGTGGAAGCAAGCTATGATGATTTGCCACTAAAGGAAGCAATAGCAAAATTAAGTGAGGAGCTCAGATGTGTTGTGATTTTGCGTTATTTTTCCGGTTACACCCTTTCGCAAACAGCTAGGAGTCTTGATATTCCGCAGGGAACGGTGGTAACAAGGCAACGTCGTGCATTAAAGCTGCTCAAACTTGAATTATCGGAGGAGGAATGAAAAGTGAGTAGAAATGAAGAATACTTTACATTAATTAAGGAGCTCGATAAGACACCCCCACAGCTAGAATATACTATGCAGCGAGTTGAAGCAAAACTTAAAACAGAACAACGTCGCCGTATTTTCACTTTATCTGGAACTAGTGTGGCTTCCTTTTTGATTGCTTTTATTTTGCTTGTCAATTGTTTTCCTACTTTTGCCTATGCCTGTGGTAGAATACCGCTAATAAAAGAACTTGCACAATTGGTAGCGTTTTCACCATCACTAAGTGCTGCAGTTGAAAATGAATATGTGCAGCCTATTGAGATAGAACTAACCCAAAATGGTATTACAGCAAGAATAGAATATGTAATTGTAGATCAAAAGGAGTTAGACATATTCTATTCGTTAGACTCGGACCAATATACTGCAATGGACGCAACTCCAGAAATTAGAGCTGCAGATGGTTCGGCACTTGAGGGATATTGCATTTCATCGGGTAACTGTGATACAACTAATGGAGAGTTAAATCACATTACAGTGACTTTTGTTGAGGAGGATATGCCAGATAATATGGTTTTGACACTACAAGTAAATGATAATGGTACTTGGGAAGATACGGCAATAGTAGAGGATGAAATGCTGGAAGAGGATGAATATAAACAACCAGATTATATCAGTGAATTTACTTTTTCACTTGAATTTGACCCATACTATACCGCTCAGGGTGAAGAGTTAACCTTAAACCATAAGTTTAAAATTGATGGGCAGATACTCTCTTTGGAAACAGCAGAAATATATCCAACCCATATACGACTAAATTTTTTAGATAACGAAGATAATTCTGCATGGTTAAAAAGTCTTGAATTTTATATTGAAAATGAGAAAGGACAGCGCTTTGACAAAATTGCTAATGGTATAACTGCAACAGGTTCTGTGGATTCACCTATGATGAGGTCACACCATTTGGAAAGTTCTTTTTTCTCCAAAAGCCAAAGCCTTACCTTGCACATTACTGGCGCTACTTGGTTGGATAAGGATATGGAAACAGTAAAACTAGACCTTACAAAGCTTAATGCAGAAAAACTTCCTAAAGGGGTGACTTTTGCAAATGCAGAACGTAAGGGAAATGATTGGTTACTTACATTTGAAGCAAAAGAAGAAGCAGAAAATTCTTCATATCAAATTTGGAATCAAGAGTACTATGATGAGCAGGGAAATAAATACGACTATAACAGATGGTCAACTCACAACGGTAGTTCATGGGATAAGAATAAGCAACAGTTTGTGGAGAAACCAGGTATATTTCAAGTGGAGATTACTTTGAAAAATTACAGTTTTGATACGGTTTATATGTCACCATCTTATTCACGTAAGGTAGAATTTACAGATTCCATTGATATTGATGTAAAATAAATTTTTACTATAAGGGTTAGGGGTGCTCAATTTTGAGCATACCCAAGTATTATTTGATTGTTTTAATTATTCTTTTATATAAAGACTATAAGTAGATTTGAAATCAAATTTATTTATAGTCTTTTCTGTTTGAAAAATTCTTTTATTTCAATTGTGGTCTACATATCTACACAGTTAGTTCTATAGCTTTAGTAAAGACTAATATTGCTAGCAAAAAACCAGCTAAAATTCTGTATATTGCAAATACCCTCATAGGTTTCTTTTTTAAATAGCTTACAAAACTATCTACCACTACAATTGACACTATAAATGCTATAACAAAGCCTAATATTAATGAAATCCATAATGTGGATGTCATTATTGAGTAATCAAATTCAAATAATTCTTTTACTGAAGATCCAATCATGGCTGGAATAGCCAGAAAAAATGAATATTCTGCTGCTATATGTGTTGATAATCCTGCAATCCATCCTCCCATTATTGTAGAAGCACTTCTTGACATCCCAGGCCATACAGATAAACACTGTAACAATCCAATCTTCAAAGCTTGAGATATTGTTATTTTATCAATATCTTTTATAGGGTGCTCTTTTTTTCTAAAGAAAGTTTCTATAATAAGTAATAAAAATCCTCCTATTATGAATCCTACAATTACAGCTTCGGGTCTAAATAAATCTTTGATTCTATCATAAAATAATACTCCTATAATACCAATAGGAATAGATGATATGATAATATTAATTCCAAATTTAAAACCTGATTTTCCTTCTTTCCCTTTGGTAAATATATACTTAAAAAATTCTTTTATGCTATCTTTAATCTTTTTCCAATAAAGAACTACTATTGCAAGTATCGCACCTAGTTGAATTATAACTTCAAACATATTAGCAAATTCTCCGTGAAAGTTAATGGCGCTTCCGACTAATATCATATGCCCAGTAGAAGATACAGGAATGAATTCTGTAAGCCCTTCTAGAATACCTATAATAATAGCTTTTAATAAAAATATTATATCTATACCCATACTATTCTCTCCTTGTATTATTGAATTATTAACTCTTTAAACTTATTATACTTTTCATTTCTCCTATACTCCATTTCATATAACTTACAAAATACATCTTTATCTTACATATTTGTAATGAAAAAATATCATTATTTATAAAGCTTAAAAATAAGTTATGGAAATATGCAGATTTTCAGAAGTTGTACTAAAACTGAAAAGTATAAGATAAGGCAGTATTTAAAATAGATACTAGTTTTAAGTATTTTGTGATAAACTAAATTATAATAATGTATAGACATACCACTTCAACTATAAATCTATGCAGGTCCAAAACTCAATAAAGCCTGAGATTTTGGATTTGCATAGATTAAGTTTACGTAAGGTATGTCTTTAGTGACAGAATATAATTGTAATAGAAATGGAGAGGTTGTATGGCACACTTAACAGGAAGAACGGGTTATAAAGAATTAATAGAACGGTATAATAAATTTCCTCAAGGCGCACCGGAAGCAGAATCCTTGTATGAAATTTTAAAGGTCATGTTTACTAACGAAGAAGCATCTCTTGTATCTCTGTTGCCTATAAAACCATTTAGCGTTAAAAGTGCTGCCAAGATATGGGGAAAGTCAGAAAAAGAAACATTTGAAATTTTGAATGGCTTAGCAGAGAAGGCATTGCTTCTTGATATGAATGATACAAAAGAACAAAAGTATGTTGTACCGCCACCGATGATAGGATTCTTTGAATTTGCTTTAATGAGAACAGGTGGACATTTTGACCAAAAATTATTAAGTGAATTATTTCATCAATATTTAGAGACGGAAGAAGATTTTATGAGGAAACTGTTGTCTTTAAAAACACCAATAGGTAGAGTTTTAGTAAATGAAAAAGCAGTGAAACAGGCTGATGAAGTTTATGTATTAGATTATGAAAGAGCAACGAAGATAATAGAAAATGCTGAAAGTATTGGTGTTAGTAGATGTTATTGTAGACATAAGGCAGAACATTTGGGTGAAAACTGTGATGCACCGCAAGAGGTTTGTTTGTCCATAAACAATTTATCACACTCTCTATCTAAACATGGGTATGCAAAACTTATTACTAAGGAAAGGGCATTTGAGATACTTCAATTGTCATATGACCACAATCTTATTCAATTTGCTGAGAATGTCAAAGATGATGTGGGGTTTATTTGTAATTGTTGCACATGTTGCTGTATGGCTCTAAAAGGTGCTAGGAAAATGGGTTTACCACAAACAATTAGTTCATCAAACTTTATCGCTACTATGAATGACAAATGTGTTAGTTGTAAACAATGTGTAGACGTTTGCCCAGTAGGGTGTTTTAAAACAGAAAAAATAGACAATAAAGAAAAGGTGATATTTGATCCAACACTATGTTTAGGATGTGGCGTATGTGAAAGAGTTTGTAAATTAAATGCTATTGAGATGGTTCAAAGAGAGAAAAGAATCTTTACACCGGTTAATACAGTGCATAAACTAGTTCTTGAAGCAATTGAGACAGATACCTTACATAACTTGATTTTTGACAATCAGGCAATGTATAGTCACAAATTTATGGCTGCATTTACAGGGGCATTTTTAAAGTTACCACCGGTGAAACAAATATTAGTAAGTGAAAAGTTTCAGTCAAAATATTTAATGAAATTAATCCAATCTGTTAAAGTTTGATAAAATTCTGAGAACTCAATATTGAGTTCTCAGAATTTTTTGTTGAATAATTTAGAAAAGCCAAAATTGGATTCTCTAAATAAATGCAATTTTACCTACAGCTTTTTCTTTTAATTAGGCATTATTTTATATAACAATGAAGAACATTTTCTAGGTCTTCTATATCAGCATCATTAATTTGATTATCATTTAAATAAAGATAATTTAAATTAGTTAATGTATTTAATGGTGTTACATCACTAATTTGATTATTATTTAAGTTAAGATATGTTAACTGAGTTAATCCATTCAAAGGGGTTATATCACTAATTTGATTATTACTTAAGTTAAGAGATTCTAAATTAGTCAATGCAGTTAATGGGGTTATATCACTAAATTGATTATTATTTAAAGATAATCGTTGTAAATTAGTTAATCCATTCAATGGGGTTATATCACTAATGTTATTATTACTACTTAAACTAAGGACTATTAAATTAGTCGATTCTTTTAATACTGTTATATCACTAACTTGAGTATTATATAACCCAAATATTTTCAATTTAGTTAATTGTTTTAATATTGCTATATCGCTAAATTCATTACCATATAAACAAAGATATTCTAAATTGGTTAATTCCTTTAATGGTGTTATATCATTAACTTTATTAAACGCGCTAACCCCGTCCTCTAGAGTTTGATGAATAACTTCTGAATCACCATATAAAGAAAAACAGGTTAATCCTGTTAATTTTTCAATTCCCGATAAATCTGTAATATTGCAATTTGTAGCACAGATGTAATTTATTTTATCAACATCACTTTTAAGTAAAGTTCCTGTTGGTCTTTGTATTTTATTTCTTACTATTTTTTCTAAATTTTTATCTTTAAATGTTACTATATCATCAATTTCTACTACTGGGTTTCCATCCCAATTTCCACCATCTCCTACATAATATCTATCTGGTGTTACTGTACCTACAAGCATTGCTCCTGTTTCACTAACATAATACCAAGAAGCTCCATCCTTGATCCATGTATTTGAAACCATTGCTCCATCTGCACCTAAATAATATAGAGATGGTGCTTCTTTACCTTGAATGCGCCAAGGCAATAAAGTTCCATCTGGCCCTTTATAGTACAAAGAAGATTTATCTTTGCTCCATGCGTTTGATACCATTACCCCATTTGAACCAAGATAGTACCAAGAAACTCCAGCTCTAATCCATCTGTTTGAGTACATTGCTCCATCTGCACCAAGGTAGTACCAAGAAACTCCATCTTTGATCCATCTGTTTGAGAACATTACTCCATCTGCACCTAGATAGTACCAAGAAACTCCATCATTAATCCATCTATTTGAGACCATTGCCCCATTTGAACCTAGATAGTACCAAGAAGCTCCATCTTTAATCCATCTGTTTGAAACCATTGCCCCATTTGAATCTAGATAATACCAAGAAGCCTTATCTTTGATCCATTTTTTTGAAACCATAACTCTATTTGAACCTAGATAATACCAGTCATTTTTTGAATCTTGTTTCCATGAATTTTTAACTTTTTGACCTTTGGTATAATAAGTCCATGCTTGTCCTTCCTTAGTCCAACCATTTGTTAATGCAAACACTGTTGTTGCAAATAAAGATATTACCATAATCGTTAGTATTGTTACTCTTCTTATTTTGTTCATTTTTCACTCTCCCTTCTGTTCTCAATTAAAACAAATATTACTAATTATACCATATATATATTAAGTGTATTGATTCAGTCTCTTTGTTCATAATATATTAACAGTTTTCTGTATATTGATAAATTATATCCAATATTGTAAAATTGAGTGGTGAATCAAGCTGTGATTTTAAACCTTTTAGAAATTGAGTTATTGTTGCAATTGATTAATAATACATAATTTGGAGGAAATAACAATGAAGCAGAAAAGATTTCAGCATAATTTTAAATCATATTTGTGGGTTATAGGGATAGGTTTATTTGCAGGTATAATAACAAGACTATCGGATTTATTTCCATATGATACTTTGTGGAGTTTTAGTTCAATAGCTAGTGCATTTGGTTTTTGGATGCTAACAACTACTCTAGTTATTTATTTCAGTTGTTCTAATAAAAATGCGGCAATCAATGTATTTTTATATCTGTCTAGTATGAACTTCAGCTTTTACTTTTTGAAATATATAATTGGTTTCTATTTCCCAAGATTTTATGATATTGGGGGATTTCATTGGACACTGCTCATAGAGTATGACATTTTTGCTTTGGTTTGTGCGGCAATCAGCTATGTACTTTATTTTTGGAATAAAGATAATAAGATAAGCAATGTTCTATACGCTCTTCCAATATGTGGATTAGGCGCGGAAACAATAGGGATTGCTATGTTTTTAGCTAATACGCACACTTATCTTTTTCAACTTATTTTTGACCTTTTAAGTTTTATGATTCTAGGCTATATTTTCTATAAAAAAGTGAATAGTAAGTTGATTTATATAATAACGGTTATAATTGGAACTTTATCAGGATACTATTTAGTGTATGCATCTATGATATAACTGATTAAGTTTGAAAGAAAATATTAGTATATCTCTAATTAGAGGTAAATCAACAAATTCTAGTTTATTCACAAAGCATTTATGAATTTCATAGGTGTTTTTTTATTATGAATGATATCAATAAATAGCTAGCTAACTTTACCCTAGGTGTACAGTTAAGGCGTTAATTTGCTAATATACGTTAAAAAATATCAAATAAAGGGTTGACTGTCCAGCAGCTGTATTAAATATAATAAGAATATCTTAACTAGTTAACTAGCTTTAAGACTTTAGAGATACAGATAATATTTTGTGAACCGTATGTCATAAAAAGTAGGTATCCATAAACGTCTATAAGAAAAGTTTGAAGCCGTAAGCTAAGATTTCAGCGCTGGAATAAAACTAAATTTAAGGTGGGTATGTATGAACAAGAATTTGAACGAGAATGGAGATTTGAAATTATCAGCATTATTTTTAATGGGTGGTGCACTCTTCTCAATGCACTTTGGTGCATCGAGTATGGTGTGGCCAATGAACTGGGGTAAAGAAAGTGGTACATCTGTAATGGGTGCATTCGGTGGAGCATTTATAACAGCTTTATTGCTTACATTGCTTGCATATGTTGCATTATCAAGGGGCAATGGCACTTATAACAAAATCACCAAACGTGTACTTGGAAAGAAACTAGGCGTGTCATATACAATCGTAACCATTGTTGTGCTAGGACCTTTGTATGCTATTCCACGTATGAGTGCAGCATCTTGGGACTCTGTAGTACAGGCTTTTGGTTTAAATCCAACATCAAGATTACCACTGATTGTATTTACGATAATTTTCTACCTAATAACTTATTGGTTCTTAATGAGCCCTGGAAAGACAATGGATCGTATTTCAAAGATTCTTTTCCCGTTGCTTATTGTAATTGTCGTTATCGTTGTAGGAAAAGGGCTTATAAGTCCTATTGCAGAGCCAGTTGCAAAGACATATGAAGGTTCAGCATTTGCCTACGGTTTCACAAACGGATACGCAACAGCTGAAATTCTTTGCTCATTAATATTCGGTGTTGTTATCTTAAATGGTCTAAAAGAAAAAGGTGTTTCTGACGAACGTATGAGTAAGAATATTATCAGAGTTGGCATTATTGGTATAGCATTATTAAGTTGTACACACCTTTGTCATATGTTAATAGGTGCTTCTACAGGGGGGACAATGGATTTAAATTATACAGCTCTTTATACAGCAGTTTCTACTAAACTCCTTGGACGAGTAGGCGGAATTTTATTCTCAATCGCACTATTCTTTGCTGCACTGACAACAGCAATTGGTATGACTTCAGGATGTGCGGAGTTCTTCGTTGATACAACAGAAGGAAAGGTAGATTACAAGAAAGCATCTATTGCAGTTTTGGTTTTGAGTACAATATTCGGATGTATGGGTCTTGCTTCAATCCTTACATTCCTTGGGCCAATCCTAGATGGTATCTACCCAGCAGCTATCGTACTTGTAATATATTATGCATTAATGCCAAACAACCAGAATAGAAGACACTTAAACATATGTCGTTATGCAATGACAACAGCATTGGTTTTTGGTATCTTTGATACCGTTTACGCTTATGGAATTAGACTAAATATAAATTTAGGCTTTTTCAATACATTCTATGAGAATCTTCCGCTATCAGCTGAAATGCTTGCATGGTTCCCATGGACAGTAGTTGCGGCAATTATTGGTTACTTTGTATTCCCGGTATCTGAGAAAAATAAAGTAGCAGTGAGAAGCTAATTAATAATCAAAAAATAAAAAATATTAGGAGGAAATATAAATGGATTTTAATTTTACCGACAAACAACAATTAGTAGTAAAAAAGGTTAGAGAATTTGCTGAAAAAGAACTTGCACCAATAGCAGCTGAAAGCGATGCAACAGGAATTTTTCCAATAGAGGCATTTAAAAAACTAGGTGAATATGGAATGTTCGGTCTTCCCTTTCCAAAAGAATACGGAGGCAGTGGTGGAGATTATTTATCCTATATTTTAGCTGTAGAAGAAGTATCAAAAGCATGTGGATCAACTGGAATTGCTTTCTCAGTTCAGACTTCACTATGCGGAGGTGGAATTTATAAATTTGGTAATGAAGAGCAAAAGAAAAAGTATTTGCCTGATTTAGCAACTGGAAGGAAAATCGGTTCTTTTTGTTTAACTGAACCTAATGCAGGTACAGATGCTTCTGGAGTGCAAACAGTAGCTGAGAAAAAGGGAGACCACTATGTATTAAATGGTCAAAAATGTTTTATAACAAACGGTCCACTTTCTGATACTTTCGTAGTAGCTGCAAAGACTGATAAGGATGCGGGTACTAAAGGTATTTCAGCTTTTATTGTTGAGAAAGACTTTCCTGGTATATCAGTAGGAAAAATTGAAAATAAAATGGGTATCAGAGCAGCTCAGGTTAGTGAAATAATTTTTGAAGATTGTATTGTACCTGCAGAAAACTTATTAGGTGAAGAGGGACAAGGTTTCAAGATAGCAATGTCTGTATTAGATGGCGGAAGAATCGGGGTAGCAGCTCAAGGTCTTGGTATAGCTGAAGGAGCATTTAATGTAATCAAAAAATATATGAAAGAAAGAAAACAATTTGGAAAAACACTTTCTAAATTCCAAGGACTTCAATGGATGATGGCAGATATGGATCTGAAAATCGAACAATCAAGACATTTAGTGTACAAGGCAGCTATGGACAAAGAACTTGGTAATCCATATAGTATTTCTGCAGCTAGAGCAAAACTTTCAGCAACTGATACAGCTATGTCTGTTACAACAGATGCTGTGCAATTAATGGGTGGCTACGGATTCATGAAGGATTACCCACTAGAGAGAATGATGAGAGATGCAAAAATAACACAAATTTATGAAGGAACAAATCAAGTTCAAAAAATGTTGATTGCTGGTAATATATTTAGGTAAATATATTTAGTATAAAAATTCCAGATAAAATCTCGTTTTTACTGGAATTTTTATTTTAGAACTAAGTCTTTTTAATTATATTTACCATCAAATTAAGGAGGAGTGTTCTTAATGGAATGGAAAGATGTATATAGTTCAAAAGTTGTTTCTGCAAAAGAAGCTGTTTCACATATTCAGTCAGGGGACAGAATTGTCTTTAGTCATGGAGCTACAAATCCTAGAGTTACTGTGGATGCCATGGTTGAAAATTATCAGCAGTACAAAGATGTAGAAATTGTTCAGTCTGTTAATTTGACAAGCAGTGAGTATGCTAAACCGAAATATAAAGGTCATTTTCATCTAAATTCTTTGTTTGCTTTTCCAGCTTCAAGAGATGCTATAAATGAAGGTAGAGCAGATTATACACCAAGTTTCTTTTTCCAATTTCCAAGATTGTTTGATAAAGGCGGTGCTTTAACCCCTGATGTTGCCATGCTTCAAGTTTCTCCACCGGATGAACATGGATTTTGTAGTTTTGGAGTTTCTTGCGATTTTGGAAGAGTTATAACAGAAAATGCAAGAATTATTATTGCTGAAGTTAACGACCAAATGCCAAGAGTAATGGGGGATAACTTCATTCACGTATCTGATATTGACTATATGGTAGACGGTTCTTATCCTATTGATGAGACAGGCCTTTCAAAAATCGGAGATATAGAAAAGGCAATTGGCAAGAATTGTGCTTCACTGATTGAAGATGGTTCTACTCTTCAATTAGGTATAGGGTCTATCCCTGACGCAGTTCTACTATTTTTAAAAGATAAAAAAGATTTGGGAATACATTCTGAAATGATTTCCGACGGAGTATTAGAGCTATACAATGCTGGTGTTATTACAGGTAAAGAAAAAACAATACACAAAGGCAAAATGGTTGTTACTTTTCTAATGGGAACCAAAAAACTTTATGATTTTGTAGACAACAATCCTGCAATTGAGTTATATCCAGTTGACTATATTAACAACCCATGGGTTATTAGTCAAAATACAAAAATGATTTCTATTAATTCTTGTATTCAAGTAGACCTAATGGGGCAGGTTAATTCCGAATCAATGGGTCTTACGCAGTATAGTGGTGTTGGTGGACAAGTTGACTTTGTAAGAGGGGCCAGTATGTCAAAAGATGGTAAGTCCATAATTGCTATACCTTCAACTGCTGCAAAAGGAAAAATTTCTCGTATTACTCCATTCTTTGCTCCTGGAACAGTGGTAACAACATCCCGTAGTGATGTACATTATGTAGTTACCGAGTATGGTATTGCTGATTTGAGAGGAAAATCTCTAAGGGAAAGAGCCGCAGCGCTAATCAATATTGCTCATCCTAAATTTAGAAATCAACTTAGAGAAGAATTTGATGTAAGATTTAATAAATAATTTTAAAGATACTACACTATGAGTTTAAATAATTAAATTCAAAATATACATTGTAAAATAACGAGTAAAGAACTTTAGGAGTTGCTAAAAGTTCTGAATAAAGGGGGGAATAGTAATGGGATACAAAAATCTTCTAGTAGAGCAAAAAGAAAGAGTTGGAATATTAACTATTAATAGGCCTTCAGCCTTAAATGCTTTAAATACAGAAACTTTGAAAGAATTAGATCATGCAATTGATGAAATGGATAAAAATGAAGAAATATATGTTGTAGTTATTACTGGTGCGGGAAAAGCTTTTGTGGCAGGAGCAGATATTGCTGAGATGAAAGATTTGTCACCGGAAAAAGGTAGATTATTTGGGGAATTAGGTTTAAAGATTTTCAGAAAGATTGAGCTTATGGAAAAACCAGTAATTGCAGCTGTAAATGGCTTTGCTCTAGGTGGAGGCTGTGAGCTTTCAATGAGTTGTGATATTAGAATTGCTGGGGAAAAAGCAAAATTCGGACAACCTGAAGTTGGACTAGGAATTACACCTGGTTTTGGAGGAACTCAAAGACTGTCACGTTTAGTTGGAATAGGAAAGGCAAAAGAATTGATTTTTTCAGCTAAAATAATTAATGCGAATGAAGCAGAAAAAATTGGACTTGTTAATCAAGTTGTTTCACAGGATGAGGTTTTAAATGAAGCAGTGAAACTTGCTCAAAAGATATCATCTAAAGGACAAATAGCTGTAAGATATAGTAAATCTGCCATTAATAGAGGTATAGAAACTGATATTGAGACAGGTATGATAATTGAAAAGGATTTATTTGGTTTATGTTTTGCAAATGAGGATCAGAAGGAAGCTATGGCTGCTTTTATTGAAAAAAGACCAGCAATGTTTAAAAATAGACTAGCATAATGACTAGTTATTTGTTTGAATATGCCTTAAGGAGGAGATAATAATGAAGGTTTTTGTTTTAGGTGCAGGGACTATGGGTTCTGGAATTGCACAAGTAATGGCACAAGCAGGATTTGATGTAGTATTAAGAGATATTAAGCAAAATTTTGTTGATAAAGGATTATCAATGATTAGTAAAAACTTGGACAGAAGTGTTAAAAAGGGCAGAATGTCTCAGGAAGAAAAGGTAGCAGTATTAGAAAGAGTAACAGGAACAACTGATATAGAAATGGCTGCAGATGTTGATGTAGTTATAGAAGCGGCAATTGAAAATATGGAGATAAAGAAGAAAATATTTGCTGAATTAGATGAGGTTTGTAAAAAAGAAGCTATACTTGCAACAAATACTTCATCACTTTCCATAACTGAGGTTGCAAGTGCAACAATGAGACCAGATAAAGTTATTGGAATGCATTTCTTTAATCCAGTGCCTGCTATGAAATTAGTAGAAGTTATCAAAGGGATTGCTACTTCAGAAGAAACTAAAGAAGTAATATTTGATATAGTTGGTAAATTAGGTAAAACTGGAGTTCAAGTAGAAGAAGGACCAGGATTTGTAGTTAATAGAATACTTATCCCAATGATGAATGAAGCTATAGGTATATTAGCAGATGGTGTTGCAACAGCAGAAGATATTGATACAGCTATGAAATTAGGGGCTGGTCACGGTATGGGACCTTTAGCTACTGCTGATTTAGTTGGTAATGATGTAAATTTAGCAATTATGGAAACTTTATATAGAGAATTTGGTGATCCTAAATATAGACCACATCCATTATTAAGAAAAATGGTTAGAGGTGGACTTTTAGGTAGAAAAACAGGAAAAGGATTTTTTGATTATTCAAAGTAAATTTTTGGCATATATAATGGTTATTCAACAAAAAGTAATTTAGTTGAACTTCGACCACAATATATAGTGTCAGAACGAATTAATCTGCAGTAGATATTGTGGTTGATTTTAGTTCAACTTACTTTTTGTGGTTTAACCATATAATGCCTTAAATATAAAATTTGATACAAGACAAAGCTGGCGACCTTTTAATGGCGGTGGACTTTGGAAGTATCAGAGATAGCAGTATAATTTTGTAGGAGGGAATTAAGATGAGAGAAGTAGTGATAGCTAGTGCGGTTAGAACAGCTATGGGATCATTCGGTGGAAGTTTAAAAAATGTTTCAGCTGTAGATTTAGGTGCTTTAGTAATTAAGGAAGCAGTAAAAAGAGCAAATATAAAACCAGAATTAGTAGACGAGGTAATTATGGGAAACGTTTTACAAGCTGGTTTAGGTCAGAATACATGTAGGCAAGCTTCTGTGAAAGCGGGGTTACCTATTGATATTCCATCATTTACAATTAATAAAGTATGCGGTTCTGGTTTAAGATCAGTTAGCTTAGCCTTTCAAATGATTTTGTCAGGATATACTGATATAGTTGTTGCTGGTGGTATGGAGAATATGTCTCGTGCTCCTTTTGTGTTAGATAAAGCAAGATGGGGACAAAGAATGGGCAATGGTGCTCTAGTTGATGAGATGATAACAGATGGATTATGGGATGCTTTTAATGACTATCACATGGGAATAACAGCAGAAAATATTGCAGAACAATGGAACCTAACAAGAGAAATGCAAGATGAATTTGCTGTAAAATCTCAAAACAAAGCTGAAGCAGCTATTAAAGAAGGAAGATTTAAAGATGAGATTGTTCCAGTAGAAATTCCTCAAAGAAAAGGTGAGCCAGTAGTATTCGATACAGATGAATTCCCTAAATTTGGTGCTACTATAGAAAAATTATCAAAATTAAGACCAGCTTTCAAAAAAGATGGAACAGTAACAGCTGGTAATGCTTCAGGAATAAACGATGGAGCAGCAGCTTTCGTAATAATGAGTGCTGAAAAAGCAGAAGAATTAGGAGTTGAACCTTTAGTTAAAATTGTTTCATTTGGATCAAAAGCACTAGATCCATCTATCATGGGATATGGACCAGTTGCATCAACTAAAGTTGCATTAGAAAGAGCAGATATGGCTATTGAAGATTTAGATTTAATTGAAGCTAATGAAGCTTTTGCAGCTCAAAGTTTAGCAGTTGCAAAAGATTTAGGATTTGATATGGATAAAGTAAATGTTAATGGTGGAGCTATCGCATTGGGACATCCTATCGGAGCTTCTGGTGGTAGAATATTAGTTACATTAATTCATGAAATGATTAAGAGAGATTCAAAGACTGGACTTGCTACCTTATGCATAGGGGGAGGACAAGGAACAGCATTGATAGTAAAAAGATAGATTACTTATGGGTCGGCTTAAAAAATATTTCTACCTTTCTTTCAAAAATATGCACGATTCAAGCATTTTTTAAAGAAATATAGGTAGAAGTTATTCTTAAACGATTCCTTAATGGCAGTGGTTTTATTACAAGAGAGGAGGTGCGATACATAATGATTATAGAAGTTTATCCTAATATTTATAAAAATGAAATTCCTTTACCAAATAATCCTTTAAAGGTTCTCAATAGCTATATTATATTATCAGAGGATAGAAACCTAATTATTGATACTGGTTTTAATAGCAAGGAGTGCAAAGCTGCATTTATGGAGGGTATAAATGAGCTTGATATTGATCTTAACAAAACAGATTTACTTATAACACATCTTCATTCAGATCATTCAGGACTTGCTTCAACTCTGAACAAAGAAGGTATGAAAGTATATGCAGGTGAAGTAGATGGTAATATGATAAATAAAATGCCTTCAAAAGATTATTGGGACGAATATAAGGAATATGCAAAAATTTTTGACCTTGAAAAAGATAAAATATCAATTGATGAGCATCCGGGTTATAAATACTGCTCAAAAGAAAAAGTTGATTTTACTCCTCTTAATGAAGGAGATGTAATAAATGTTGGGGATTATTCTTTTGAAATAATTGATACTCCTGGACATACTCCAGGTCAAATTGGATTATATGAAAGAAAACATAAAATATTTTTTGGTGGAGATCATATATTGGATAGAATAACACCTAATATTGCATTTTGGGGTTTCGAAAAAGATATTTTAGCTGTTTATATAGATAGTTTAAAGAAAATTTATGAATACGATATAGATTATCTTTTTTCAGCTCATAGAAATATCATAAGAGATCATAAGAAGAGAATTAGTGAACTTATTAATCATCATGAAGAACGACTTAATGAGATTATGGAAATCATAAAAGATAACAAAATGTCTGTTAGAGATATAGCTGCTAATATGCACTGGAGTATAAGATGTAATTCATGGGACGATTTTCCTAACCCACAAAAATGGTTTGCTTCAGGGGAAGCAATGTCTCATTTGGAACACTTAGTGGCGATTGGAAGAGCTGAAAAGACAGAGGATAATGGGATTTTTTATTATTGTAAAGTATAAGAAATTTTGAAATGATATAGAAAATGAAAAGCTACAGTAATTCATGAAATGATTAGGAGAGATTCAAAGACTGGACTTACAATAAGGGGCTGTCTCAGAATAAAAAACTGAGATAGCCTCAGTTTTTTATTTCATTGTGTTCCGTTCTCATTTACTCTACAGTAGATGGAGGCTTTAGTTAAAAAAATAACACATATGTATGATTAAATTTTCACAAACCTATTGACCTTCCAGTGACTGTATAAGATAACATTTTATATATCACATAAACAAAGAGCATTACAAAATAAGTTTGAAACATAGAAATGCATGCGTTAAATATGCTTTCAAGAAATGTTTCTACTTCATATTAAAAGAAAGGATGGAAGAACATATGGATTTTTCATTAACTAGAGAACAGGAAATGATTAAAAAGTTGGCACAACAGTTTGCCGAAAATGAATTAGACCCAGTTGCAGCAGATGTTGACCTTGAGCATGTTTTCCCAGAGGAAAATTTTAAAAAGATGGCAGCATTAGGTTTTACAGGAATTGGTGTTCCTAGTCAGTACGGAGGTTCTGACGGTGGTGCATTAGAGAAGGTTATAGCTGTTTCAGAGTTTGCAAAGAAATGTATGTCTTCTGCAGCAATTTTATCAATCCATTTGATTGCACCTCACGCTATCTGCAAATATGGGAATGAAGAACAGAAACAAAAATATCTTCCCATGCTTACAAAAGGCGGATCTTTAGGAGCGTTTGCCCTTACTGAGCCAAATGCTGGTTCTGATGCAGGTTCCGCGAAGACAACAGCAATTTTTGATCCTGAAACGAACGAGTATATATTAAATGGTACAAAGTGCTTTATCTCTGGAGGTAGCCGTGCAGATGTACTTATAATATTTGCACTTACACAGCCCAAAAAGGGATTAAAGGGAATGTCTGCAATCATAGTTGAAAAAGGTACACTAGGTTTTAGCATTGGAAAAGTTGAAACTAAAATGGGTCTTGCTGGTTCCGAAACAGCTGAACTTATATTTGAAGATTGTCGTGTTCCAGCTGCAAACCTTCTTGGTAAGGAAGGGAAAGGATTTAAAATTGCAATGCAAGCTCTTGATGGAGCACGTGTTGGAGTAGGTGCTCAAGCTGTGGGAGTTGCAGAAGGTGCTATAGATCTTTCTATTAAGTATTCAAAAGAGCGTGTACAGTTTGGCAAGTCAATTGGAAATTTACAGGGTATACAGTGGTATATCGCTGATATGGCTACAAAGACAATGGCTGCTAAAACTCTTGTACAGTATGCTGCATATCTTGAGGATGCTGGAAAACCTTTTACAACAGAGGCTGCTATGTGTAAGCTTAATGCTTCTGAAAATGCATGTTTTGTTACAAATTTGGCACTTCAAATTCATGGAGGCTATGGCTATATGAAAGATTACCCGTTGGAGCGTATGTATCGTGATGCTAAGATTACAGAAATTTATGAAGGTACTTCGGAAATTCATAAAGTAGTTATCTCCAGAGCGGTGATGAATAAATAGAAAAGGAGTGTAGAGAATAATGAGAATTTACGTTTGTATTAAACAGGTTCCGGATACTTCAGGCAAGGTTGCAGTAAATCCAGATGGAACGCTAAAACGTGCTTCTATGTCTACTATCATTAATCCGGATGATATAAGCGCTATAGAGCAGGCACTAATACTTAAGGATGCAACAGGTTGTCAGGTGACAGCAGTGACAATGGGACCTCCTCCAGCAGAGGGAATGCTTCGTGAGCTTCTTGCAATGGGTGCAGATGATGCTGTTTTAATTTCTTCGCGTGAGTTTGGTGGTTCTGATACATTTGCAACATCTCAGATTATTGCAGCAGCAATTACACATCTTGGAATCGGTAAAGATGACATCATTTTCTGTGGTCGTCAGGCAATTGACGGAGATACAGCTCAGGTTGGACCTCAGATTGCAGAAAAGCTTGATATTCCTCAAGTTACTTATGCATCTGAAATTGATAAAAAAGATAATGTAGTAGTTGTAAAGCGTATACTCGAAGATGGATATATGATGATTGAGGTTCAGACACCTTGTCTTATCACATGTGTAAAAGAGAAGAATGTTCCTACTCGCTATATGACTATGAACGGTATTATGGATTGTTACAACAAACCACTTACAATTCTTGATTTTGAAGCGCTTAAGGACGAGCCATTAATAGAGATTGATACAATCGGGCTTAAAGGTTCACCTACTAATATATTCAAGTCCTTCACACCACCACAGAAGGGTGTCGGTGTAATGCTTGAAGGGGATGATAGAGAAACAGTAGCAGACTTAGTAAGCAGATTACACAAGAAACACGTTATATAATTTGAAAGGAGACATGAGAATATGGGTTTTAATAGTTCTGATATAGGTGCATTTAAGGATATTTGGGTATTTTGTGAACAGCGTAATGGAAAATTAGTTGATACTGATTTTGAAGTAATCTCTGAAGGTCGTAAATTGGCTGATGAGCGTGGATCAAAGCTCATTGGGGTACTTCTTGGACACAACGTAAAAGATATAGCTAAGGAACTTGGAGGATACGGTGCTGACAAGATAATTGTATGTGATGATCCTGCGTTAAATGTTTATACAACAGATGCATATACTAAGGTGCTTTGTGACGTTGCAATGGAAGAAAAGCCTGAGGTTATCTTAATAGGTGCATCTAACATTGGTCGAGATCTTGGTCCACGTTGTGCAGCTCGTTTGCATACTGGCCTAACAGCTGACTGCACACACCTTGACATTGAAATGGAGAATTATGTTGATTTTCTTACAACGTCTTCTACACTTGATTTATCTAAAACAACTTTCAAGATGGAAGATATGAACTTAAAGATGACACGTCCAGCATTTGGAGGACATCTTATGGCAACAATTATATGTCCTCGTTTCAGACCATGCATGTCAACTGTACGTCCAGGGGTTATGAAGAAGGCACAATTTAACCAGGCAAAGGCTGATGCATGTGAAATAGAGGAATTTACAGTTTGTATTTCTGAAGAGGACATAAAAACAAAAGTTCTTAAAGTTGTTAAGGAAGCAAAACAGATGATTGACTTAATTGGTGCAGACGTTATTGTTTCTGTAGGTCGTGGTATCAGTAAGAATGTTGAAGGCGGAATCGAACTTGCACATAAGCTTGCAGAGGCTTTAGGCGGTGGAGTTGTAGGTGGAAGCCGTGCTGTTATTGACTCTGATTGGCTGTCAGCAGATCATCAGGTTGGACAAACAGGGAAGACTGTACATCCAAAGGTTTATGTTGCCCTTGGTATCTCTGGTGCAATTCAGCATAAGGCAGGTATGCAGGATTCAGAATTAATAATTGCAGTAAACAAGGATGCAGCAGCTCCAATCTTTGACTGTGCAGGCTATGGTATCACTGGAGACTTATTTAAAGTTGTTCCAATGATGATTGAGGAAATCGCAAACTTAAAAAGCAATAAATAAATTATAAACCTTACACTAAGGGTATAGTTTAGGGAATTATTAGCAAAAACATGTTAAAAAAATATCAAATATAGGGTTGACTGTCCAGCAACTGTATTAAATATAATAAAAGTATCTTAACTAGTTAACAAGTTTCAAAGCTTTGGAAGCTAAGATTTAAGTGCTAGGATAAATACTAATTTTAAGGGGGGAATGTATGAACAAGAATTTGAACCAGAATGGAGATTTGAAATTATCAGCATTATTTTTAATGGGTGGTGCACTCTTCTCAATGCACTTTGGTGCATCGAGTATGGTGTGGCCAATGAACTGGGGTAAAGAAAGTGGTACATCTGTAATGGGTGCATTCGGTGGAGCATTTATAACAGCTTTATTGCTTACATTGCTTGCATATGTTGCATTATCAAGGGGCAATGGCACCTATAACAAAATTACCAAACGTGTACTTGGAAAGAAACTAGGCGTATCATATACAATCGTAACAATTGTTGTGCTAGGACCTTTGTATGCTATTCCACGTATGAGTGCAGCATCTTGGGACTCTGTAGTACAGGCTTTTGGTTTAAATCCAACATCAAGGTTACCACTGATTATATTTACGATAATTTTCTACCTAATAACTTATTGGTTCTTAATGAGCCCTGGAAAGACAATGGATCGTATTTCAAAAATTCTTTTCCCGTTGCTTATTGTCATTGTCGTTATCGTTGTAGGAAAAGGGCTTATAAGTCCTATTGCAGAGCCAGTTGCAAAGACATATGAAGGTTCGGCATTTGCCTATGGTTTCACAAACGGATATGCAACAGCTGAAATTCTTTGTTCATTAATATTCGGTGTTGTTATCTTAAATGGTCTAAAAGAAAAAGGTGTTTCTGACGAACGTATGAGTAAGAATATTATCAGAGTTGGCATTATTGGTATAGCATTATTAAGTTGTACACACCTTTGTCATATGTTAATAGGTGCTTCTACAGGGGGTACAATGGATTTAAATTATACAGCTCTTTATACAGCAGTTTCTACTAAACTCCTTGGACGAGTAGGCGGAATTTTATTCTCAATCGCACTATTCTTTGCTGCACTTACAACAGCGATTGGTATGACTTCCGGATGTGCAGAGTTCTTCGTGGATACAACAGAAGGAAAGATAGATTATAAGAAAGCATCTATCGCAGTATTGGTTTTAAGTACAATCTTCGGATGTATGGGGCTTGCTTCAATCCTTACATTCCTTGGACCAATCCTTGATGGTATATACCCAGCAGCTATTGTACTTGTTATATATTATGCATTAATGCCAAATAACCAAAATAGAAGGCACTTAAACATATGTCGTTATGCAATGACAACAGCATTGGTTTTTGGTATCTTTGATACCGTTTACGCTTATGGAATTAGACTAAACATAAATTTAGGCTTTTTCAATACATTCTATGAGAATCTTCCGCTATCAGCTGAAATGCTTGCATGGTTCCCATGGACAGTAGTTGCCGCAATTATTGGTTACTTTGTATTCCCGGTATCTGAGAAAAATAAAGTAGCAGTGAGAAGCTAATTAATAATCAAAAAATAAAAAATATTAGGAGGATCTCATTATGAGAAAAGTATCTTTTTTAAGCTATAACATGACAACAGCAGATGCCAACAATCCAGATGGATTAATACCAATAGGACGTCAGTTTGATTTCATCGGAGATGTTGAGACAGAAGAAATGATTTTAGTTGATGGTGATGAGTCACTTTGCCTTGGATACCATGATGTTAAATGTTACAAGGATATTTATGTAGGGGATATGGTTGATTTTAAAGCAACTCTTACTAAAGTAGGAAACTCATCTCGTGATTGTAAAATTGAAGTTTTCAAGCTTGCTACACCTGCTTTCCGTGAGGGCAAGACAGAGTGTAAACCAGGAGATATGGTTTGGTTTGATGAGCCAGTACTTTGTACAGAAGGAAATGTTCGTCTTGTAGTTAAAAAGCACTTACAGCGTGGAGAGCAGCCAGACGGAGCAGTAATTAATCCATGGCGTCCACTTGAAGATTTTCCAGAATAAATCCAAGCTTAAAAAAAAGAAGTAAAACTTAAAATATAGAATAAAGGAGAATTGTGATATGAATGAACAACAGACAGTAACATATCGTTATAGAATGTCAGACCGTGATGTATTTTATGCTGGAGGAGTTGTAAACGGGGCAAGAAACATCACACTTATGAATGATACAGCAAACCGTCTTATGGCAAAGGTATTTGGAAACACAGGTCATTGTGTTGAGGTAAAGAAGGTTCGTCTTTATGTTCCTTCATTTGCAGGTGACTACATGGAGTATATTGCGAGAATTAAGAAAATAGATGGAAACCGTGCATTAATTGAGGTTCGTTCTTTCAAGATTATTGAAGTTCCTGAAAATCCACCATTCCCAAGTTCTATCGATGTACTACCTGAACCACCATTATCAACAGTAGTTCAGTTTGTTTACGAGACATATTAATAAATTACTAATACAGGGAGGTTTTATACATGAGAAAAGCACTTGAAGGCTTAAAAGTAGTTGATCTTACTTCTGCGTTAAATGGACCATTTTGTACAATGATATTAGGTGATTATGGTGCAGATGTTATAAAAATTGAACCAGTTAATGGTGAACAGTGTCGTACATGGGGACCAACTGATGAAAAGAGCGGTGAAAGTGGTTTTTACAACTACGTTAACCGTAACAAAAAGGGTGCCACTCTTAATCTTAAATCTGAAAAAGGTAAACAGATGTTCTATGAGCTTGTTAAGGATGCTGATATCTTAGTTGAGAACTATAAGGGTGGTGTTACAAAGAAGCTTGGTATTGATTATGAAACTGTAAAGAAGATTAATCCGAATATTATCTATGCTTCAGGCTCAGGCTTTGGTCAGTATGGACCAATGACACACCGTCCTTGCTATGATATTGTAGCACAGGCTATGGGTGGTATGATTAACCTTACAGGCTTCAAGGAGACAAATCCAGTAAAGGTTGGTCCTTCTGTAGCAGACCACGTTGCAGGTATTTACTTATCAGTAGGAGTACTCATGGCTCTTTACAACCGTGAGAAGACAGGTGAGGGTCAGCTTGTTGACGTATCAATGGTAGATACAATCTTCAGTTTACTTGAAAATGCACTTGTAAACTACACAGTGGGTGGTTTTATTCCAGAACGTAACGGAAATGTAGACCCATCTATCGCTCCATTCGATATATATGATTGTAAAGATGGTTTCATTGCTCTTGGAGTAGGTAATGATAGATTGTTCAAAAAATTCTGTGAAGCTATCGGACATGTAGAACTTTTAGAAGACCCTCGCTATGAAACAAACAACTTGCGTTGCGAAAACTATATACCAGACTTACAAAATTTAATCCGTGACTGGTGCAAGGACTACACTAAGAAAGAAATTGAAGTCATAATGGATGAGGTAGGAGTCCCATGCGGTCCAGTATTAAATGTTAAGGAAGCAATCGAGCATCCACATATTCAGGCTCGTGAAATGATGGTGCATTGTGAGCATCCAACAGCAGGGGATCAGTATTTCCAAGGTTGTGTTGTAAAACTTTCTGAAACTCCAGGTAGTGTAGATAATCCATCTCCATTGTTGGGACAACACAATGCAGAAGTTTTTGGACTTACTGAAGAAGAACTTAAAAATCTTAAAGCAGAGGGTGTAATATAAATTAAATATATAAACAATATGTTAAACCACAAAAAGCAAGTTGAACTATAATCGACCACAATATATACCGCAGATTGATGCGCTCTGACGCTATATATTGTGGACGAAGCTCAACTAAATTACTTTATGTGATTTAACCACAATATAGAACGTGGCAGTTTTAACAGGCAGTCACGTCAAAAATAGGAGGATATTATAATGAGAAAAGTATCTTTTTTAAGCTATAACATGACAACAGCAGATGCCAATAATCCAGATGGATTAATACCAATTGGACGTCAGTTTGATTTCATCGGAGATGTTGAGACAGAAGAAATGATTTTGGTGGATGGTGACGAATCACTTTGCCTTGGATACCATGATGTTAAATGTTACAAGGACATTTATGTAGGAGATATGGTTGACTTTAAAGCAACTCTTACTAAAGTAGGAAACTCATCTCGTGATTGTAAAATTGAAGTTTTCAAGCTTGCTACACCTGCTTTCCGCGAGGGTAAGACAGAATGTAAACCAGGAGATATGGTTTGGTTTGATGAGCCTGTACTTTGTACAGAAGGAAACGTTCGTCTTGTAGTTAAAAAGCACTTACAGCGTGGAGAACAGCCAGACGGAGCAGTAATTAATCCATGGCGTCCACTTGAAGATTTTCCAGAATAAATCCAAGCTTTAAAAAAAAGAAGCTAAATTGAAAATATAGAATAAAGGAGAATTGTATTATGAATGAACAACAGACAGTAACATATCGTTATAGAATGTCAGACCGTGATGTATTTTATGCTGGAGGAGTTGTAAACGGGGCAAGAAACATCACACTTATGAATGATACAGCAAACCGTCTTATGGCAAAGGTATTTGGAAACACAGGTCATTGTGTTGAGGTAAAGAAGGTTCGTCTTTATGTTCCTTCATTTGCAGGTGACTACATGGAGTATATTGCGAGAATTAAGAAAATTGATGGAAACCGTGCATTAATTGAGGTTCGTTCTTTCAAGATTATTGAAGTTCCTGAAAATCCACCATTCCCAAGCTCTATTGATGTACTACCTGAACCACCATTATCAACAGTAGTTCAGTTTGTTTACGAGACATATTAATTTAGGATATTAATATGAATGTAATAGAATGTATTAAAAAAAGGCGAAGCATCCGTAAATATAAGACATGTAAGGTAGAGCATGAGGTAATAGAACAAATTATTGACTGTGCAAGATGGGCTCCATCTTGGAATAATTGTAAAGCTGTTCGTTATACAGTTATTGAAAAAGATTATGAGATTCAGAAAATTGCTCATACATTGGTAGCATCTGAAAATGTAAATATTGTTGAAAGTGCACCTATGCTTCTGGCTCTTTCTATTGTAAAGAAACGTTCTGGTTACGAAAGAGATGGTTCTACTTCTACTGCAAAGGGAGCAGCATGGGAAATGTTTGACACTGGAGTTGCCTGCCAAAATATTTGCCTTGCAGCAGAGGAGTTGGGTCTTGGAACTGTAATTATGGCATCTTTTGACGAAGAAGGAGTTACAAAATTTATTGATTTGCCGGAAGATGAACTGATTATTGCATTGGTTGCATGTGGATATCCAGCAGAAGAGCCAAAAGCTCCAAGAAGGAAAGAAGTTTCACAAATTCTGCGTTATCATTGAAAAAATGCAGCCACATCAATTGTTGGATGTACTACCTTTTACTTATTTAAGAAATAGTGTTGATAAAATAACAAATTTAGGGAACTTTTAAAAAAAGTTCCCTAAATTTGTTATTTATATAAAAAATATACTAACCCTAAAACTGAGTCTATTTTTTCTTTTCTCAATCAATCTTTGTTATCGGAATTATTATTTTGGTAATATGCTCGTCCACATTGGTTACATCAATAGGGGATATAATAAATTCTTCGGATATATTACCGGCAATTTTATAACCATTTTTATTAATCCACTGTATCATTTTTATATGAGTGTTTACAATATTGGAGTATTTTCCGATGTGAGTAGTAGTAGCAGCAGTAAACCCTCCAAACTTCCTACAATTATCGCATTTTATGGGTGCTTCTATGCACATTCCGAATTCAACAACTGAATCCTTAAAGCAAAATTGCTCAAGAGGGTTTGAATGGTATGTAACTATAATTGATCCTTTGCTCTTTAGCTGTAGTTTATTGCATAAATTATTTATTTCAACCCATCTTTCTAAAGATACATCTGCATTTGAATATTTTTCCATAACTTTTCTGGTAAATACTAGATCTACTTCAGGAATTTCTTCAATATATATATTTTCGTTAATAATATTCTCTTTGTCGCAGTCAGAAATGATATCTACCCCTTCTTTTAGTCTTTGCAAAAAAGAATAGCAATCGGAATATCTTTTTTGAAGGATATTTATTTCATCGGATATTTCCAAAAGCTTACGATCTAAATTGTTTTTAAGAGTTTCAGCTCTATTATCGTTTATAATTTGCTGAATTTTCTTTAATTTAAAGCCAAACATTTTTAGTTTACGAATTATATATATTGTTACCATTTGGTTCTTACTATAATATCTATATTTAGTTCCTTCATCTCTAAATTCAGGGACAACCAATTTTATCGAATCATAATAACGTAATGTTTTTGCAGGAATATTACAAATTTCTTCCACTTCACCTATTGAATATTTTTCTTTATTTTTCATATATGATCCCTCCAAATATAAGTCATGTTTTGTTAAGCTATAGATTACTATAAATGTTGAAATAAGAAGTATACTAGTTGAAAACTAAATATCTTTTATTTAATTATAACAAGAATATATATATATAATTATAACAAGAATATACAAGAAATACCATAGATTTAGAAAAAACCCAAGTTAAAAAATATAAGGGAAAATAAAATGTACAAAATAGGATTTTACTGTTTAAGTTTTTGCAAAAATGATTTTCGTAAGAAAAAAATGATTGATTTATTGAAAAGTATTGAATAATATTAAAATACATGATTAAATAAAAGAAATGAAAACCTTACCAACAGAGAGGAATGGCGAATGTCTAGAAATAAGTCTTAGGAAAACGGTTTTTGTAGATTTGTCTGTAAAATAGGGAGGATGATTTTTATTGCAAAATATTAGAAGAAACGCTTCAGAATTTCAATTAGGAAGAAAAGGGAATTTACTGATTCTTAGTATGCTACCTTTAATTTTGTTCTTTTCTGCATTTTTCTTAGATAAGCCCTCAAATATGATTAAGGGACTATATGATATAATAATATCATCAGATATTTTGCTTACGGATTATTTAGAAATAGGTGGAATAGGCGCTACTTTTATAAATGCATCTTTATTAGCTACGTTTAATATTTGTATTATTTATAAACTTAAATTAAAACCGAATGGAGCTATAATAGCAGCGGTATTTACTATAACAGGGTTCTCTTTTTTCGGTAAAAATATTTTTAATGTACTTCCCATGTATTTAGGAGGACTCTTATATGTAAAATATCAGGGCGTTAGTTTTAAAAATGTATTGGTAGCAATTATGTTTTCTACTACACTTGGACCTATAGTAAGTGAAATAGCCTTTGGATTCGATTTACCGTTGATACTATCCTTGCCTTTAGGCATAGTATTTGGAGTGTTTGTTGGATTTGTAATAACTCCTTTATCGTCTCATATGTTAAGAACTCATGATGGTTATAATTTGTATAATGTTGGGTTGACAGCAGGAGTACTAGGTATTTTATTAAATTCATTATTAAAAAGTTATGGACTTGTTGTAGAATCTCAATTGATTCTTTCAACAGCGTATGATTCTTTTTTAAAGATTTTCTTGTTAAGTATTTTTATTCTTTTGATTGCTGTAGGGTATGCTATTAATGGAAAGAGTTTTCAAGGATATTCTAAAGTATTCAGATTTTCAGGAAGGTTAATTACAGATTATTCTCAGTTGCAAGGTTATGGAGTATCGTACATAAACATGGGTATTATGGGTATGGTATCATTGATTTATGTTATAACTTTAGGTGGAGTTTTGAATGGTCCTATTGTAGGTGCATTACTTACTGTTACTGGGTTTGGAGCGTTTGGAAAAAATCCTAAAAATACTATTCCTATTATGCTTGGTGTCTTTATAGCAGCACATTTGAAAATATGGGAAGTAAATTCTACTGCCATAATAATTGCTGGTTTGTTTGGTACTACACTTTGTCCTATTGCTGGAGAGTATGGTTTTGCTATGGGGCTTGTTGCAGGATTCTTGCATTTATCAATAGTTATGAATGTAGGTATTGTGCATGGAGGTTTGAATTTATATAATAATGGTTTTGCAGGTGGATTAGTGGCTGCAATTCTTGTTCCGCTTATAGATGCTTTTAAGAAAGGGGATTAATTAATGAAGCATGAAGTGCAAAAGATTTCAAAGATTGTGGATGAAATAATAAATTTTTACTTTATAAATTCATCAAAAAAGATGAATATAGTTATTGAAGAAAAAGATGATTCATATATTATTATTGCAGAGTCAAGTCAAGTTGAATGTAGTGCTGAAAAAATTGAGCATATTAAGAAACTACTCAGTGTTCAAAGACAGAGTGAAATGGATGAATACTATTGGCAGTTAGCAGGCGAAGATATTAAAGGAGGAGAGTTTAACTTAGTGGGAATGATGGTAGATGAAGTGAGTATTGATTTTAAACCTCCTTCTATTAGGATAGAATTAGTTAGATATAAAGAGTAATGAAGAAGCTAATGGATTTAAAGTGTTTTTTAATTATGACACTTTAAATCCATTTTTTTATTGTATTTATAAATTCCATCCTTTAGTAGTCTAAAAAAGCATATATTTAAAAAAATGAAATCTAGATTTGTCTATAGGTTGATATTGAAGACCAGACTTTGGTAGGAACCATAGGTGATGAAATCTCTTATATTGAATTATAAGTTATATATAATAATAATATATTAGTAAGGAGTGATTAATTATTATTATGAGTGAAGAAAGTAAGTATGAATATAAAATCCATCCATTTGATCTATCATGTATTCATGATAGAAAACCAAAAATATCTGTAATTTTTAAAGATGAGTTTCAGAATTTTGGTGGGGTAGCGTTACGGTTATATTTAGATGATGAGATGGTGAAGTGTGAAAAGTTAGAGAAGCGTAATATTGTGTATTTCCCTGAAAAGAACCTAGAATACGGTGAGCATAGGGTTAAGCTGGTAATTAAAAATTGCAAGAAAAAGAATTTTCATATTAAATGGACTTTTTATGTTGATGATAAGGATAAAGAATACAATTTTTATTATGGGAATCCGCACTCACATACTGGATATTCCGATGGAAAAGAAACTCCAACAGAAGCATTTGAATATGCAAGGGATAAGGAATTAGATTTTCTAATGATAAGTGACCATGTTGGGAAATTATTAAAGAATAATACCAGTTATGACAACTCCATCTCTCTTCATGGATGTAAATACCCTAAATGGGCGATGACAAAACTTGAGGCAGATCGGATAAATTCTAAATATGATGATTTTGTTGCTATAGTGGGATTTGAACTTAGCACTGTATTTTGGGGGCATATGAATTTTTTTGATTGTAATGAATTGGTTAATAAGAAGAAATTTATGATTGAAGATATGAGTCAGTGGATTAACACCCACCAAGACCTATTGCTTGTTGTTAATCACCCTTTTAAAACAGTTGGAACGCTTAAGTGTGAGAGCCCTTTTAATAAGTGTATTTTATTATATGAATATGGTAATGGTTCTCCCCCAAGACCATATATCAGAAGTGAAGATCTTTACTATAAAGTGTTGGATGATGGGTGGACTTTTGGAGCTATAAACGGGCAGGATAATCATCAGGCCACTTGGGGTGATGCTGATAATCTTACGGGAGTTATTGCAGAGAATTTAACAAAGAAAGATATAGTAGAAGCTATGAGAATGAGGAGGGTATTTTCAACTGAATCTAGAACTCTTAGATTATTATTTAAATTAGATGAATATTTTATGGGGAGTATCATAAATGTAAGGGTAGGGGAATCATTGAATGTAGAGGTTCACATAGAAGATTTGGTGGTTAATATTGAAAAAGTTCAATTGATATCAAATGGCGGGGTAGTAATCAATGAACATATTATAGAGTCAACGGGAGTATTTGAATGGAATACAAATATTACTGTGACTGAGGATAATACATGGTATTTGGTAAAAGCAATTATGAATGATGATAAGATAGGGATTTCTTCTCCAATTTTCTTGAGAAAATAGTATATTTAAGCTAGTTAATAAGATTTATTTCAAGAAGCCAGTATTAAAACAGATACTGGCAATTGATTATAGTTTGAAATATAGAGAAATTATATAACTCTACTCAATACTCATACCATAGATTTTCAAATTCATTTGTTTCATTAATTCAATATCTTTTTCATAGCGGTTGTAATGGTCCGCAGCAATAATGGAACTTTCACCTCTAGCAATTTTACCTTAATATACAAATCGATTTCTAGAATCATCAAATCAATGGCATCTATTAATAAATTTGCTTTTTATTTTCGAATAAAAAGTGATATACATATGTATATATATATTGCAGGAATTCTTATTTTTATCATTACCGCCATAAATATAATGAAAATTCGGAGGTGTATGTAATGGCTATTGTTAAAACAATAGAAGAAAGCGTAAACATGATTTCTAAAGGTGCATCAGTCATGGTAGGTGGATTTTTAGGAGTAGGTGCTCCTTTAAAGCTTATTGATGCATTAGTTGAGAAAGGTACTGACAATCTTTGTTTAATTAGTGTAGTAGGAAGTTACCCAGGAGGAGGCTTTGATATAGGAAAACTTACTGCAAATAAGCAGGTTAATAAATTTATTGGTGCTCATATTGGAACAGATCCTATGTTAGTAGAAGGATATAATACAGGTAATATTGAAGTTGAATTTAATCCAATGGGAACATTTATTGAAAGAATCAGGGCTGCAGGAGCAGGTCTTGGAGCAGTAGTTACTCCAGTAGGACTTGGAACAGAAGTTGAAGAAAATGCTCTTAAAATAGAATTATATGGAAAGCCGTATTTGGTTTTTCCTCCTTTGAAGGCTGATATTGCATTAATAAAAGCCTCAAAAGCTGATAGAAATGGTAATCTTATGTATGAAGGAACCTCTTTAAATACTAACACTACTATGGCTACTGCTGCAAGTATAGTAATTGCTGAAGTAGATGAAATAGTTGAAGTTGGTGAAATTGAACCTAATAATGTTGGTACTCCTGGAATATTTATTGACTATATTGTAAAAGGTTATTCAAAAGAAGAAAGAAAAAATATTTATGGAGAGCTTTGGCAAAAAGGAAATAAATTTAAATAAGGGGGAAAAGAATGAATTCTAGAGAAATGATTGCAAGAAGGATTGCTCAAGAATTTACGGATGGAGCAGTTATAAATCTTGGATTTGGCATGCCTACACAGGCTGCTAATTATATTGGAGAAGGGATAAATGTAGTTTTACAAACAGAAAATGGTGGGCTTATGTTTGGACCAGCTCCAAAAAAAGGCGAACATAATCCTGATTTAGCAAATGCTGGTGGAGAACCTATAACTATGAAACCAGGTGGGGCAGTTTTTGATCTGGCATTTTCATTTTGTATCATTAGAGGAGGACATGTAGATGCTACTGTTTTAGGTGGGCTTGAAGTAGATGAGCTAGGAAATATAGCTAATTGGAAAATACCAGGTAAATTTGTTCCAGGAATGGGCGGAGGAATGGATTTATTAGTGGGAGCTAAAAGAGTGATTGTAGCGCTTTCACACTGTGATAAGAAAGGAAATTCGAAAGTTTTGAAGAAATGTACATTACCTCTTTCAGCGAAAGGTGTGGTGAATAGGATAATAACTGATAAGGCGGTTTTTGATGTTGATAAGGATGGATTAGTATTAGTTGAAATCGCTCCAGGATTAAGTGTGGAAAATGTTAAAAATAGTACAGATGCAAACTTTTCAGTATCTGAAAATTTGTGTGAAATGACTTTCTAATTGTCTAATCAAATGAAAACTAGACTTAGTTTGGTACTATAAGTGATGAAGTTCTTTATATTAAATTAAGCGTTATATATAAGCCAGTATTGAAACAAAATATACTGGTTTTTATTTATTAATAAATTAAAAAAAACTCTTGTCAGTCCCGATGAATTGCCAGAGAAAGTCGGAGTTGTTTCCATCGATTATAAGAGTGGTTTAAGACTTCTTCCCGAACAACAGAATTTAATTAAAACTTTAAGAGATAATGGGATAGAGGTTTATATATGCTCTGCTTCGTTTGTTGATGTAGTTAAAACTCTTGCCGGTAACCCTAAATATGGTTATAATTTACCAGAAGAAAACGAAATATGGTGAAGGGCCTATCTTTGTAGCTGGAGACAGTGGTGGAGATTTTGCTATGTTGACGGATTTTGAAGATACAAAGCTTGCACTTATCATTAAAAGGTGTAAGGGTGGCAATATAGGAGAAATAAGTAAAGAAGCTGCTGATACTTTTGGAAAAGAAAATGCTAAGTGCTTATTACAAGGAAGGAATGAAAATCTTGGTGTATTCAGACCATCACAAAAATCAATTTTCCTTGGAAGTAGTGAACAAAAATTATTAAAATAGTTGAAGTTTGATATTAACAACAGAAAAGTGCACAAGAAGCCAGTATTTAAAATAGATACTGGCTTCTTGATTATAGTTTTAAATTTAGTGAAATTATTTACTTACTTCGACGATTTCTTTATTGTAAGTATTAACTTTGATAAGAACTATGTTTTGTTGATTTTTGGGATCTTTACCTGAACAATCCAGTAATGTCCCATATCAATTATATCTTCAGATTTAAAACTGTTTTTATCCACATCAACATTAAAGTAGTCCTTAACAGTTTTCGCAGATATTTCAAATGCCTCTTAAGTTGAAAGGCTATTATAACTCAAAACTATTTTATTTGTATTAGTACTTTTCTCTGTATCAGCAGTTATATTTGTAGCTAATGTATTATTAGTTGATAATTTATTACTAGATGAGTCGCAAGCTGTGAAAGATAATAGAATAGTTGTTGTTAATACTAGTGCTAAGAGTTTTTTTTGATAACATTTTTTCACATCTTTCAAGGTTATTTGTGATAAGTATAGCACTCGTATTAATAGCAGTAGTTATAAGTTTAATAATTAAATGTTTTGGGTATACTACAATTTGACTATATTGAAATATAAGGTGGAGAGACAATGGATAATCATTTTGATAACTTAGATGTAATTGAAAAGAATCTTAAATACTTAATTGAGAACCATGGAGAAATATATGATGCTTATGAAAAATTCGGAAAATTAGTTCACGAGAAAGGTGGACCAATTGATGAAAAAACACGCTGGCTTATTAAGATAGCTCTATCTACAAGCAGTCCATATACACATTCATTAGCAACTCATATACTTAAAGCTTTTAAAAGTGGATGTACACAGGAAGAGATTGAACACGCTATACTCCTTGTTGCACCAACAGCAGGATTTCCTAAGATGATGGAAGGGTTGCTTATATTAAGACAAATCCTTGAGTCAAGAAAAAAGAATAACAATTAACATTAAATGAACATTCTTTATACTTTGATTTACATATATTTAAAGTAAATATACTTAAATTTTGATGAATATATCATACCGATAGTCTAACTATCACTATGATATATTTTTTTATAAAAAATAAAACTAATAGTTTATAAAAAATCATTAGAATGTGAATCCATTAGTGGAACTACACAAATGCTTGATTTAATGTTAAGTAGTTAAAATAATCAAATTAATGTTACCTATAATCAATTTGTGAATATTATAATATAGAAGAAAAAAAGTTTAACTATGTGAATTCTCTATAGAAGTTCAAGTTAAACTATAAATTTATACAAGTCCATAAATCATTGAATCGTAGATATTTTGAGACATGTACAAATTAAGTTTAACTATGTGGATTCTATATAGCATGGAGGTGTAATTATGATGCTTGAAAATATAATTGATACAATTGGAAATACACCCTTATTATCTCTAAAAAAATATTTTAATGGATCAATATTTGCTAAATGTGAATTTCTCAACCCAGGAGGAAGTATAAAAGATAGAATAGCAAAATTTATGATAGAGGAAGCAGAGAAAGAAGGGAAATTAAAACCTGGAATGACTATTGTAGAACCAACCTCTGGAAACACGGGTATTGGTATTTCACTTGTTGGTGTCAGAAAAGGATATAAGGTAGTTATTGTAATGCCAGAAAATATGAGTGAGGAACGTAAGAAGGTAATCAAAGCTTTTGGGGCTGAACTTGTACTCACACCTAAGGAAGAGAGTATAGAAGGTACACTTAAAGAAGTTGAAAAACTAAAGAGTCAGAATAAGAATATTTTTGTGTTAAATCAATTTAAGAATCCCAATAATCCTCTTATTCATTATAAAACTACAGCAGTTGAAATGTGTAATCAACTAAATGAAAAGGTTGATATTTTTGTTTCAGGATTAGGAAGCGGTGGAACTTTAGCTGGAATTGGAAAATATTTAAAAGAAAAACATCCATCATGTGTTGTAGCTGCAGTTGAACCTAAAAATGTGTCAGCTTTACTTGGACATGAGCCAGGACTTCACAAAATTCAAGGAATTGGCGATGGATTTATACCAGATATTTTAGATACAAAAATAATAGATGAAATTATAGAGGTTACTGATGATGATGCCATAGCATATGCAAGAAAATTGGCTAGAGTTTGTGGATGCTTAGTTGGAGTATCATCTGGTGCTAATATATGGGCAGCTATTAAAATGGCTGAAAAATATGGTAAAGATAAAAATATAGTAACTGTATTACCAGATAGAGCAGAGAGATATTTTAGCACATCACTTTTATAGCTACTCCCAAATATCAGAAAAAAATTGATAAAGAAATAGTTGGAATTTTACCAAAATTTTAAATGTATGAAGAAGTAATTCAACTTGAATTAGTAGTTAAGAGAAAATTAGGAACGAGAGCATTTGGATTAAATGCAATTTAGAATTTATAAAAAACAATAACTAAATCCACTAGTTAACCTAATGGATTTAGTTATTTAAAAAAATATAAGGGATTTAAATTAAAAATAACAGACTTGGAATTGAGAAAATAATTTTGCGAAAGATTTTTACAATATATGTGGAAAAGAATAAGAAGAAATATACATAAATTCAAATAAAAATACAAGGATACTTTGCAAAATGCTTTTTTAGGGAGGAAAATTAGGCTTGCCTACTCCTCCTTATCATGTGTCCTTTAATATTTTCATTTACCTTGAACCAGAAAATTTTACAGCCTTGAGGTAATTGTAAGGCATTTAGTTTCAGTCTTACTAATAATTTTGTTACAGTTTATATTTTTTCTTATTCTTTTAGTCAATTCATATGCAATACCCTGCTCCTCTATGGTAAATAGATAATTATCTTCTACACTTTCCAGAATATTTACGTTTTGAATTTCTCTGTTGTGTTTCATTTTTCTTTTAAATAGATTCATATTATTTAGTTTTAAATTTACTTCCAGAAAAGAATCAAAGGAATTAGAACCTAATTTATAAAGCTTTATTGATTTAATAATGCTCAATATATTATGTTGCACTATATCTTCAAAGTCGTATCCTGGAATTTCATACTTTAATGATTCGCTTATCAACAGTGGCATATACTTATTTATAATTTTCTGAATGGACTGACTATCGTTGTTTTTAGCTTTTATTAATAGATTTCCCATGTATTCACCGCCTTATTTAATAAAAAATATAAACTCATTTAAATATTTATCTTATTTTTACACAAATTAAGGTATTTTTATTACTGATGTAAAAATCGAAGTCTAAAATGTAAAAACTCATAAAAAAAACACACATAATAATTTATTTATGTATGTTTTGTCTTTTTATGTTTATTTTAATAAGTATTTGAAGTATACTTCCCTAATGGCTTGTACATTAGAATTACTTATGGGTATATTTGTTTCGTCAGCTATAAATATACAAGAGTTTTCTATTTTGGATATATAATCCATATTCACAATGAAACTCTTATGCGACTTAAGAAATCTTTCATCTTCAAGTCTTTGAAAAAAATCCTGAAGTTTTGAATAAAAAGTAATTACTTTATCGGATTTCAAGTATACATTTACAATCCTGGCTTTACTTTCTGCATATAAGATATCTCTATAAAGAATTCTGTAGCTTCCTTTTTTATTTGTAATGACAATTTGTTTACTCTCTTTTTTTAAACTGTCTACAGCTGTTTTAATAGCAGCATCTAGCTTTTCTTCATTTATAGGTTTCAAAATATAGTGAAGAGCTTTCACGTCATAGCTATCTATAGCATGGTCTTTTGAAGAAGTAATAAATATAATCTTACATTCTTTATCAAAGATTCTTATTTTTTTTGCAACATCAATACCATTAGAAAATTCCATGTAAATATCTAGAAATAGTATATCATATACTTCTTTAGATGAATTTATATGGTTGATAAGGTCTTCTCCTTCAGTAAAGCAGTTTATTTTAAAATGCATCCCTAAGTTTTTAAGATTTTTTGATACTAGAGAAGAGATTATTTCACTTTCTTCTTTATTATCATCACAGATTGCTATGTTTATCATTTTTATCACCAACTTCATATTTCCTTAGTTATAGTTCAGTATACTATCTACTTCAAATTCATTACCATTATATTTAACTTTAAAATAACCATTATATTTTTCCGTTACCTTTCTAACATTAGACAATCCTATTCCATGTCCTTCGCCAGTTTTACATGTTCTTAAAATATTGTCTTCTTCTATAACATGGCCATTAAAGCTATTTTTGATTTTAAGTATTAAATGGGAACCTTTAAGTTCAGCTTTTATATTAATGTACTTTTTACGTTCATCCATAATATTGTTACAAGCTTCAATAGCATTTTCAACACAATTACCTATAACAATAGATAAATCAAGATCCTCGATATTGATATCCTGGGGTATATTCACATTAACCTGAAAATCAATGCTATAATTCAAAGCAATATTCATATAATATTTTAGTATTGAATCTATAGTAAAATTTTCACACAATACACCTATATTTTGACATATTTCATTTTCATTAAACTTATCTAAGTATTCAGAGACTGCTATGTAATTTTTAGCATCCATCATTGACTTCATTGCCAAAAGATGATGCCTTATGTCATGTTTAAATGAATAATAATTTTCAATAGATTTATTTAAGGTTTTGTAATTTTGTTTCTGTAATTTTAGTTGTGTATCTATAAATTTATATTTATATTCTAATTCCACATTTCTGTTTACAGAGTAAATAGCAATAAAAATAATTATATATGATAATATAATTATAACTATAAACATCAAACTATTAAAAAAATTATAATGGTAAATAGGCTTATTAGGGTTAGATCCATAATAATTAACTAAAAACAAAAAAACCATAATGCTATAGAAGGATATTATATTAATAACTTTGTTAGATACTAATTTTAGCATTTCTTTATAGGGGTCTTGAAAGTATAAATATATTATAGGCATAATCAGTAGTTGAATAAAATGTTTAAATAACGTTGATAAAGTTCTATATGTACTATAATCTTGAATATAAAATAAACCTACTATATAACTACATAAAATTAATATGATATTAGAAAAAACCCATATAGTGAACATATTAAATATTTTTTTTGAAAAGGATTCTTCAAAAACAAAAAAAATATAAATAATAAAAGAAAAACCTAAACTAAATAGTGCAAAATTATATAAAATACTATCTTTAAAAAAAATATTATAAAAAACCAGTCCCAATAATACTATTAAGTGATTAATTATAAATATAACTAAGGAGTCTTTGATACTCCTTTTTCTAGTAAGTAACAAATGGTTGTATCCAATATTTAAAAATAATGTAACCTCGAAATATATTAAAAAGTGCATATTCTCACTCCTGAAATCTTTTGATATCCTTCAATCATCATATCTAAATGCTAATCATACTATAACATTTATTTATTGAAAATTTTGTTGTAATTTGTCGTTGTTTTATTTCATTTCATTTTTTATTAGTGGCTAACTAAAGCAAACTCACTAAGTCAAGCCTTTTTTCGTTAAGGGGCAGACTATTTGGGAAAAAAATAAGATTGTTCAATGGAGTTTATGAAATTGATAAATCTGTTTTTTCACTTATCGTAATTAGGAATATATATCTGAAAATTCTACTTGAATTCTTTCTACATTAATATCATATTTAGACTCTTCTTCAGATTCACTGTCAATTAAGCGTATAGGTAAACTTATAATGAATTCACTACCTTTATTTGGTTCACTTATAACTTGTATCTTGCCATTATGCATTTCTATAAATGATTTAACAAGATATAAACCTATTCCAGTGCCCTCTCTATTTCTTTTCAAAGTTTTATCAACTTGACTAAACCTATCAAATATTGTTGCAATACTATCTTCTGACATACCTAATCCTGTATCTTTTATAGAAATAGTTATATAATCAGTACCATCTTTAATGGTTACAAGAATTTCTCCACCTGAGTTTGTGAATTTAATCGCGTTTGAAATAAGATTTAAAATTATCTTTTCGATTTTATCTGGGTCACAAGCAAGGAGTTTTTCTTCAATATCTGTATCAAATATAAGATTTATTCCATGATTTTGAACATATGGTGCCACTGAAAGAGTGATGTTTTCAACTAAACTTATGATATTGTAAATTCTAAAGTTTAATTTTGAAAATCCAGAATCAATTTTTGAAATATCCAAAAAATTGTTTATTAATCTAGTTAATCTATAGCAGTTCTGTTTCATTGTATAATAATATTTTTCTCTTTTAATAATACTCTCCCTAGTTGTATCATTATATATATTTAAAGTCTGTACAGCTGAAAAAATTACATTTAAAGGTGTTTTCAACTCGTGTGATACATTAGAAAAATATTCAGTTATTGTCTTATTCATTTCTAAGGACTGATCTAGCAATTTGGTTTTTTCGAGCACATCTTTTTCTAGCTGTAACACCTTTTTTTCAGTTGAAATATCTCTCATAATTGTTAGAACAGTCGGTTTTCCTCCATATTCAAAATATGAAGATGTATTTTCAACTTCTATTAAAACTCCGCTACTTTTTAATACTTTATCATTAAAAGTAATTGAACTACATTTCTTTTTAATTATCATAGAAAACTTTTCTTTTAAACTTTCTCTATTATTTTTAGGAACCATATACAAAAGAGATTGTCCGATAAATTCACCAGGAGTAGCAATTCCAAATAGTTTAGCTGCATTATCATTTGCAAATAATAAAATTCCATCTCTGTGTACTAAAATAGCATTGTGGGATTGATTAATTAATAAATTATAGCTAATATCATTTTTCAATAGTATTTCTCTAAGGTTATTCTTCTCTTTTTCTATATTAATAAAGTTCGTATTATCATTTATCACAAATAATTTTCCTACCACATCACCATAATCATCATTGATTTCTTCAGTATTTATCGTAACAGGAATTTTTTCAGTGTCTTTATTTACTAAATAATTATTTTTACTGGAATTAGGTTTATAAATAATAACGTCAGAAAAATGCTTTCCTATTATTTTATCTGAATTATTTCCATAAAGTTTTATCAAATTATCATTATAATAAGTTATTATATTATTGTTATCAACTAAAACTATTATATCATTAACATTTTTCATAATTCTGTCGATTGTAACGGCAGATGTAATATCTAAGAAACTATATTTTGATATTGCAAGAAATATTCCAAAGACCCAAAAAATTGATACAATCTGTGCAATATATAATGTGGGGAAATTCATAAGAGGTAATATGTTTTGAAATAAAATTCCGAGAATAAAAGAAATTAGTCCAAATATCACAATCAGATAAGCTTGTCTCTTTTCACGATAAATTTTAGAGGTTTTGCCCCATTTAAATATTAAAACTAAGGCTACTAAAATATAAATGGTTGTTACTGTAAAATTTATAATATTAAACTTTGAAAAGATAGGTGAATAATAATCTATTCTTAAAACTCTTAGAACACTATAAATTGTAAACATAATAGTACATGGTATGTATACCAAAAACTTAATTTTTTTTGCATATCCAGTAATTTCAAATGAGAGATTAAGTATTATTCCATAATAAAAACTCCAGCCTGTAGCTCCTAATATGTTTATCATAGGATAATATTGGGTTTGTATCATATCCTTTGAATACCAAAATATATAAGCAAAAGACCAAGAGAAAAAACATATACATAGAGCTAGCAATAACTTGTTAAGTATTTCATTTTTATTTAAATTATAGAAATATATTCCTAATAATACGTAAATAACTGCAACAATTGCAGTGAATATAGATAAAATATTCATATAATTACCTCTTTCGACTAAATAATAGTATTTATTTCTTTTATTAACTTTATTATATCAAATTTTACAAAATAATAAAATATGAATACAAATTAGTAAATCCAAAGAGAGAATCCTTTACTGGTTAACATTTTATACTTTTAAAGATTTAAAAGTGGATGCAAACATATGGAAATTGAATATGCACTATAGTATAAAGTTGTAATTATAAATAAAATATTGTAAAATTGTTTAAGTGTAGAATAATAAACATAATTTTTGCAATAATGATCAAAATTAATTTGGGGGGATTTGCTTAATGAAAAGATTAATATTAATGTTTAGTTTAGTAGTAATATTGTTAACTGGATGTGGAAGTAAAAGTGATACAAATAATTCGGGGAATCAAAATGATACTACCCAAAATAGTGAAAGTTTAAAAGTTGATAAGAATTTATTTGATGTGACAATCACATTGCCAGCTTCAATGTTTGAAGGAGAAGATGTTAATGCAAGTGCAGAAGAGATGAAAGAAGAGGGTTATAAGGAGGCTATAGTTAACGAAGATGGTTCTATAACTGCTAAGATGTCCAAAAGTAAACACAACGAAATGATGAAAGAGATGAGAGCGTCAATGATTGAGTATCTAGAAGAACTTAAAGCTTCAGAAGATTTTAAATCTATACAAGATGTAAAGTATAATGAGGATTTTACTAAATTTACTTTAGAAGTAATTCAAGATAAATATCAGGGAAGTCTTGATGGTTTTTCAGCTATTGGTATAGGTATGATGAGTTCTATGTACCATATTTATAACGGCGTATCAGAAGAAAAAAGAAAAGTTACAATTGATGTTAAGAACATTGAAACAGATGAAATATTCAAAACTATTACATATCCGGACGATTTAATGGATGCCGAGACAGAAGAATAGGTGGAGGGATTACCATGAAGAAGATTAGTTTAGTTTTAATAACACTCATTATTTCAATATTTACAATTGTGGGATGTGCCAACAGTGAGAATTCATCAGATAAAATAAAACAAGCTGCTAATGCAAATATAGTAAATGTGGGTGAAAAGTTTATTATTGAAGATTATGCTGAAATTACTGTTAAGGATGTTGAAATTAGTAATAAAGTTGAGCCGCCAAAATCAACTGGTTATTCATTAATATATAAAAGTGATGAAGTGGATAAAACATATGTAACAGTTATTCTTGAAGTAAAAAATTTATCTGAAACTGAAAAGTCAATAGATAATATTGCTAATGTATCAGTAAATAAGGAAGACTCAAAATATATGTGTAACTTATATTTACAATTAACTGAAGATGATACAAGTTTAAGTGAATTTGAATCAATAGAACCTTTATCTTCAGGAATTGTTTATTGTGCAACAAAAGTTCCTCTAGATAGTTTGGGTGAATCAGTTATTTCGTTTTTAATAAATGATAAAAAGTACAATCTGAACTATAATACAACAAATGCAACAATAGAAAAGAAGTCTATTGATATAGGCCAGAAGCTTGTTGCAGAGGAATATGCTGAATTTACTATTGAAGAAATAGAATACAAAGAAGATGTTTTGCCATCAAATCCTGGAGATTTTTATACTCATTACCAAGTAGAAAATACTAGCAATATATATATAGATATAGTTTCTAAGATTAAGAATCTTAGGTCTTCAAGTTATGATGTAGAAAAATTTTTTGGTGCTAAGGTATTATATAATGGCAAGTACAATTATAATGGATTTATGGTAGGGGAAAAGAGTGATGGATCAACATTGGGAAGTTATTTGTCAATTGAACCACTATCAACAATGAGAGTACATTCACTTATTGAAGTACCAAAAGAAGTAATCACCGGTGAAGTAGAACTATGTATATACTTTAATGGTGAAAAATATTATTATGCAGTAGATAAAGAGTAAGCAACTTGGGACATTAATTAAAGGTAGAATTAATTAAACTATAAACTGTTATTATTGCTGTATATAGTATTAATCACCATAAAGTAGTAACTATACAAAAAGACATGGAATTATGGATATTCGAATACTGATATCCTGTTATGCAACCTTTAAATACAGAGTGCAGTTAAGAGACTTACAAAAGGGAAGTGGATAAATTTGTGTTAACAAATTGATTTACTTCTCTTTTGTAATAATCTTTTTTATCTACACATATGGTTTCAAAGTAAACAAACTAAAAGAAAGGTAAAATGATTTATAGGAATAAAACGTTTTCAAGCTTTAACTAGAAATTTTAGTATACCTCTTAAAAAATGGTAAAAAAAACTATAGGTTTCAGTAAATATAATTCATTAATTTTTATGGGCGATTAATTTATAATTAAATAGAAGGTAAAAGGTTTACACCTTTTAGGTATAAACTGGATTGATTTAAACTATTTATAGGGGGTAACAAAATGAAGAAAATTAGAATTATTGCAATGGTTGCATTATTAGCAACTTCTGTAGCTTTCACAGGATGTGGCAACAAAGCTACAACAAATAATACCAACAATACTGATAACACACAACAGGAAGCTGCAGATCCAATCAAAATAGTAGCTGCACACAACCAAACAAACACAGACAGTCCATATCAAACAGGTTTGTTAGAGTTTGAAAAAGTTGCAGAAGCTAATGGAGTATTTGATGTTGAAGTACATGCTGGAACAATTGGAACAAGTGAAGCAGAACTAGTTGAAAAATTAAAATTAGGAGCAGCTGATGTTGTACTAGTTTCTCCTGGATTTATGACTAAAACTGGTATTAAAGAAATAGATTTATTTTCATTACTTTATTTATTTGACAGCTATGATCATTGGGAAAAAGTTGTTGATGGTGATGTAGGTAATGCAATGGCTGATATTATATATAACAAATCAAATGGAGAGTTTAAAGTATTAGGATACTGGACAGCAGCTGTTCGTCACTACTATGGTAAAACTCCTTTGAACTCAATCGAGGATGTTAAAGGATTAAAAATTCGTACTCAAACTTCTGGTGCTGTATCTGAGTACTGGACAAGCTTAGGGGCTATTCCAACAGCTGTAGCATGGGGAGAATTATACCAAGGTTTACAACAAGGTATTGTAGACGCAGCAGAAAATGCATACCCATATTTAGTTCCAATGGAGCATCATAAAACTGCAAATGGTAAATACTTAACTGAAACTGGTCATGATTATACAACTCGTTTATTATTAGTAAATGCTAAGAAATTTGATAAAATGACTGATGATCAAAAAGCTGAGCTTATGAAAGCTGCTGAAGCTTCTGTTGATGCAGAAAGAACTGCTATCTACAACGAAGAAGAGTCTTACAAAGAGCAATTAATTGCTGATGGCGGAATAGTTAATGAAATTGATAGAGCACCATTTATCGAGGCTGCAATCCCACTTCAAGATAAGATTGCAAAAGAGTTAGGATTAGAAGAATTATTACAAGCTATAAGAGACGCAAAATAATTGTATGAGGGGGAGCGATGCTCCCCTTTAAAAATTAGAGGTGATAACATGAAAAAAGCAATTGATTTATTAGAAAGAATTCAAAAGTATGTAGGAATGATTTTTTTATCAATATTTATTGTAGTAGTAATTATTCAAATTATAGCTAGATATTTAGAGATATCTGTTTTATGGACTGAAGAAATAGCAGTATTTTCATTTGTATGGGCTGTATTTATGGGAGCATCAATTATGGTAAGAAAAGAAGCTCATTTTAGCTTTGATTTTTTAAAGACGAAATTAACGGGGATAAAAAAACATGTTCTCGATATTATTATTAATATTCTTATGCTTGGGTTTACATTGTACATGTTAGTTTACGGAAAAGAGATTATGATTACATTTTGGAATTACAACTGGTATTCATTACCTGATTTCAAAATGGGATATGTTTGGGCAGTAATTCCACTTACTGCATTTCTTATGAGTATCTACATAATTGAGCATATAGTTAACAATATTATTCAAATGAGAGGTGAAAAATAATGTTTGCACTATTTTTAGTAATCTTATTTATAGTACTCATTGTAATAGGGACACCAATAGCTTTCTCTATAGGAATTGTGTCTTTAATTGGTATTAGTAACATTGCAAATATACCAAATCTTGTGGTGCCAATGAAGATGTTTTATGGTTTGAATTCCTTTGTATTATTAGCAGTTCCGTTATTTATTCTAACTGCAAATCTAATGAATGAAGGAAATATTACAAAGAAATTAATTGACTTATCTAATGCTTTAGTAGGACATGTTAAAGGTGGATTAGCTCATTCTAATATATTAGTTTCAATGATATTTGCGGGAGTTTCAGGTTCATCAACTGCTGATACAGCAGGTGTAGGTAAGATTTTGATACCAAGTATGATTGAAAGTGGATATGATAAGGAAACTGCCGTTGGAGTAACTGCGGCATCATCAACTATTGGTGGAATAATTCCTCCAAGTATAGTTATGGTTATTTACGGTGGACTTACAAACGCATCAATAGGTAAATTATTTTTAGGTGGAATGATTCCAGGAATCTTAATCGGACTAGGAATGATGTTTGTAGTAGGTGTAATGGCTAAGAAAAAAGACTTTCCGAGATACGAGAAAACAGATACAAAAACTAAAATCAAATTGATTAAAGAATCAATCCCTGCTTTATTAACTCCAATAATTATAATAGGTGGGGTAGTAACTGGATGGTATACAGCTACTGAAGCTGCTGCATTCTCATCAGTATATGCATTTCTAGTAGGAATGTTCTATTACAAAACCATAAAGTTGAAAAGTATTCCTAAAATATTAGAAGAAACATTAAAATTAAGCTCTTTGTCTTTATTTGCTTTAGCAACTGCTAGCGCTCTTGGAGAATTATTAGGATATTATAAAGTTGGGTCTTATGTGCAAGGATTCTTTATGAATACTGTTTCATCTCCAATAAGCTTCTTAGCAATAGTTGTATTATTCTTCTTATTCGTAGGAACATTTATGGATGCAATACCTGCAATGATATTATTCGTACCAATAATTTTACCAGCAGCCATGTTATTAGGAATTTCTAACGTTCACTTAGGAATTATAATAGTAATCACTTTATCAGTGGGACTAGTTACACCACCATATGGTTTATGTCTATTGATAGCAGCTTCAATCGGAGAATTAGGAGTAGAAAAATCCTTTAAAGCAGTTCTACCGTATATAAGTATAATTTTGGTGGTATTAGTTTTAATAATTCTATTCCCACAAATAGTTCTTATTTAAGAATGAAAAAGGAGATTATGTTATGACAAAAAAAATAGTAATTACATCAGAGTTTTTTGGAAAGTTTTCAGATGAGGGAGAAAAAATCCTCTTAGAGGCTGGTTTTGAAGTGATAGGAAATCCATATAAAAAGTTTTTGAACGAAGAGGAAGTTATTTCAATAATAGGCGAAGCTGATGGAATAATATGTGATTTAGAAGGAATAACTAAAAAAGTGATTGATAGTGCACCAAACCTGAAGATTATTGCTAGAAGAGGTGTGGGTACAGATTCTGTGGATGTAGAATATGCAAAGGAAAAAGAAATTGTGGTGGCAAGGACACTAGGTGTTGTTGAAAAGCCTGTAGCTGAGCTTGTTATTTCATACATATTGCATATAAATAGAAAAATAAGTGAATTAAATAAAGAAATGAAAATGGGTAATTGGAATAAACTTTTAGGGAATAGCCTAGAAGGAAAAGTACTTGGAATAATGGGAATGGGCAATATTGGAAGAGAAGTTGCAAGGAAAGCAAAATCTTTTGATATGAAAATAATTTACACTGATGCAAGAAGAAATGAAAAAGCTGAAGAAGAATTAGGCGTAGAATTTGTTAGTTTTGAAGAATTGATGGCTGAGTCGGATGCAATTAGCATACATGTACCATTATTGGAATCAACAAGAGGAATGATTAACTATGAAGCAATGAAAGCCATGAAAAAGAAGCCTATTCTTATAAATACAGCAAGAGGACCTGTTATAAATGAAGCTGATCTATGCAAAGCTTTAGAAGAAGGCATGGTATCATTTGCAGCAATAGATGTGTATGATGTAGAACCGAAAACTGGTTCACCTTTAAAAGAATATGACAATGTAATACTTACACCTCATGTAGGAACATTTACTGAAGAAGTATTTATAAATATGGATATATTAGCAGCAAAAAATATAGTTGAGCACTTTAGATAAAGGATATGTTTTAGAATGAGATAGGAGTTGGTATATATGTTAAGAAGCCAAGAAATGAGAGGTGTCGCTGCAGAAATTGACTCCTTAAAAATTGGGGCAGGTTGGACAATTGAAGAATTAGACAGACCTCAAGTTATGATTCAAAGCTCTGTAGGTGAAAGTCATCCAGGTAGTGTTCATTTAGGAGAATACGTAGAGTGTGTAAGAAAAGGGATTAATGAAAAGGGGGGTAGAGCAGCTCAGTATACTGTAACGGATATGTGTGATGGTATTGCACAAGGTCATGATGGAATGAATTATTCATTATTATCCAGAGAAATGATTGCCAGCATGATCGAGGTGCAGATGCAGTCAACTCCTTTTGACGGAGCAGTTTTTCTATCTTCTTGTGATAAGTCTGTTCCAGCTCATCTTATGGCAATGGCAAGAAATAATCTACCTTCAATCTTTGTGCCAGGTGGAGTTATGATGGTAGGGAAAAACAATCTTACACTAGAGCAAATTGGTACTTATCAAGCTAAATTTTTAAGAAAAGAAATAGATAAAGAAGAGTTTACTTATTATAAACAAAATGCTTGCACAGGTTGTGGAGCGTGTCAATTTATGGGCACTGCTGCAACTATGCAAATAATGGCTGAAGCTTTAGGAATGGCCTTGCCAGGGTCTGCGATTATTCCAGCTGCAATAGGTGGAATTCAGAAAATATCAACTGAGGCAGGCATACAAATTTTAGACCTTATCCATAAAGATATAACTCCAAAGAAGATAATGACAATGAAGGCTTTTGAAAATGCTGTTAAGGTGCATGCAGCCATTGCTGGCTCTACCAATTCCTTATTACATTTGCCTGCTATTGCTCATGAATTAGGTTTAGAGCTTCCAGCGGAATTATTTGATGAAATTCATAGAAAGATTCCATATCTTTGCAATATTCGTCCAAGTGGTTTTTATCCTGCAGAATACTATTGGTATGCAGGTGGAACTCCAGCGGTAATGGAGGAAATAAAAGAGCACTTACACCTAGATGTACTAACAGTAACAGGTAAAACTTTAGGAGAAAACCTACTAGAGCTAAAAGAAAGTGGATATTACGAAAAGTGTTATAACTACTTGAAAGAAAAAGGAGTAGAGAGAATTCAGGTAATAAAAAGTTACAAAGATCCTATTCAACCACAAGGAGCAGTTGCTATTCTTAAAGGGAATCTGGCAACAGAGGGAGCTGTCGTAAAACACTCTGCTATTGATAAAGATATGCTTCAAGTTGTAGGAAGAGCAAGACCTTTTAATAGTGAAGAGGAAGCTTATAATGCAATAATTGAAGAAAGAATTGAGCCAGGTGATATTGTATTTATAAGATATGAGGGACCTAAAGGGTCAGGTATGCCTGAAATGTTCTATACTACTGAAGCTATAGCATCTAACCCGAAGATTGCAAATTCAGTAGCTCTTATTACAGATGGAAGATTCTCTGGAGCCACAAGAGGGCCTGCCATAGGCCATGTATCTCCTGAGGCTGCAGAAGGTGGAAATATTGCACTTGTAGAAGATGATGATCTAATCCAAATAGATATCCCAAATAGAACCTTGAATATTGTTGGAATAAAAGGCCTAAGAAAAACAGACGAGGAAATGGATAAGATTTTAGAAACTAGAAGAAACAATTATGTTAAACCGCATCTAAAAGAAAAAAGCGGAATACTAAAAATCTATTCTCGTCTAGCAGTATCACCCATGAAAGGTGGATACTTATCTGTTAAATAAACTACTGGGTAGTTTATCTATTTTTCTTGAATTCTGAAGGACTCAAGCCAGTGTATTTTTTAAACACTTGCGAAAAATATGCTGGGTCCTCAATGCCTACTTTGATAGCGATTTCATAAGTTTTCATATTACTGAAGGATAGAAGATCTTTTGCTTTTTCTATTCGTGTTTTTGCAATTATTTCAGTTAAGGTAAAGCCAGTCTCTTGTTTTATTAAACGACTAAGATAGCTGCTGTTTACGTGAGCCAATGCTGCTAGGTCATTCAATTTTATTTGATGCTCATAATTCAATTCAATATAATGGGTTACTTTTTTTATTATATAATTATCCTGTGAATTCAGATAAGACAATCTATCTATAGAAGATAAGATTACCTTCTCCAGAATATTAGTTAAATCACTTATTGAATCACAATCTAGTATGTTTGTATAAGTTTTGCTAGAGTTTTCTACTATTTCAGATAGATTAATATAGTGATTAATCAAAAGCTTAAAAGAAAGGGAGGAGATCAAAATACCTACATTTTTAATGTACTCTATTGGTTGCTTAGATGATTTTAATTCATAAATAAATTTATACATAGTAGAGAGAGCGATATCCGAGTTGCCAGATTTTATTGAATCAATAATTTTATCTACATAAGTATGCTCTAATGCTTTATCTAAATTAGATGTAGTTTGAGCATACTCAGAATAGGTAAAGATATTATCATCCTCATAAAATCTTAAAGACAAAGATTCCTTTGCTTCCTTGTAGGCTGAATGAACTTGCTCTAAGTTCTGGTGTAGATTGCTTATACCTAGAGAAATAGATATGTTCATAAAATTACTGAAAAAATCAAGTAACTCCTTGCTTTTATTTAAAACAAATGTGGTAGAATCTTCATCAATATTTTTTTCTACATTAATTATGGTACAGATGGAGTTGCAATCAACTGTAATATTATAATGAGTAAAATCTTTAAATATAATGGATATAAATTTTTTGATTTCTCCAAGTATATTCTTCTTATTTTCTTTAATATCAATAAGTTCATTGTATGTATTTGTTGTGAATTTAAAGTATAAAACATGATAAGTTTTTAAGCTTATGTCTAAATCTATTATTGTATTTTGGATAGTAGTTTGATTTTGAATAATTCCATTTATAAAATCATATAAAAACTTCTCTTGTAGAAGGCTAAAATTCTGATTAAGCTTGTCTTTCATGGATTCTAATTTTTGGGATTTTAATCGCTCCTCAGAGATAATTTTTATAGCAGTTTCAATAGCTTGAGTAATCTTATTATTGGAAGATGGTTTCAAAACAAAGTCTACAACATTGTATCTTATGGCAGATTGGGCGTATTCAAAATCTGAATAACCTGTTAGGAGAATAACCTTAATATGAGGAAAATTTTCATGAATATACTTTGATAATTCTATACCATCCATTCCAGGCATCTTGATATCTGAAATTATAATATCAGGTTTATTAGTTTCTATTAGTTCCTTTGCTTCTAAACCATTTGTAGCTTCACAGGTTACTTTGCAATTTATTGAATCCCATTGTATGAAATTTGCAATCCCTTTTCTAATTATTGGCTCATCATCAACTATCATAATAGAATACATTAATAATCCCCCTTATCAATTGGAATTTTTATGGTTGCTGTTGTACCTTCATTAATCTTACTTTCTACAGATATGCCATAAACTTCTCCGTAAAGCAATTTTATTCGTTGATTTATATTTGTAAGTCCTATATGTTTACGACCATTTTCATTATTATCAGAGTTATTTATTAAATGTTTGGTTAATTCCTTAGCATCGAAACCAATGCCGTTATCAATAACTATTAAGTATATAAAATCCTTTTCTGAATAAACTTTTATATTCAAATCACCATTGCCAATCTTATTTTCTAGTCCATGAACTACTGCATTCTCTACTATAGTTTGGAGAGAAAGTTTTGGTATAAATAAATCTAGTAAATCATCTTTTTCAATATCAATATGGATATGTATTTTATCTCCGAATCGAATATTCTGCAAATCCAGATAAAAATTCACATATTTTAATTCTTCTTTTATTTTGATTTTTTCTCGATTACTAAAAGTAAAATTTGATCTTAATAATTCTCCTAAGGAGTGCACCATGATGGTAATGTTTTCATTTCCAGACATTTTAGCTTCCCAACTTATAGTCTCTAACACGTTAAAAATAAAATGTGGATTAATTTGAGCTTGCAGTGCCTTTAATTCTGATTCCTTTAAAAGGAGTTGTTTTTTATAGACTTCATTGAATAAATTTTCTATCTCATCAAGCATGTTATTAAAGGTTAAACTAACTTGATTTAATTCTGTGTATTTATACTTTGGCATTTTAGATTTGAAATTTTCACTCTTAACTTTTTTTATATGCTCAATTAAATCATTGAAGGGCTTGGTTATGGTGGCTGCAGCATAAAAACTTATTGATAAAGCTAAGAGAATTGTTGCAAATATTATAAAGGTATACTTAGTTATAATACCGATGGAGGTAATTTTATTTTTTGGAACCATTATAACCGAAGTTAATCCAAGATCGTCAATATTTTGGCTGCCTACAAAGTAGGTTTTATTATTGTATTTAAATTCTCTGTTTGAATTAACTGCTTTATAAAAGGAGTTATTCGCTTTGAATTGTGATCCAATTTTACTTCTATCTGTATGATAAATGATATTTTTGTTTTTATCTATTATCAAAGCTATATATTTTTTCTCTTTAAATGAAGTTATAAATTTATTATTCAATTCATCTTCATTTATGCTAAGAACAAGCTTACCTATGGTTTCTTTTGAGAGCAGGGGCTTAATGTCTTTTACAAAATAAATCGTATTATATTTTTGTGAAGGAAATATTATTGTTTCTTTAGTTATTTCATCTTCTAAATTATTATAGAAATTGATATGATCAGCTATAAAATCTTCACCTGGAAGATAATCATGATGAAGATAAAAAAAGTTATCTTCTTTTTCAAATACAAAAACAGATTTTAATAATCCACTGTTCCAACCATAATCATGAATAACATTATACTTTAATTGAGACTCAATTTCTAATCTAGTTATTGATTTTAGGGAGTCAATTTGCTCTTCTCTGTTAAGTTTTAAAAGGTTTGAGCGTATCTTTTGATTAGATAAAAAAAGATTAAATGAATTATCTATTATTCTATATTTTGAAACTACCCCATCTGTAATTTGCTGAAGAGGTGCCTCTATTTCTTTACTTAAGTTTTGTGTTAGTAAATTATTATAAACAAAATAATTGAGATAACCGCCAAAAAGTGATAAAGGCAGCATAACAGTTAATGTGACTAAGAGAATGATTTTATATCTAAAAGAATTTTTTATAAGCAAGCGGGTATTAATTAAAAAAGATTTTATATTTTTTATAGTATTGCGAAGAGTATTTTTATTAAACATTATAAAGCCTCATTTCTCTTAGGGATAAAGTTTGAATTGTTAGTTGACTCTTTAATACAATTATACTATGATTTTTAAATAAAGTTTATTGAATAATAAAATTATTCAAAATAGTAAAGAGATTTATAGAAAAGTAAAATATCTTACAGGAGGTTACATATTTTAAATTTATCATTATTATCTCTAGAAAAATATTTAATGGGTCACTATTTACTAAATATAAATCCCACAATTATGGAGAAAGTATAAAGTTATGAGCAAGCTTGTCAGTAAATTTTCCACGAAAAATGCCTTCATAACTTTGGTAGATACGAAGGCGTTTTTCAATATAGGGGTAGCTGAGAGTGCTTATTTAGATTCCAATATTACTATTTGTATTTTTCTTCAGCTGCTTCTGCAATTTCTTTAGTTTCATGAACCGTGCCACGAGGATGCTCAGGTGGTGCATATATAGAGTACAATTTAAGTGGTTTATCACCTGTATTAATTATATTATGCCATTTACCAGCAGGTATCATGATTGCATAGTCATCATAGATTTTTTCTTGGAAATCCAACTTATTTTTACGATCCCCTATTTTAACAAGTCCATTACCTTCTTCAATACGTATGAATTGATCAACTTTCGGATGAGTCTCTAAACCTATGTCTTCTCCAACAGGGATACTCATCAAGGTAACTTGCAAATTGTCACCTGTCCATAAAGCTGTACGAAAATTATTATTTTGCTTAGTAGCCTCATCAATATTAACTACATAAGGTTCAGGTCCATAATCCTTTAATTCTATTAAATCATCATCATTTATTTCATCTGTTAAAAGAGCAGTTTGATTTAAAAAGTTTTGGAAACACATCATATTGTACATGTTATACATTTGTATGTTAAAAAAATAAGGACATGGATATGGCTTGCTGCATTTATGCATATTGTTCATTCCTTTCATAGTCTTATAAAATTACAATATGCATTATGTTAAGAGAGTGTGATTTGACAGTAAGTTACTTTTCAGTGACTGAAGTCATTTTATTTATTTAAAAGTAGTGACTAGACCGCAGAATGTAGTGACTTTAACTATATTGTGATTAACTGTTAATGTAAATTATTATTAAGATTTTATATTTATCTAAAAAAAGAAAAAGTAATATATATTGAACAAATTTCTCTAATAATGTATTATGAAGTGGCTAGTAATAGCTTTATTTACTGTAGGGGAGTGTATTGCTTTGTACAAAAAAATAACTATTGAAGCTATTGATTATATAAAGGAACATTTAGAAGAAGAATTGACCGTAGAAAAGATTGCTGAGTACTGTCATTTTTCAAAATATTACTTTAATAGACTATTTAAATCAGAGGTAGGAGAAAGTGTTTATGCATTTATTAAGAGACTTAGGATTGAAAGAAGTGCTTTTCAGATACTAAGAGAGCGGGATAAATCTATAACTGAAATCAGTTCAACCTATGGATACAGTTCATCTAATTATAGTACAGCTTTTAAAAAACATTATAAAAAGTCACCTTCTGTTTTAAAGAAGTATTTTACTGATAATAAGATAATAGAAAATAATAGAGGTTTTTTTGCAGACCTTACGGATAAAGACTATGACTATTATAACGATAAAATGAAATTAGTAGAGCTACAAGATATGGAAGTAATTTATCACAGATTTATAGGCAATTACCATAATCTTAGAAACTATTGGGAAGAATTTTGTGAAAATTATTCTATGTATTTTGATGAAAAGAGTTGGCTTATAGAAATATCCTATGATGACCCTATACTAACTGATCCAGATCGATGTATTACAGATATTTGTATGACTACATCTAAGCATATTGAACCAAATTGTACCACCATGATAATTAAGGGAGGACGTTATATGGTTTATAACTTTGAGGGGCCTAATACAAAAATATTTGAAGCTTTTCAGGGGTTGTTTGGAGTATGGTTGATTAAATCACCTCATAAAACAGAATTGGAAACACGAAAAATGTTTATTAAGTATAACGTTGTAGATATTGAAAATAACTATTTTTCAATAGATATATATATATCCATAAAATAGAGCACAAATTCAGAAGTTTAAATTTGAATACTCCTATATACTCATAGAGAAGTGAAATTATTAGAGTAGAGGAGTTTTTTTATGAATTTAGAATTAATTGAAAAGCAACCGTTACAAAATATTTTGAGGTATTCTATACCATCTATTATTGCTATGATACTATCATCTTTCGTGACAATAATAGATGGATATTTTGTATCAAAGGTAATTGGTAAAGATGCTTTAGCAGCTATTAATCTAGGGTTGCCAATGCTTTTTGTTTTTTTAGCAGTGGGAATTATGATTGGAGTGGGTGGCGTGTCTCTAGCTGGACGACGCTTGGGAGAGAAGAGTATTGATAAAAGTATTAATGGTTTTAATCAAACATTAGTAACAGGAATAATTACTTTTATATTTTTATCTATATTTTTTGCTCTAATTATAAAACCAATTATTTACCATGTTGGTTTAAATAGTAATACCATAGATACAATGAAATCATATTACAGTATAATGTTGTGGGTATATCCCTTTATGATGCTCAATATTATTTTTGGAATGTTTATACGTTGTGAAGGAAAACCAAATCTTTTTATGATTAATACTATTATAACAACTGTACTTAATATCTTGTTAGACTATGTATTTATAATGGTTTTGCAGCAAGGCATAAAGGGTGCAGCATATGCTTCAGGGATTGCAGTTATTGTTGGAACATTAATAATGGTAAAATACTTTATAAATTCTAAAACTTTGTTTCTTTTCAAAAAATTTGAGTTCATTAAAGCAGATTTGAAACAGACATTAACAAATGGTAGTTCAGAGTTTATTGGGCAACTATCAGCTTCAATAACATTGTTTTTTATAAATGTAGTTATTATGAAAAGAATGGGGCTTATTGGTGTTGCAGGTATGACAATTATAGGGTATTCTCGTTATATTTATAACATGATTGTTGTAGGTTTTTGTCAAGGAATAAGTCCAATTATAAGCTATAGTTTTGGAGCAAACAAACATGATATTGGAGTTAAATTGCGTAAGTATACAAGCAGGATTGTTCTATTTTTAGGAGTAGCATTTTATGTAGTTCTGAATATTGGAAGCACACATTATGGGAGTATATTTACAAACGATACTAAATTAATTACTTTGGTAGCATATGGCTTAAAGATATTTAGTTTTTCTTTTATTATTGCTGGCTACAATGATATCACATCAGGTTACTTTACTTCTATTGGTTATGCAAAGCAATCTGCCATTATATCAAGCTTAAAAGGTTTGGTGCTTCTTATGTTAAATATATTTTTATTACCAGCATTATTTGGAAACACAGGTATATGGCTAATAGCACCTGTAACAGAGATAGGTACATTTTTCATTGCATTATATTTTTTAAGAACTACACTGTTACCCAATTGTATAAAAATTTAATAAATATTAAAGTCAGTATTTATGGAATAGATACTGGCTTTTTATTAGCTTAGAAGGTGATCAAATGGTAACTGGAGAGTTATGAAAATGCGATTTTATATCCTTCATATATATCAGCATTTGATTCACCAGAATTTTCAGAAGGGCTTGAATTCTTTGGGGGGCAAGCAATTTATTCTCTATCTAATGAAGCTTCATTAGATATGCCTGGAGTTAATTATACTGAGAATTTTTCGAAGCCATAGACACAATGAAAGATGCTGTTACACAAGTTGGAATGAGATTGAAACGCCTTCACCAATAGGTGAAAAATATGTTCACGGGCTTAATACCCATTGGAAGAGGTTTATTACTTATCAAATAATAGATTTTATGAAAAAAGAAATTGAGGGACTCAAAGGAATAGCTTCAGATATTTCACATGGTTCAGTAGTTTATCATTATGCCAATCTTAATACACGTGTGTTCAAAGAAATATCAGCTATAAGCGAAGATCTTCAAAAGTTGCGAATCGCAACGGCAGATATTTCTGAAAAGCCAAAATTGGCTTTTCAGAAAGGAGGAAGTAGAACCGATAAAGAGGCTAAAAGTCGTATTTAAAATAATAATTAACAAAATCAGCCATCGGGTTTTTATCATCTTTTTCTCCGATACAATCTAAATCCGCATCATAAAAATACAAATATGCTATACTTTTTTTATCTTCAGATGTTCCAACCATACCAAAGGATTTAGGAAGCTGTGTGTTAGATTTTTCATCTCCAGCCACAACCTTAAAAGTATAACTATTTATTGAAAATTCATATTCCGGGATAATATAATTATTCTCATTATGATCAAAATTGACTTTTTCATCTAAAAAAATATAGTTATCTGCTAATTTATCTTTTTCACTCTTAAATGTTTCATCATCATAGTTCACAATGAGAGCAACTGAATCAGATTCAAATATAAACATTGATTTATGAGTATATTTGTAAGATATATTTTGAAATTCAGGTAAATCGTCAAGATTGGGCATAACCTCTTTTGCATTTGAATCGATTTTGGTGCCAGTTTGAAGATAATTTTTAATATTTGAACTTGACTTATTACAGCCAGTAATGCAAAGTAAAACGGAAATTAATACAATAAATAAATATTTTGTCTTCATTTTAAATCACTTCTCCTAGAATAAAATTGCCCTACTTCTTTTTATAAATACGAATTTATAAATCTAAAGCACCTTCCTATATTATATATTTTTTAGAAAATATTATCAAATAAAATCATAATTAACTTAAAACTGATTTTTCATTGTGAAGTGGATGGACCAAGAAAAAAGTGTTTATCATGGTAGACATGATTTAGATAGGTAAATTAGGGAATACAGAAGTAATTGACTAAGAATACCTGAAATCGTGAAATAGCTCATGAATTCAGGTATTTATTGTAGAGTTTAATATCTTCTTCTCCTTTTACGTCGGCGTCTTCTCCTACGCTTTCTTCTATCGATTAAATCACGTATAAGTAATATTTTTATTAGATTACTATAGGGACGTTTTCTCCCCTTATGACTTTTTCTTTCATATTCATTATCTTTTTCTTCATCATAATTACCAACGTACATATCATCAATGTTGTCTTTTATTTTGTCATAAATATTCTCTACTATTTTTTCACATTGTTCTTTGTTTGGTATATAATCTTCTCCCATTTTAACTTCCATATCACAACAATAATAATGTATCCATGGATAGATCCTTCTATATATGTTAGGATACATTTCCTCTAATATTTCTTCTTCATCTTCAAGTTCTTGGTTATACAAGCAACCAAAACTAGGCATATTGAACATAAATTCCTCCAAGTATTAGAATTACTTTTCTTTACTTAAATATAATATACAAAAATAATTGCTTTGGTTAACACTTTCTAAAATAGAGCTTATTAATAAAGAAACTTATAATGTTGAGAAGATTAAAAAATTTGAAGATTTTCTTAATAACAAAAGGGTATTTTAGAAACATTTTGTCATTAATCAATTGACTTTTTGTTGTAAATTTTCACAATAAAGTTTTTCAAAATCTTGACTCGACATAGGTTTTCCAAAATAATAACCTTGCATTTCGTCACATTTATTCTTCTTAAAAAATTTAACTTGTTCTTCTGTTTCTACACCTTCAGCAACGATTCCTAATTCAAGGCTCTTACCTAAAGCAAGGACTGTTGAAGCTAATATAGAATTATTTTTTTCTCCATCAATTTTACATACAAAAGACCTATCAATTTTTAATGTGTTTACGGAAAAACTGTTTAGTCTACTTAAAGAAGAATATCCAGTACCAAAATCATCTATTGCAAATTTAACTCCTAATTCTCTTAATTCATTAATCACCTTTAGTGTATATTCAACATTTTTCATTGCTATACTTTCTGTAATTTCTAATTCTAAGTATTTTGGCTCTAAGCCTGTTTCTTCTAATACATTAGAAATCATTTTTGTTAAATCTTGCAACTCAAATTGTCGTATTGAAAGATTAACTGCTACAGTTAGAGGTGGAAATCCAGCGTTTTGCCAAGCTTTATTTTGAACACAAGCAGTACGCAAAACCCATTCGCCAATCGGGACAATTAAACCAGATTCTTCTGCTAAAGGAATAAATTTTTGTGGAGGGACCATTCCCCAATTAGGATGTTGCCAGCGTATCAATGCTTCCATACCAATAATATTTTCGTTTTCAGTATTTACTTTCGGTTGATAATAAACTATAAATTCTTCATATTCTACAGCACGACGCAAACTGTTTTCTAGTGCTAAACGTTCAAGTGCTTTGTCATTCAAAGCAGGTGTATAAAACTGAAAATTATTTTTACCCTTTTCTTTAGCTCTATACATAGCTACGTCAGCATTTGTTACTAATGATTCGTAATCATTACCACCATCAGGATAAATTGTAATACCAATACTACTAGTAAGATAAAGTTCATGATTATTAATCACTATCGTTTCTCTAATAGCTTCAAGAATTTTATTAGCGATTTTAGCTACATCTTCTTCACGGATTATTCTTGAAATTAAAATTACAAATTCATCACCTCCTAGTCGAGTAACTGTATCATCTGAATGTACACAATTTTTTAATCTATTTGCAATTTCTTTTAATAATTTATCGCCTATATCATGTCCAAGAGTATCATTAATAAGCTTAAATCTATCCAAATCTAGATACATTACGGCCATTTTTTGTTCAGTATTTTTAGCATGAGCAATTTCAAGTTCCATACGTTCTTTTAACAAAAGGCGGTTAGGGAGATCAGTCAAGGAATCATAAAATGCTTGGTATCGTATCATTTCCTCATAATGTTTTCGCTTTGTAATATCACGAAGCATAAAGGTAAAGTAATATGTTTCACCTACGTAAAATTTACTTATTGTGAGATCAATAGGCAATGTAGAATTATCTTTACGATGTCCAACTATTTCTCTATTTGTATTTATTGAGTTTTCATTAATATCAAAAGGAAGATACTCTTTATAACAAATTTCTGGGATAAGTATATTTATGTTTTTATTTAGTATCTCATTGGATTTATATCCAAAGATTTGTATAGCCGCAGGATTTATATATTTAATTATTCCATTAATATCCATAGTGATAATTCCGTCCACAGCATGATTGATTATAGAAGAAGCAAATGCTTCATTTTGTTTAAGGGTTATTTCGGTACGTCTTGCACGTAATAAACGATTTAAACGCTGACGTAAAACAGCCCAATTTATAGGTTTGCTAATGTAATCAGTGGCACCGGCCTCGAAAGCAAGGTTTACAGAATTTTCATCTTCAAGGGAAGTAATCATAATTACAGGAGTATCTTTGCCATAAGGTAATTTTTGTAATTTAGCACAGGCAGTAACACCATCCATATCTGGCATTACATAATCCATCAGAACAATATCTGGTTTTAGTTTTTGAAATAAATTAAGGGCCTCCATACCATTTTCTGCCTCAACAATCTCATAATCTTGTTTTTCTAAAAAGTTCTTAAATGTGAATCGCATTAATTTGGAATCATCTGCAACTAATATTAAAGATTTTTTTTTATCAAAAAAGTTTTCTATCATAATTTTTCTCCTTAAAATTTCATTTTTCGTTAAAATACCTAATTTTTTATTTTTGCAGATATTTTCACAATTGTATACAATTAATAGATTATACTTAATAATTTCAGGTGGATAGTATTTTCATTTATTTACATGTTTTTACTAGTGTAATATTTTTATACATAACATATACATTCTACAATATTTTTGTGAAATTGTTAAGCAATTTTAACTGTATTTTGATTAATAACTAAAATTTTGTAGTTGTTGTATAAATTGAAGATAGTAGTTATATGCTTTGAAATGAGTGTCAAGAGTGTGTTTATGTATATTGAGGTGGAATCTCTTTCAAATGGATGAAATATAGAGTTTGATAAAAAAAGAGTTAAGTAAATATAATTACCACCATAGTTCGACATAAATATTAATAGATAAAAAGCCAGAACGTAATACTTCTTCAGGTACTATGATGTTTTTTTAATCTGATAATGAGCTAAGGATTAATGGTATATTAAAATCTTTATGATTAACTAAATTATTTGCAACATTTTCCTCTTCTCAGTTGTATATAAGGTGTATTACATGGTTAAACCACAAAAAGTAAGTTGAACTAAAATCTACTACAATATTTACCGCAGATTGATGCGTTCTGACGCTATATATTGTGGTAGAAGTTCAACTAAATTACTTTTTGTGGAATAACCAGCACATAAGTGATTAAAAAACTGGTAAAAGAAAGGAAAATGAATTATGAAAAAAATAATTGCTATTGTATTATTTGCTGCTACATCATTATCTCCCGTTGCTTTCGGAGGGAATAAAACTCTGAATAATGAACAATCGTCTATTAGGATTGAAATCACAACCCCCTTTATAGAGTACTCTTCAGTTGAAGAAGCGGAAAAAGCAGTAGGATTTGATGTGGATACCTTAAGTAATATCCCAGATGGTTTTGAACAAGACAGTATTTTTGTTATTAGTGATAAGTGTGTTGAAGTAAATTTCAAAAACGGTGAAAAAGAGATTTGCTATCGTGTTGCACAAGGCTCTGTGGATATCAGCGGAGACTATAATAAATACACTGAAAACATAACTGTAAGAATAAATGATACGGAAGTTGTTACCAAAGGAAACTCTGGCAAAATAAATGTTGCAACATGGACAAAAGACGGAATGACATATTCACTTTCTACGAGTGGTTTGGAAAAAACTATTGTAATAGAATTGATTTCAAGTATTATATAGAGTGTAAGGTGGTACTATATCTATAGTATCGCCTAAACTAACATGTAGGAGGTGAATTTGTGGCAACTACTTATCCAATTATTACAGTTTTTACTTTCCTTTCAGCTATGTTCTTTCATGTTAAAGAAGATTTGTTAAAAAAATTTATTGAGAATGAAAAAAAACAATGTGAAAAAGTTATTCAGTTAAGTGATGTGGAAGACAAGTCAAATATCAATAAAAAAGTGGAAAAGATATTAAATATATACGGAAACTCTATACTGAGAATGGCATATTCTTATTTACATAATATGTGTGACGCTGAAGATGTTTTGGAGGATACTTTAATGCAGTATATAAAGACAACTCCGAATTTTAAGAATACTACACACGAAAAAGCGTGGCTTATGAGGGTTTCTATTAATATTAGTAAAAATAAAATTATTTATAACAAAAGAAGGAAAACATCTGAGCTTGATGAGAATATTATAGAAAAGGAAAGAGAAGATTTAACATATATTTGGGAATCTATAAGAAATCTTCCGCAGAAGTATCGAGAAGTTATTCACTTGTTTTATCAAGAGGGATATTCAACAGCACAAATTGCAGAGGTATTGCAAAAAAAAGAGGCTACAGTACGTTCACTGTTATATAGAGGAAGATCAAAATTAAAAGGAATTTTAAAGGAGGCATATGATTTTGAAGAATAAGTACAATGAAATCATGGAAAAGATTGAAGTAACTCCTGAAATGTCTGAAAGAATATTAAAAAATATTTGGAAAACTGATATTGAGATTCAGTCATCCAAAACAGTGCACTTTAAAAAATATAAAAAAATTATATCTACAGCTGCATGTTTAGTTATTCTATTTGCAGTATCGTTTATGCTTCATAAAATAATAAATTCTCCCACAAAACCTCCAATTCAAGAAATTCCCGATATTAAAATTTGTGAATCATTAAGTGAACTTTCATCTGTAGTGGGTTTTGAGATGTTGGAACTAAATTATTTACCTTTTAATTTTACGCAGAAAGAATTCAAGGCTTATTGGAAAGAGCTTGCGGAAATAATTTACCGAAATGAAAATAATACTGTTATATTTAGAATGGGACAAGGATTGAAAGATGTAAGTGGAGATTATAGTGAGTATAATGAGGTGAAAGATATTCAAATGGATTTTGGAACAATTACCCTTAAAGGTGATAAAGGTGCTTATAATCTTGTCATATGGTCACAAAATGATATGTCATATTCAGTTCAAACAATTGAACCATTATCTGAAAATTTAATTCTTAAAATTGTATTATCGCTTAAATAGAAAAGTATAAAAAATATCGTAAAAACATCTGGGAAACCTGGTGTTTTTCTTTATTTAACTTTTTAATTAATAAATTCTTTTATTCATGGTTTTAAAAAGAACAAGATTGTTTAAATTTGACCAAAATCCTTTAAAGTGTATAATTTCAAAGCTAGAAAGCACAAAATAGTGTTTCCATTAGCAATATTGTGTACGTTTTCATTATTGAAGGTGAAATGGCAGGATGCTAAAATAAATTTAAAATAAACTATATAAGGAGAGACGGATTATGGAACCGATTAAGAAAATGAAAACGAATAACAACGGTTTGAAGCTAAAAAGTCTTATTCATTCTTTGATGCAAAAACAGGAAAGCAGTATTGCAATTGTACTTGTGGTTTATGTATTACTTGTATCCTTGAAGAATACAACATTTATCTCACCTGGAAATATTTTTAATATATTACATTCAAGTGGATTTTCTCTTATTACTATTGTTGGTATGACTTTAATATTAATAACAGGTGGATTGGATCTTTCTGTAGGTTCCGTCTTAGCACTAGGTGGCGTTGTTACTGGTTTAGCTTGTAAAGCAGGGTTGCCTGTACCGATTGCTATGTTACTTGGAGTTATTACAGGAGTAATGATTGGAGCAATTAATGGTGGTATCATTGTTAAGACAGGAATTCCGCCGCTTATAGTGACACTTGGTATGCAATATGCCGCAAGAGGGCTTGTATCTGTTGTGACAAAAGGAATACCAATATATCCTTTACCAAAAGAATTTACGAACTTATCAAATATAAAACCAGCGGGAATACCATTTGTAGTAATTTTAGCCATTATAATAGCAATTATTTTTCAAGTTATACTAAAAATGACTAGTTTTGGACGTGCAGTTTACGCAGTTGGTGGAAATGAAGAAGCTGCTAAGATTTCAGGTATTAATACAGATATGACAAAATTTAAAGTTTATGTATTAACATCTACTTTGGCAGCATTAGCAGGCGTATTCATGGCTGCTAGACTGGGATCTGCTGAAGCTGCAGCAGGTACAGGGTATGAATTAACGGTTATATGTGGAGCAATTATTGGTGGAACATCAACTTTCGGTGGAATGGGCTCAATATTTGGTGCTGTACTAGGTGGTTTATTTATGGAGGTATTAACTAATTCATTAACATTAATGAGAATATCAGTTTATTGGCAACAACTTGTAGTTGGAACAATTCTTATACTGGCAGTTCTTTTAGATCAATACAAGCGTAAGTTAATATTAAAAAATTCCATAAAAAGTAGTTAGGGAGGTATTGGTATGAATAATACAAAAAAAGTTGTTCTGTCAGTAGAAAATATTACCAAACGCTTTTTAGGAACGGTTGCCTTAAAGAATGTTTCATTATCTTTGTATGAAAAAGAAATCTTAGCGGTGATGGGTGAAAATGGAGCAGGTAAATCAACATTAATGAAAATATTAAGTGGTTTATATCCTCATCATGAGGTAGAGGGCATCATAAAGGTTGATGGAAAAGAATGCAAATTTAATAAACCAAAGGATTCAGAAAATAGTGGTATTGCTATGATTTATCAAGAATTAAACTTAGAATTAGATTTGACTGTGGCAGAGAATATATGCTTAGGGGCAATGCCAAAGAATAAATTTGGAGTTGTTAATTGGTCTGAGGCAAGAGAATTGGCTAAAAAGACTTTGGCTAGATTACATGTAAATATGGATGTGAATGTAACAGTTAGAAATCTTAGTCCATCTATGCAACAGCTAGTAAGTATTGCAAGGGCTCTTGTAAGAAATCCAAGAATTCTCATCTTAGATGAACCAACTTCGGTCTTAACAGAAGGGGAAACTCAAAAGTTAATGAAAGTATTAAGAGAACTGGTAGCTCAAGGAATCGCATGTCTTTACATATCACATAAATTAGATGAAGTATTTGATTTATGTGATCGAATGATTATTTTGAGAGATGGATATTATATCAGTGAGCACCATAAGGCAGATGGTTACGATAGTAAAACAGTAATTGAAGATATGATAGGTCGTCAATTAGATGTAATGTACCCTAAAATGGATAAAGTAATTGTGGATGAAGAAGTATTAAGGGTAGAGAATTTAAAGGTTCCTCATACTTTTGCTTATGGGAAAAATATCATAGAAGATGTGTCATTTCATGTGAAGCGTGGTGAAATTTTAGGTTTAACTGGTTTAGTTGGATCTGGAAGATCAGAAACGTTGAATGCAATTTTTGGTAGCATACCTAAAACGGATGGAAGTATCTACCTTGAAGGAAAAGAAGTAAAGATACATCACCCTCAAGATTCTAAAAAAGTAGGTATTGGCTTGTTAACAGAAGATCGAAAGAAAAATGGTTTCATTCCAGCAATGAGCATTAAGCACAACATGACATTGACGATTTTAAAAAGAATTCAAAGGATTTTACTTTTGGATCAAAAGAAAGAAACAAAGATTTCCAAACAATATTTTGATAAATTGAGAGTTAAGGCACCCAATATGAACAACATTATTGTAAGTCTATCCGGTGGAAATCAACAAAAAGTAATATTGGCTAAGTGGTTAATGACAGATTTAAAGGTTTTGTTATTAGATGAGCCTACAAGAGGTATTGATGTAGGGGCTAAAGCTGAGATTTATGAGATTATTAATGAACTTGCAAAAAAAGGGATTAGTATCGTTATTATATCGTCTGAAATACCAGAATTATTGGCTATTTGTGATAGGTTTGTTGTACTCAACAAAGGTAAAGTACAAGCTGAATTGAGTAAAGAAGAAGCCAATGAAGTCAGTATTTTACAGGCGGCATCGGATGTATCATAGAATACAAAGCCTTAGGTTAAAGTTTTATAAATAATATTTAAGAAATGAGTTGTAATTCGAATAAAAGACAAAGAGTTTTTTATTGGATATTATGACTACATTATATAAACAGGGAGGAATTTGTAATGAAAAAATTTGTATCAATTTTACTTGCAATGTCACTTGTTTTTTCTTTAATAGGTTGTACAAGTGCATCACAAAACGAAGCACCGGAAAAGAAAGGGGAAACAGAAAAGGAACAATTACATTTTGTCTATGTATCTCCATTATTAGCACACCCAGTATGGTTAATTGCTAAAGAAGGATTTGATCAAGCCTGTGAAGAACTTGGTATTCAAGGAGATTGGGTTGGACCTCAAAATGTATCTCCAGAAGAAATGACGAAATTAGTTGAAACAGCAGTGGCACAAAAGGCTGATGCCATTATTACTCAAGGATTAGTGCCAGCTGGACCTGTTGATGTAGCTATTAAAGCAGGCATACCAACGCTTGTTGTAGATTCTGACATTGCAGATGTTGATCGTTTAGCCTTCTTTGGCAAAGATGTAAATGTCCAAGCAGAGCTATTTTACAATGATATTGTTAATAAACTTGGTAAAGATACGAAGCTGTATGTGTCATTACAAGTTGCTGCGCTTAATTATCAAATAGCACATGATCAAATTAATGCAATTGAAGCTTTATTAAAAAATCATCCAGGTGGTTATGAAATTGTTAATATAAGTGAGTCTAAATCAGATAAAATGAAGGCAATCACTGAATGGGAAAATACTTTAAAAGCATATCCAGAAGTTAATGTCTGTATTAATTTAGCTGCTGAAGCAGGACCTGCTTGTTCAAATGTTGTTAAAAATCTTGATAAGAAATCAGATATATTGGTATATGCCGTTGATGATATTGATGAAACTATTGCCCTTGTAAAAGAAGGTAATATCGATGGTACAGTGGTTACATCATTCTTTAATTATGGTTATCAATCTGCCTACTGGTTATATCAACATATAACAGAAGGGTTAACACCAGATGAAGTAATTAATGATGCAGGGACAATTCTTGTAACAAATGACAATATAGATAAGTATAAGGAAAAATTAAAAGAAAAAGTAGATCTTAAATAATTAGAAACATATTAGAAAATTTATCATGGTGATTGGATAACAAATATTCAATCACCATATATTAGTTGGAAAGGTGGAGATAAAATGACAGGTTATGATAGAATTAAAAATGTACTTTTAGATGGTGTTTCTGATAGAACGCCAACTATGCTTCATAACTTTATGGCTGCTGCAGAAGAAAAAAAATATACTATGGGTGAGTTTAGAAAATCTCCTGAAAAAATAGCTAGAACTTTTATTGACTATTCTAGGAAATATGATTTGGACGGTATTCTTGTTGATATTGACACATGTGTAGAATCTCATGCGATAGGGGTACCAACAGACTTTCCAGAAGATGCACCAGCTAGAAATCATGGTGCCATTAAAGGAGGAATAGATGCATGTATTGAAGCAATGGACCCTAAAAAAATTAGAAAAGATGAACGGGCTAATATCGTTGCAGAAGCGGTACATTTAATAAAAAAAGAAGTAGACGGTGAGTTATTCTTAAGAGGGAATGCTGATCAAGGACCTTTTAGTTTAGCAATGTTATCCTATGGTATGTCTGAATTTATGATGGCTTTAATGGATGAGGAAATGAAACCCAAGATAAAGACTTTAATGGATAGAGCATTGGAAGTACATCTTGAATACCATAAAATGTTGTTTGAGGCTGGAGCTGATATGACAAGCTTTGGAGATAGTTCTTGTGGTCCAGATTTAATTAGTGCAGATATGTACAGGGAATTTGCGTTGCCATATCATAAGAAAATTGCTAAGATTCTTAATGATATGAACATACTAAATCTTTGTCATGTCTGTGGAAATACTGATTTGATTATTGAGGATTTGGCATCTGCTGGTTTTTCGGCAGTTGAGATTGATTATAAAACAGATATAGTAAAGGCTCAAAAGATTTTGAAAGATAAAGCAGTGCTATTTGGTCCAATAGACCCATCAGGTATCTTTTATTTTGGAAGTCCAGAAGATCTTAAGAGAGAAACAAAAAAAGTTATGGACATTTTCGAAGGTAAGGGTATAGTTATTGGTGCTGGTTGTGCTCTCCCAACAGGTGTACCAGAAGCTAATGTTAGAGCATTCATGGATACAGTGAAAAACTATTCATAAAACAATAGGTGCATATTTATATGTGCCTATTATTTTTAAGCAGAATAGATGAATCTATAGTGAAGATGATATGATATAATAGTTTCATGCTAAAGCTGGCAGTTATACAAGATTTGAATTATGAGAGTGAATGTAATAAAGAATACAATATAAGAAATTGGTGATTTAAGTGAATGGAAAAGGGAAGGTTGAATGGATTGTAAAAGCTAAAGAATATATATTAGCTTTAGAAAAAAGATATCTAGGGAGTTTGCGTCGGCGGATTATTTTGTTTGTGGCGATGATTATCTTACTTTTTATTATCGTTATAATTATTTGTACAAATAGTCATTATTCTTTATTTAATCATTATAATAAAACTTTTAGTCAATATGAGGAACTAGTTAGGTTTTATGATAATACAAATGAATTACATATTGCTTTTAAAGCATATTTACAAACAGGTGAAGAAGAATATTTGGAATCTTATGATGAGTTCATGGCATTAGCACGAGCTGATCTTGAACAACTCAAACCACTGAATTCTTTTCGATTTGGTTTACTAGATAATATGTTAGATACATATGATGAAAGGGTTGTAGTAGCTATTGATGAAAAGGATTTCGTTAATAAACAAACGCACTACGATTATTTGGAACGATTAAAGCAATTGATAATGGAAACACAAAGAGATAATTATTACATACTAACAGACATTAATATTAATAATGAACCTTTACTTAAAAAAAACCTACAAAACCAGCTCATCAGAGTATTGGTAATAACGAGTTTTGTTGTATTTATTTCTTTTATACTTATATTTAATTCAATGAAAAGCTTGATAAAACCCATTGGTATTTTGGTTCATAATGCTAATAAAATAAAAAAAGGTGATTTTGATGTTGAATTGGTTCATCATGCACCTGAAGAAATTCAGATGTTATCAGATACATTTTATGATATGGCATCGTCAATTGAAGGACATTTAGAGAGTATAAAAGACAAATCAAAACTAGAAAAACGGATTATTGAAAAAGAGAATGAAAACTTAAGAATGGGTAAGATTATAGCAGAAACAAAACTAAGTATCTTTCAAAGACAGATAAATTCTCATTTTTTATTTAACACGCTAAGCATAATTTCAAAATTAGCGTATATAGAAGGTGCTGAACGGACCAGTGAATTAATGGTGACTACTTCAGAATTGCTTCGGTATAGTGTAGAAAAAGGTGGGAAAATATCAGATCTTTATGAAGAGATAAATTGTTGTAAAAACTACATGGAAATTCAGAGGAAACGTTTTGGAACAAGAATTAATTTCATATTAAACATAGAGGAATCTTTACCCAATATACGTATGCCGGCCATGTTATTACAACCAATTATAGAAAATGCCGTTATTCATGGTGTAGGTGATATGATTGAAGGTGCCATGGTAAAAGTAGATGTGTATTATAAATATGGGGAAATCTATATAATTATTGAAGACAATGGTAAAGGAATAGAAGAAAAAAAACTTCAGGATTTGAGAAAAGCAATAGATAGTGAAGTTTCTAATGATTATGAGACAAGCATTGGGATTTTTAATGTGAAAGTACGACTTTCTATGTTTTATGGCAATCGGTGTACTTTTTATATAGATAGTGAAGAGGAAAAAGGGACGAAAGTAGTAATGACGGTATATGAAGATTAGTCTGAATCGAAAGGGGTAATGTAAGGTGTATAAACTTATGCTTGTAGATGATGAGCTGATTGAAAGAGAAGGTATGAAGCTTTTAGTTAAAAATAATTTTCCTCAAATTAAAGAAATAAATGAGGCTGAAAATGGTTTCAAGGCAATTGAGTTATATAAGAGAAATAAACCGGATATTGTCATCATGGACATCAATATGCCAGGGATTGATGGCATAGAAACAATAAAAGAATTGAAAAAACTAGAAGGAAATAGTAAATTTATTATTTTAACGGCACATAGTCAGTTTAAATATGCTCAACAAGCTATTCGATTAGGTGTTAGTGATTTCTTATTAAAACCTACCAATATAAAAGATTTTAAATCGGTAGTTAATGAAGTCCTTGATACAATAGAAAAGGATAAAAAAGAAAGAGAAAAGCAGTTACAGATTCAGTCAAAAATTGATAGTTTAATAAATATACTTGGAACAGATTGTATATATTCTCTTGCAATTAGAAATGAAAAACAAGTACTGATGAACTTAGTACAACTCTTTGATGGTGATTATAAATATGGTTTCTGTTTTATAATTAAGACGAGAAAAGAGAAAGATATTACTCAAATGATTATACAGAAGATTAATCGGTTGGGGTATTTTTTCTTAGGGGAATATATTTATAATCTTAATATCTTTTTATGTTTATTTGATAAACCTATTACTAGCCAAAATATTAAGGATATATCGAATTATATAGAAATGATATTAGATATTTATGAAGATGGACAATGCTCTATTGGAATTGATGATACGAATATATCTCTTGAAGAGATTGAAACTTCTTATTATCATGCGCTAGATTGCGTTAAATATGGTCTTGATCATGATTTATCTTTAGTGATGTATTCTAATATTTTAAATGAGCAAAGGCAAGTAAGTTTTGATGTTATTAAATATACTGACATGATGTTAGAAATGGTTATGCTTATGAAAAAAGAAGTGGTAGATGGAGTTATTACAGCTTTCTTTTCCGAGTTAGTTATGCTTTGTAAAGATGATTATAAAAGTATTCAATCCTATGTATGGGAAACAATAACCTTATTGAGAAAAATGACCTATGATAATATGGGTAAAGAGGTTATATTTGAAGGGATTTCAATAGAAGAATTAGAACACGGTCATAATCTGTTAGAGATGAAGCAATTTTTAAAAAGCACCATATTATCTTTAATAGAAACAATTGAAAAACACAAAATAAAAAATCAAAATAAATTAGCAGTAATGGTGCATCAGTATATTAAGAAACATTATTCTAATAATATTAGTCTAGAGGATTTATCTAATCATTTGAAAATATCTACCTACTATGCCTGTAAAATAATAAAAAAAGAGTATAACAAAAGTTTTGTAGATTTAGTAAGCGAATATAGAATTGAAAAAGCGAAAGTTATGCTACAAGACTATAATATAAGCATTAAGGAAGTTGCTTATAGTGTTGGATTTAAGAGTCAACATTACTTTTCAAAAATATTTAAAAAATATACTAGTATGACACCTAGTGATTATAAAAAATTATATTAAAGGAGGTAATAATGTAAAATGAAATATGTAATTAACTCAAAAAAAGATGATGCAATAGTGGCTCATATAGATCAATTTCCTTATGGTTGTGGGTATCAACCGGAAACGTCTTTTTCAATATGGTATGAAGCCGAATGTGGATTCCACCTTGAAATGAAATGTATGGAACAAAACCCGAAAGCTCAATATAAAAACCATAATGATCCTGTTTATAAAGATAGCTGTATGGAGTTTTTTGTGAATTTTTACCCCACTGATAAAAAAACAGGTTATTTGAATTTTGAAATGAATGCTAATGGTGCCATGTTATTATATTATGGTGAAAATAGAGATAAAAGAAGAAGTGTTCATGAGCTATTATTGAAAAAACATACTGTTAACATTACGGAACAATATTGGCAAATCAATTTATTAGTACCATTGGAGTTTATAAAAAAGATATATGGAAAATGTGAATTTCAAAGTGGGGATATGATAAAAGTAAATGCCTATAAATGTGGTGATGACACAAAAGTTCCACATTACGGTTGTTGGAATAAAGTATTGGCCGAATCTCCAGATTTCCATCGACCAGAGTTTTTTGGCGATATGGTTATTGTTTAAAAACTTGCTTAAGTTAGCACTACAAATCAATTGATTCTGTAACAAATCATGGTATATTAGTTGGTAGATATAAGTGTGGTTATTTAGTAAGATACTAGTAGGATGATATGAAAAATATGGTAAATATAAAATTGAAATTTTTGAGAAAATCCAACAACTATACACAAGAAAATGTAGCAAAAAAATAAATGTATCAAGACAAGCAATAGCAAAGTAGGAAAGTGGAGAAACGGTTCCTGACATTAATAATTGTATAGCACTGGCCAAGTTGTATAATGTAAAATTAGATGATTTGGTTAATTATGAAGATGAGTATGAAAGTACACTAATCCCACCAAAAGATAAACCATATATTTTAGTGAAGGAAAAAGGGTTATATGAAAAGTTTAAATAAGTATAAAAAAGAACTAAACTTATACTGTTTTTATAGTAAAAGTTTAGTTCTTTTTATTCTTCAATATCTTGATTAGCTATATGTTCTGACATGTTTGACAAAAACATTGGAGTATAACGTACAAATAACATAAGCACTAAAACGACTAGTAATTTAAGTGGAGCATTAATGCCAGTAATGAAACTAAAAACTACGATAAATAGAATAAAGTATGCAATTTCTCCAACAAAAGTATATTTCTTATTCTTAATCAAGTAGGTTTGACTTGAAGTAAATACACCTTTTCTCACCAAACTGATAACAACGAGTAATGTTGTTATACATGATAGCACTAAAATATCAATATATTCTGTAAGTGACTGTGAAAGTATCATTTGACGGTAGGCTATAATTCCCCATAGAGCAAAAAGACATACTAAAAAAGCTCTTGTATAAATCTTTCGTTTTATCTGTAATACTCGCTCATCAACTATCTTCATTTTCAACCTCCCAAAATAAGTCATCTAGCGTCTTTCCTAACGTTTTACATATTGCAATACATAAACTTAGTGTAGGGTTATATTTCCCTGCTTCAATTAATCCAATCGTTTGCCTTGTTACCTTAATTTTTTCTGCTAGTTGTGCCTGGGTAAGATCTTTTTCTACTCTGGCAACCTTAAGTTTAATATTCTTCATGACTCCTCCTTTTTACAATTATTGTAACATTGAAATAATCGAATGTCGATTATATGTTGCATAAAGATGATTATACTATACAACTCTAATTATTAGATAGATATACCTTTTTGAATTTTGAATTTCAAAATATAATGTTAGCGCTATGTTTTCTTTATAATCAAATTGACTGATATGATTTCTTAAACAAGGAATAAACAAAGTTAAATTTAAAAGCCAAGAAGTTAATAAATATTGAAAATATTTCTTTTAAAAATATAAATTTTAATTTATAATATAATACGGTAATAAAAACTATTTAAATTAAGTGGAATATTGGTTTATAACATAGCATTTAATTAAAATATCAAGAATAACGAGGAGTGAAAAGAATGAAAAGGGTTAAGGATATAAAAATAGGTACAAGAATGATTTTATGTTTTGCTATTATAGCAGTAGTTACTAGTATTGTTGGTATAGTAGGTACTTGGAATATAAAAAAAGTTGCTAAAGGTAATACAAAAATATATGAAAATGTCACAGTACCTTTAAGTGACCTAGCTATAGTAGTGGAATCTTTCCAAAGAACGCGTGGAAATATACGAGACATAATGATTGTAAGTAGTGATGAAGAAATTGATGAATTTGCTGAGAAAATTAAATTAAGAAATATTGACTTCGAAACACATCTAAAAAAGTATGAATCTACTTTAACTAATACTGAGGCTAAGGAGCTAGTTAAGGATATTTTTTTAAAAAAAGAACGTTTTGATATATTGGTAAATCAAATTATTCAATATGCTCATCAGGAGAATTTAACCCAAGCAATTGATATACTGTATGGTGAAGCACATACTATTCGTAAAGAAATTGAGAATTATAACCAAAGATTAGTAGAACTAAAGGTAGCTGAGGGCGAACAAACAGCGATAGTAAACAATTCTAGAGCAAGTAATGCTAGTACGCTTATGATTTTTACGATTGTTGTTGGATTTATACTTTCAATTATTTTAGGGGTATTTATTACTATATCAATAAAGAAACCTCTTAAAAATATAGTTCATGTTGCAAAGGAAATAAAAAATGGAAATCTTGATGTAGATATAGATGTTGATTCAAAAGATGAAATGGGAGAGTTGGCAAATTCTTTTAGAGAAATGATTGAAAATATTAGATATAAGGCTAAAATCGTTGAAAAAATATCTTTAGGTGATTTATCTGTTGACGTTCAAGCAAATTCCGAGAAAGATGTGCTTGCGAATAGTATGAAATTAGTTCTTCAAACACTTAGAAATTTAATTAAAGAAACGGAAATATTAACTAAATCAGCTACTGAAGGAGAATTTTATGTACGTGGAAACACTGAAAATTTCGATGGCGGATATAAGGAATTAGTATTTGGGATAAACAAAACAGTAGATACTTTTATAGAGTATATTGATGATATACCAAATCCAATATTGACTATAGATAAAGATTTTAATATTAGATATATTAACAAAATAGGTACTGAGATACTTGGTAAACCTCAAGAACAACTTTTAGGAACTAAATGTTATGATAATTTTAAAACTTCAGATTGTATGACAGAAAACTGCGCTTGTGCACGATCAATGGAACACAATGAGAAGTTTATAAGTGAAACAGATGCACATCCTAATGGAAATAATTTGGAGATAGAATATACAGGTATACCAATTGTGAATAAGGAGAGTGAGATAATAGGAGCTTTTGAAGTTATCACAGATCAAACAGCAATAAAAAATGCTATGAAAATAGCTGAAAAGCAAACGAAATATCAAGAGAATGAAGTAGAAAAACTCCTACATGATATAAAAAATTTAGCTGAAGGTAATTTGATTGCTAATGCAGAAATTTCACAAACTGATGAAGATACAAAGATAATAGGTGAAACGTTTAATAATATTTATAAAACTTATAAGTCGAGTATTAATTCAATTTCTTCATATATTGAAGAGATCTCAAAAATACTTACAGAAATGTCAAATGGTAATTTGAATTTAGAAACGAAATTAGAATATAAAGGTGATTTTTCTGAAATTAAAACTTCTCTTGATACAATAATTAGTTCATTAAATAATGTTTTATCAAATATAAATTCAGCAGCAGAACAAGTAGCTTCTGGTTCTAGGCAAGTATCAAAGTCGAGTATCGCACTTTCTCAAGGAGCCACTGAACAAGCAAGTTCAGTAGAAGAATTATCAGCTTCTATTGAAGAAATTGCATCACAAACAAAACAAAACGCTGAAAACGCAAATAAAGCTAAAGAAATGACGGAAGAATCAAAAAACAATGCTACAAAAGGGAATGCTGAAATGGCAAAAATGTTAGAATCAATGAATAATATTAATGAATCTTCAAAAAGTATATCTAAAATTATAAAAGTTATTGATGAAATTGCGTTTCAAACAAATATTTTAGCTCTTAATGCGGCAGTAGAAGCAGCAAGAGCAGGAGAGAATGGTAAAGGATTTGCAGTAGTTGCAGAAGAGGTAAGAAACTTAGCATCACGTTCAGCAAATGCTGCAAAAGAAACAACAGCATTAATAGATGGATCAATTAATAGTGTACAAGAGGGAACTAAAATAGCTAATAAAACTGCTTTATCTCTTAAGAAAATAGTTGAAGGGGCATCTAAAACAGCAGATTTAGTAGGAGATATTGCTGGAGCGTCAAATGAACAAGCTATTGGAGTAAATCAAGTCAATCAAGGAATCAGTCAAATTACTAATGTTGTACAAACTACTTCAGCAACATCTGAAGAAACAGCTTCTGCAAGTGAAGAACTTTCGACTCAAGCTGAAATGTTAAAGAATCAAGTTGAGAAGTTTAAATTAAGACCTCAAAGTGACATTATTGATTTAAAAGAAATTGAAGAAGTGGATCCTGAAGTAGTAAAAATGATACAAGAAATAAATTGATTTTTAACAGATACAGAGATTGTATCTGTTTTTGTGTTTTATAAAAAAATATAGGGTGTTATAATTAATCTATATTATATTTTATTTACAATACAAATAACTTTACATTGGAAGGAATGATTCACATGAAAAAGCCTGTTATTGGGATTACTACATATTATATTTATGATTATGTTAACGCTACTCATCGTCATATTGGTGCTATGGGGCAGGATATTATGATGGCACCTGCCGATTATTATAATGCTGTGCATAAGGCAGGGGGAGTTCCTATGCCTATTATGAGTATTGATGATGATGAGTATATTGATAGTATTGTTGAAAAAATGGACAAATTTATCTTTAGTGGGGGAGGGGATGTCGATCCACTTTATTATAATGAATCTGTCATGTATAGATGTGGAAATATAAATGATATGAGGGATAAGTTTGAAATGAAACTCCTCAAAAAAGTAATTGAGGCAAAGAAACCTATTTTAGGTATTTGTAGAGGGTTTCAGCTTATAAACATATTTTTAGGAGGCACATTGTATCAGGATTTGAAAACTCAATACAACTCAAATCTTAACCACTCAGTAAATAATGTTGAAAAATATAAAAAGGTTCACAAAAATATTTTTCAAAAAGATTCTATTCTTGAAAAATTGTTTAAAACCGAAGAAATACTAACAAATAGTAAACACCACCAGGCGATAAAAACACTGGCTAAGGGACTTAAAATAGAATCAAAATCAGAAGACAACATAATAGAAGGCTTTTCATCAGAAGAATTGAATTTACTTGCTGTTCAATGGCATCCAGAAATGATGTTTGAAACACATGAAGAACAATTAGAATTGTTTAAGTGGTTGATAGAGGCTTGATAATAGTTTAAAAGCTACCGAGAGTTCGGTAGCTTTTAAAGGTATTAATAATTAATAATCCACATATCCTTACAGTCAGAAATAATATATGAAAAGTCTAACCAAACACCACCATTAGCTGTTCTTTCACAGAGTGCCAAGCTATCTACATTTTCATGATTTAAACCATTTGGATCAAAGACTAGAACTTGGGTAACTCCGTTTTTTTCTCTGTATCCATTAATTAGTAAGTAATGTCCATATTTTGTGAACTTAGATTGACTACCTTTTTTCTTTGGACCAGATGCTAAGCATATTAGTGCATGCTTATTTAAAAGGGCTTGGACTATTTTATTGATATCTTCATTTTTTTGACCTTTTTTTAAGTTATTATTAATTATTCGGTTATGATTAATACCAAGATTATTTAGTACATCTGATAGTAAATTTTGATCACAACCGTGGCGGCATACATATAGATATCCATAATTGTCTCTAAAATAGTATGGAGAATAATTTTCTCCTTTAATTGAGGATAAAAGCATTGCTAAAGTAACATATCCACAGCCTGAAAAGGCAATAACATTATCTCTGCATGAGCAATTAGGATGTCCAATGTTATGCATTCTATCTAATTCGCTATCATCATAGTCTGATTGATTTATAAGAACCATATTATTATAAATAATTGTGTTATTTCTTACATTATTACATTCTAATGTGTTATCTGACATATTTTGAATTTTTTCAAGAAGTACATTATTGAATTCAGTATATTTATTTTCTAAAGTTTGAAAAGCAGATAAAGCAATTCGAATTTGTTTTAAATAGTCTGTTGTATTATATTCTTCAGAAGAAGAGATGGTATTTACAATTATAGTTTCTTTTAGTACTTGATTCTCTGGCAATTTTGATAGTTCACTATTAGCGTATACTTTATTTTTATCAAAGTTTAAGAATAGTAATAAACAATTGAATATCAATACCATTATTAAAAATATTGATATTTTTTTAATGAATTTGTACATGAAATAACCTCCAAATTTTTTGTCGCAACGTGTATATTATAGCATAATTTGTAATAAAGTATTAGATGATTTTGGCAAAAATAGATAGATGATTATTTTTCATAAGAACTTGTAATTTTAAATCTATAATTTCAATGTAATAATTTTGCACAGATTTAGTTAACTAAATCTGTTTAGAACAAAAAATATATGGTAAAATTAATATGATTTGATTGTTTCAACTATAGATATTGAAAAATTGACTATTAGTTTGCTGTATGGAGTAAAGTACTTTTTATTGAATAGCTTTAAGTATAGAAAATGGAGGTTAAAACTATGAATGAAGTTTTAGAAGGATTGAAAAATAGAAAATCAGTGAGAGTATTTGAAAATAAATTAATTGAAACTAATATAAAAAATGAAATTTTACAATCTGCATTTGAAGCGCCAACTGCAGGTGCAATGATGCTTTATACCATACTAGATATTACTGATAAAAAATTAAAGGAAAGACTTGCTGTAACTTGCGATAATCAACCTTTTATTGCAAAGGCACCTTTAGTGCTTGTTTTTCTTGCAGATTATCAAAGATGGTATGATGTTTTTAGTCTTGAAGATTGCAATCCAAGAAAGCCTGGGGAAGGAGATATTTTACTTGCTTATGCTGATGCAATAATAGCTGCGCAAAACACAGTGGTAGCTGCAGAATCTTTAGGAATTGGATCATGTTACATTGGTGACATAATCGAAAATTGTGAGGAAGTAAGAGAATTGTTGGATCTTCCAGACTATGTTATACCTGCTGCTATGGTGGTTTATGGGTATCCTGTTGATTCTCAAAAGAATAGGAAAAAGCCCCCTCGTTTTGAAAAGAAGTACATAGTTTTTGAAAACAAATATCATAAATTAAGTAAGGAAGAACATGTGGAAATGCACAATGAAAGAAATAGAAAAAATGGATTGATAGATAAAAATGCTATTGAAAAAATTAAGGCACTTTGTAATCGAAAATATATGTCTGACTTTTCTTTGGAGATGAATCGTTCAGCGACAGAATACCTTAAGAAGTTTTGTGAAGATAAAGATACATTACGAAAATAATATTATAACAGGAAGTTTTTATATATGTTTATAAAAGCGTTAGGAGGGTTGCTACATGAAAAGATATGTTATTAATGCATAGCAAAGGCTATTGCATTTTAGATTTAATTTATAAATGGTAGCCTTTGCTAATCCTAAAAAAATTATTAGGAGGAGCAAAATGAGCTATATTAATGCAAAAAAGTTATTACCTATGGATTTGGTCGAATTAATTCAAGACTATATTGATGGTGAATATATATATATACCTAAAAAGGAAGACAATAAAAAATCCTGGGGAGAAAATACAAATATCAAGAATGAGTTAACTGTTAGAAATAATAATATATATGAAAAATATATTGATGGATATTCTGTGGAGGAACTTGCAGATAAATTCTATTTATCAAAGAAAAGCATTCACAGAATTATCTTAAATAAGAAAAAGGAAAAATTATAAAAAGATGAGCTTGATTCAAATATTTTGATTCAGGCTCATTTTTATTTATGAAAAGAGAATAAGGTAGTTAAATTCAATATAGATTAGTATAATACTAAAGAGGCTTATATTAGTAAAGGAGGAATTTTATATGATGAAATTTATTATTTGTGCTTAGCAAAGGCTATGCATAATAAAATGAATATTGTGGAATAGCTTTTGCATAATCCTATAAAAATTAATTAGGAGGAGCAAAATGAGCTATTTAAAAAAAATTAAATGGGAAGTAGTACCTAAAACAATACCGATGGTAATAAGGAATTGTCCTAAATGTGGGAACAATACTTATTTCAAGAATAGTCATAAATTTAGAGTAAATGCCAATAAAAAAAATTTAGATATATGGCTTATTTATCAATGTGTTAACTGCAAATCAACTTGGAATATGACTATATATGAAAGAATAAGTTATTTAGATATTGACGAATTACAGTATAAGCAATTTTTAAATAATGATTTTGAATTATCAAAAAAATATGGATTTGATGTAGCTATTCATAAAAAAAATAAGGTGAAACTAGAGTTTGATAATATAGAATATGAAATTATCGGTGAAGATATAAAGATAAATGATTTAAACGGAAAAAAATACATTATAGATATTACATGTAAATATTCACTAGGTCTGCGAGTAGACAAGTTGTTGAGTAAAAAGCTCCATGTTTCAAGAGAAAAAGTAAAAAAACTAGTTAAAAATTCAATGATTTGTGGTGTGGATCAAAAAGATATATTAAAAGAAAAAATTAACGGTAAAATAAGAATTCATATAGCGTAAAAGGCATCGTAACGAGCTTTAGAAAATGAATTAGAATTTCTTAGTGAAGTGTCTTTGTAGCTATATATGCATTTTTTCATTGAATTTGAGCAGAGGAGTTCTCTGCGGAAATTAAAATGCACTAGTCTTTTGATTTGACAATAAAAGACTAGTGCTAAAGAGAAAAGAGTTTAAAAAAATATTATGATTTTTCTAACTTATAGTTAACTGAGCTTTTTGATCTAGTATGTGCCACCAAGTTTTACCTACATTAAGTGGTACAATATCTCCATTTTCATCTTTAAATATTGTCTGTGATTTTAGGTCTTTTTTAGACCATGTAACTTTTATACTTTTACCATTGCTTATAATAATTCCGTCACCATTACCTACAAGCTTAGCATCTAAATAAGGTTCGCCAGATCTAGAACTATATTTAACATTCTGAATAACTATATTTTTTATTGCTACAGGGACATCATCGTGGCGATTCAGGGAGTCTTTTCCATTCATTGATTTATAGTATAAACCATCTTTAAAGGTATAACTTGTCCTATAATATTTATTGAATTTTAAAGATAATGAGTTTGCATTTTCAAGGTTAGAATTATCCCAAAATATCTTGTCAAATTTCAATTCTACATTTGTAGGTTTTATATAGTTTCTAACTTCAATGAACTTTAGAAGTTTATCAGAAGTAGTAAAAAGACCATGTTCTTTAGCCTTTACAGATTTATCTCTGAAAAAGTAAGATGGATTATACATTTCATTCATAGACATGGGCTTTTCTCTTGAGATTCTATCAAGAGCATCATGACTACCACCACAGTGTGCAAAAGGAACATTGTATTCATATGCTAGGTCTATAAAATAAGTCCTCGTACTTCTTACAGGGCCAATTTTTTCAGCATTATCCTTTTGAAATAAAGCAAAGCATCTTGTTACTCCACCCTCTGCCATTAATTCATATATTATATCTGCAGATGTAAATCCTGCTTGTGGTCTCGCTGCTCCAGAATTTTCTATAGATACCATATATGCTGGGTTATCTAATGTTTCTTTGCTTACTTCTTCTCCAGTATATGGAGCATAATATTTAATTTCTGGTGTTTCATTAGAAGTATCAGATTCGTTTTCGGATTCACTTTCAGAATCAATTTCAGATGCATTCTCAGTGTCAGATGAAGTATCTTCAGAAGAATTCACACTATTAGTTGCTACTACTGATGTGTCTTTAGCTTTTGAACTACAGCCCGATAAAATGAGTACAAAAGTTAGAGCTATAAGAATTATTGTTTTGTTTTTCAAATATAACAACACCTTTCTTTTATTGATGTCTAAAACTATAGATGTCTCAGCTCAATAATTGATATACTTAATAATACCATAATATTTTCCATGTAAAAAGAGCAGCTTATTATATGCTAATAAATTTTAGATTAAAACTTTATTTATATGAGCTTATAGTGGTTGAAAATTGAAAACACACCTATATTACAGAAAATATATGTACAATTAACTTTATATGGTATATAATTATTAAAGGATGAAATTATTTACTAATAAACAGAGGTGTTTTATATGATAAATAAAAAATACAAAGATAAATTAACAAGTACTACTGAATTGTTAAAAGCTTTAAGCCATAATACTAGATTATGTATTGTTTGTAAACTTTCAAAAGGCGAGTTAAATGTTTCACAAATGCAGGATTGTTTAGATATTCCACAATCTACAGTATCTCAACATTTATCTATTTTAAAATTAAGAGGCATTATTGAGGGAAGAAAAGAAGGCTCAGAAGTATATTATTCTCTTATAAATAAAGATGTAGAAGAATTAATTAAAGTATTTTTTGATATTAAAGAAATTCCAGATTAAATTTTTTTAAAAAACATATTCTGATATTTGAATATCTAAATATGTTGATGTGATATATAAGGAGGAATATAAATGAAAAAAACTAGTGTTTTAATTATTGGAGGAAGTGCTGCAGGGTTAGTTGCTGGGCTAACTTCAAAATCTAATTATCCTGAAAAAGATGTTACTCTAATTCGTAAGGAAGAAAAGGTAATGATTCCATGTGGAATTCCATACATTTATTCTACAACTGGGACAAGTAATAAGAATATTTTACCCGATGCTGGATTAGAAAAACTAGGGGTTAATATTATAGTTGACGAAGTAATCTCAATTGATAAAGAAAATAAAGTATGTAAAACTAAAGATGAAGAATATACATATGAAAAGCTAATTATTGCAACAGGCTCCACACCTTCAGTTCCAAAATGGCTCAAAGGTGCTGAATTAGAAAACGTTGTTTCAATTCCAAAAGATAAAGTATATTTAGATGAATTTCAATCTAAGCTAGAAGGTTTAAAAGACATCGTTGTTGTTGGTGCTGGATTTATTGGTGTAGAATTATCAGATGAATTGAAAAAGGCAGAAAAAAATGTTACCTTAGTTGAAGTAATGCCACATATATTGGGAATGGCATTTGATGAAGAAATAGCTGTAATAGCTGAAGAAAAGCTGATTTCTAATGGTATTAATTTAGTTACAGGCGTTGGAATAAAAGAAATCATTGGTAAGGATAAGGTAGAAGGAATATTACTTAGTAATGGAGAAGAAATACATGCTGATGCAGTAGTATTATCTATGGGATATAAACCAAATGTTTCACTAGCTAAAGAAGCGGGGATAGAAATTAATGAAGTAGGATTTATTAAAACTGATCAATATAAAAGAACAAGTTGTGAAGATATTTTTGCAATTGGGGATTGTTCCGAGAAAAGAGAATTTAGTACAGGCAAATTAAGTAGAATAATGCTTGCTTCTACAGCATGTGCAGAAGCAAGAGTAGCAGGACTAAATCTTTATAAATTATCAGCTGTTAAAACTTTTCCAGGTACAATAGGTATTTATTCAACAGCTATTGATGAAACTGGATTTGGTGCAGCTGGATTGACTGAAGCACAGGCAAAAAAAGAAGGATTTGATATTATAACTGGTAGTTTTACTGGCATGGATAGACACCCTGGTTGTTTCAAAGATAGCCATAGTCAAATGGTTAAATTAATTGTTTCTAAAGATAGTGGAATTATACTTGGCGGAGAAGTTATTGGAGGAAAAAGTGCAGGAGAATTGTTAAATGTAATAGGTTTTATTATTCAAAACAGAAACACTATTGCAGATCTTCTTGTTGCGCAAATTGGAACCCATCCATTATTAACTGCTTCCCCAGCAGGGTATCCTTTAGTTAAAGCAGCTGAAGTTGTTGCAAAAAAAATGAAATTATAAAATAAATTTAGAACACCTGCAATCAATAATGCAGGTGTTTTTGTATAGAATAGATAGTTATATGTAATATTTGAGCTTATTATTTTAATTTATATTACAATAATATATAATAGAAATGGTAGAAAAATTCTGAAAATAAAACATAATACACAACTTGAGAGGAATGAAAGAAAATATGAATATTGAAAATATATCAGTATTAGGTACTGGAACTATGGGGCATGCCATGGCAATACTTTCTGCGCAAGCAGGATTGAATGTAACCATGTATGGTAGGTCAAATGAAAGTTTAGATAGAGGGTTTAATAGTATAAAATCCAGTTTAAATAATCTAAAATGCCAAAAGAAAGTAACAGAAGAAAAGTGCCAAGAAATTTTAAGTAGAATAAAAGGAGTTAAAACGATTAAAGAAGCAGCTCAAAATGCCGACTTTATAATAGAATCTTTAGCTGAAGATTTAGAACTAAAACAGAAAATTTTCAATGAGCTTGATAAACTTTGCGATCCGCAAGTTATTCTAGCTACAAATACCTCTGCACTTAGTCCAACAGCTATTGCAAAGTATATGAAAAATCCTGAAAGAGTAGTAGTTACTCAATTCTGGAATCCGCCACAACTAATTCCTTTGGTAGAAATAGTTCCTGGTGAAAAAACTAGTGAAGAAACAATGGTAAGGACTATTGAATGGGCGGAATCTATTGGTAAGAAAGCAATTCGCATGGAAAAAGAATGTCCTGGCTTTATAGGAAATCGTTTACAAGTAGCTTTGTTGAGAGAAGCCTTATACATAGTTGAACAGGGATGGGCCAAAGCAGAAGAAGTAGACAAAGCTATAGAGTATGGACATGGAAGAAGGTTACCTTGTACAGGGCCTTTATGTACAGCTGATTTAGGGGGATTAGATATATTCTATGAAATATCTTCTAATCTCTTTAAAGAACTTTGCAATTCTTCCAAACCTTCAAAATTATTACAAAGTAAAGTTGAAAAAGGAAAGTTAGGAAGCAAAACTGGTGAAGGTATTTATAATTGGCCTCCAGATGTTTTAGAAAAAAAAGAAAAAGAACGTGCAGAAATTCTTTCGTATTTCTTAGAAAGGGATGCAATAGAAAAAGAATAGTTATTCTTTTTCTATTGCTTTCTTATAAGGGCCTATAATTGCCTCATTCATTTGTTTTGAGGCTTTTTTCTTAATGGAAGGGATAGACATCAAAGTCCCGATGAGTTGCATTTTAATAATTGTGCCTCTTTGCTTCTGAGGAAAATCATAGATTCCATTTTTTTTATAGAATTTATGGTCCTCTTTCATTAGACCTCTCATTGTATAAATTAAATCTCTAAATATTTTCATTCCACCTACTCCAAAGAAATTCTGAGGTCTTTCAAGCTTATTCTCTAGGGCAAATTCAGTGGATTTACATAAATTATCTAAACTTTTTAGTGTATCTATATTATTTCTGCTTTGATTTGTAGCTATACCACAAAGAAAAGTCTCACCCACATGACTGCGGCCTTCAATAATATCAATGAGATTATTCTCATTTCTTAAATCTCCATTTAAAATATAGCCAACTAAACGTCCTTTAGTAACTGTTCTATGGCCGTTACAAAACTGTCTATCATCATAGCATTTAAATGTTGGTCCCATTGAATGGTCTTTAACTGTAGCTGCATAAATGGTTACATTTGCTGATTGAATTTCATTTCTTAGCATATCTTCAAAGCCATCTTTATAAATACATTTGCCATTAAAAGCGCAATTAAAACAGCCTAAACAGCCACCAGAAAATTTAAACTTTGCAATATTAATTTCTTTCACAGGATATTTATATTTTGCTTTAAATGCATCAATCATATTACGTAATGAATCATTGTCATCTTCACAATCACTCACAATAACTGTACTATATCCTTCGGTTTTGGGTGTTTCAGTTACATCATTTTTGTATATAAAATTGAATTCTTCCTTTTCAACCACCTGAATATCTTCATAAATATCATTTTTCATATCAAACAAAACATTTTTATAAAAATCTTTTAGTTGCTTTCTACCCAAATCTGTTAACAAATCATCCATATCAGCAGATAATCCAGTTATTGTTTTCATTTGCAAATCATTGCAATTCTCAAAGATGAACCTATGAGCTGTGGTATCAAAAAAGTGTTTTGATGTGGTAATCTGAGTTACATACTTGTCTTTAAGTTCATTAACTCTTTTATGTTCTTTTAAAAGTCGAATAAATTTTGCAACTTGATAAGGAGCAATAAAAGTATAAACAGGGTAAGAGAAGATAATCAAATCTGAATTAATCATAGCATCAACACATTTATCCATAACTTCAGGTTTTTCATAACTTTTTATCTGTTGTCCAATATTAAAATAAATAAACTCATGGTTAGGATTATGTCTGTCTAAATATTTATTCCACTGAACAGTAACACTATTCTTCCCTTTTGGGCTTCCGTTTAACACAATAATTTTCATATTATCCTCCTTTTAATCTTCAAAATTATTTTGGAAAAGAACTTCTAAATCATCAATACTTCGTGACATATCATTAAGATCTTTTGAAGATATTTTGTCAAAGACATTCTCAAACATAGACAAATTAAATTCGTCCACTTTATGAATTAAGTCCAATCCCTTTGGTGAAACAATGATATTTACAATACGTTTGTCCTTTTCATTGTTTATGCGTTGTATTAATCCATTATTCTCAAGTTTTGTTATCATTCTGCTTGTTGAAAACATAGGAATTTCAAGTTTTTTAGAACACTGAGATACTGTGATTTTATTTCCTTTATAAATAATGGTTAGCAAATAGAGTTCATTCCAAGAAATTCCAAATAGCCGTTCTTCCTTTTTCTCAAATCGGTACATATATTCGTATATTTTGTACATTATCTCGCTTACCTGATTCTTCTTTAATGTATCCAAATTTACCTCCTATTTCTAACTTATATTCTATGAATATTCCCTAAAAATCACTTTTGTATATTTTACTTTTATGTTTTAAATTATATATAGATTACTTGCATATTGCAATTAAATTTTTATTAAATTTATATTAAAACGATAATAGAACTTTTGTAGTTATAGTGATATAATCTAACAGAAACTTGAAAAGTAGGTGGAAAATATGGAAATAATAAAAGTTAAGGGAAATACATTTTGTATTGATACAGGCATGACATATATCCCTTTTTATAAGATTAATAATGAAGAAATAATAATGTTAGATTCAGGATGGGCAGAAGGAGAAAGGGATGGAATAGACAATATTTTGGAAAAAAATAACTTTAAAGTTGTCGGTGTATTGTGCTCCCATGCTCATATAGACCATATAGGAAATAATACATATTTTAAAAATAAATATAATTGTACTATTGCTATGTCAGCATATGAGGCTCTTATTTGTAGTTCTACAGTTAATCTGAAGGTTTACTATAGTAGCCAGACATTATCCGATGTAACAGAACATTTTGGGCATATGGTTTGTGAAACAGATATTATGATTTTGGACAATGAAGATAGTATATATGTATGTGGTATTAACTTTAAAATTCTTCAAACGCCAGGACATAGTCCAGCACACATATGTATTATTACTCCTGATGATGTAGCGTATGTAGGAGATGCACTTATAAGTTATGAAGTCATTAAAGGGGCAAAAATGCCTTATGCTTATATACTGAAAGAGGATTTGAAAAGTAAAGAGAAACTTTATAACTTGAAATGTAGTAAATACATAGTGGCGCACAAAGGTATGTATAATGATATTACAGAATTAATAGGGGATAATATAGATTTCTATAAGAAAAGGGCAGAAAAAATGTATGATGTCATAAATGGGACAATGACAATGGAAGATATTATGAAGGCTATTATTAAAAATTGGAATATTAATGTAAAAAGTATCTATAAATATGCTACATTGCAGAAAATGTTAAAATCTTATGTTGAATATTTGAATGAAACAGGAATGATTGAGTTAATTATGGAAGAGGGATTTCTTAAATATACTCCATCTACTGACATCAATACAATATGTAGAAAATAAAACTTTTATATATTGTTTTCTATTAAGAGGGGGTGTGCTCAAAATTAAAATGGTACCTATAGAATGGACACTAAGAAAAGGTGTTTATTCTATAGGTATTTTTTTGTATACTTTATTTAGAAGAAAGAGAGGTTGAATTTAAATGAGTAAAATCACTTTCACTGAAGAAGAT
>NZ_BAABMF010000014.1:0-131092 GCF_050402865.1 Clostridium sediminicola
AATTAAGAATTAAGAATTAAGAATTAAGAATTAAGAATTAAGAATTAAGAATTAAGAATTAAGAATTAAGAATTAAGAATTAAGAATTAAGAATTAAGAATTAAGAATTAAGAATTAAGAATTAAGAATTAAGATTTAAGATTTAAGATTTAAGATTTAAGAAATGTTTTAGCTAGTAAGAAAGGAATGTTTTGAATAGAAGAAAATGTGTTTCAATTTGAATTAGAATTTGGTAAATAGCCATATCCTGAAGTGAAAAAGGAGATGGCTATTTATTTTTTTATTAAAAATTTTAATTGGAAAGTATTTTGAGGTATTAAACTATGGAAATTACAAAAAATAAAAAAGATAAAAAAATTTGAAGGAGGATATTATGAGTAAATCAAAAGATAATCTTCAAAGTAGAATTGATAAAATGAACGAGAAGATAGAGAATGCTAATCGAATAGACGAAATAATAAATACTACAGAAGCTTATGCAAGAACTGAAAGGCATCTTGAACAACACTCAGATATAAGTAAACCAGAAAGTATTGAACATGCAAAAGAGGTTCAGAAAGATAGAAAAAAGAATATAGAAGAGTTGAAAAATAGAGTAGTTTATGGTGGAAATTTAGAGAACAATGATTATGATAATTTATTAAAAAATTATGCTTCAACAGAAGGTTATATTGAAAATAATCTTGAGACAATGGATATGCAAGATTTAAATATATTGAAGGAAAAGCAAGAAAAAAGAGAGGAAAAAATGAATGAGTTAACTTAAGTAATAATAAATATCTATTGACAATTATTCTTGTAAGGTTTACCATGTATATATAGATAAACTGTATTGAATATATAAGGTGGTGATTTTAGATGAATATTAAAATTGACAAAAACACATACAGTGCCATAGAAGAAGCTTTACAAAATAGAGAAAACACAGTTCCAGTGAGAATATTTATGGCAGGAGTAGGATGTTGCGGCCCTACCTTTGGGTTGTCAATAGATAAATTTGAAGATAATGACGTAGTAGATGAAACTAGAGATATAAAATTTATAATAGCAAATGATTTATATGAAAACTATGGTGATTTCCAAATAGAATTGATTGGAGAAGGGTATAAAGTTTCACCAGTAAAACCTATAGAAGGTGCAAATGGCTGTGGATCATGTGGTGGAGGATGCCATTAAATGTGTAATTTTATAATTATTCACATCAAAAACTTAATGTATTTTGAATTATGTGATTTTTTTTAGTATATATATAAAAAAAATTGCAAAAAATATACCTTTTAGGGGTAAATGTGTTATAATCAAAAAAGGTGAAAAAAGGTGGTGAAAATAATGAACATGAATGTAATTGCTGATGAAAAATCAATTGAAGCTATTAAGGCTGCTGTTGATAACCGTCAAGAGGGAGCACCTGAGAACATTAGAATCTTTGTAGCTGGCATGGGATGATCAGGCCCAAGTTTTGGCCTTGCTCTGGATGAGCAAAAAGATAATGATTTTATAGATGAATCTACTGGAATTAAATTTGTTATGGAAGATGACTTATTTAATAACTTTGGAGACATTAAAATAGAGTTTATGGGTACAGGTTTTAAAGTGGCTCCAATAAATCAAGCTGATAATGGTGGCTGTGATAGCTGTGGTGGAAGCTGTAGCTAACTTATAAGGAAAAGGAGTTTATATAACTCCTTTTCCTTTTGTTTTAAGGCTTTAATAATTTAAAATTCCATACTATCAATATTATTTGAAGCTTTGGTAAACTAATAATAAAAGTAATAGCTACTGAGCAAACTTTTAATATTGTATTTAGTAGAAAGCCTAGATAGTTTTTCTTTTATTTTGGAATAATCAGTATTCTCAATAGATAATTTTTCAAGGTAATTTTTATCTCTTGAAGAAGCAATATCATAAAATAAATATATAATTTCATTTAAAACTTTTCTTGTGCTTAGCGAATCATAAGGATTGGCTAGTAGAGAATCTATTATATTGTAAAAATCATAGAAACAAATAGTTTTAGAAATTTGATTTTCGATGTTACTATACATGTAATAGCTTTTTTCTTTAATAGTATATTTATAGTTCTCAAATTGAGATTTTATTAAATCTAGGTCGTTATTGGAAAAAATAGTATTGGAACATTTAATTGCTGATATATCTTTATCTTTTACTTCTAACATTATATCAATATCAAAGTCCTCTATAGAGTGGTAAAAATTCATAAAGGATTTAAGATTTATATAGGTAGAATGAGCACCAGTCCGCTTATTGGAGTTTTGCTGAGAGTAATGTATCTTTACAGCACCATCTTCTCTACTCCAAGTTTTCTCCACTATATTAAGAATATCTATAATATTTTTGTTTTCTAATGAGGGATTACATTTATGATGTAGATTATCAAAAATAACAGGTATTTTGATTTTATTACTTACGTAAATAACATCTTCTAGAGTGAATAATTTATCATCATTTTCAATAGTTAATCTTTTTTGAGCACTTAATGATAATCTACTAAAATTATTTATAAATCGTTTGAGCGCTTCGGGTTTATTTCCATAAATACCACCAATATGAAGGATTAATTTATGTGAATAATCTAATTGGAGACTATCTAAAAATTTCGTATGGTATTCTATATCTTTTATGCTATTTTGGACTACGTTTTCTTTAGGTGAATTCAAAACAGTATATTGTCCAGGATGCATTGAAACCCTGATGTTATGGGATTTTATAAAATCACCAATATCTTTTAATTCATTTTCAAATGAATTCCACCATTGAAAGTTATTTATTGTATGAGATGCAAAAGGAATAATATCAGAACTTATTCTGAATATAAATAGATTATTATCAATGTTATATTGAAGAATTTTTTTAAAATCAATTAGATTTAATAAAGCTGTATCTCTAAAATTTTGCTTTGAAAAGTTTTTTAATGTTAGACGTCTCGTGGTTTTATATCCACTTCCTAAAGAAATGCAAGCATATCCTATTTTCATATTAATCCACCACCGTATTAAAGATAACTATTACGTAAATTAATAACTGTATATATTAAAAATAAAAAGCGAACTTATCAAACAGTATCTGTTTAATAAATTCGCTAAAAATTTCAAAAATCAGAAAGTCTTTAAAATTAAAGACTAATATCAACCTTTACGCATGCTACTAAATTATATTATTGTTTTAATTGTGTGTCAAGGGGAATATATTCTTTTTAATTTTGAAATTTTTTATATTCTTATCCTACAAAAGTAATTTAGTTCAACTTACTTTTATAGTTTAACCATGATATACTTGAAATTAATAAATGAAATAAATAGTATGAAAATAACAATGATATATTGATAAATAATTAACAATATAGTAATATGGAGAGAGGAAATAGGAATTAGTTGTAAGGTGTAAGCAGTAAACTTAGAATTTATAACTATAAATTACGAAGCTTTTTTCGTTATTTAACAAAGGGGAGGAAAAAGAAATGGTTGTTTACGTTTGTATAGGAAGTTCGTGTCACTTAAAAGGATCTTATGATGTTATAAAGCAAATAACTGATTTAGTTGAAGAAAATAAACTTGAAGACTCAGTTACAATTAAAGCTGCATTTTGTTTAGGAAAATGCACTCAATCTGTATCCGTTAGAATAGATGAGGATAATTACTTTTCAGTAAACAAAGATAAGGTAAACGAGTTTTTTGAGAAAGAGATACTAAGGAGGCTATAAAATGCAATTTATAAATTTTCATAGCCAAAACTGTAAAAATTGTTATAAATGTTTACGATCTTGCCATGTAAAGGCAATAAAAATTCTCGATGATAAAGCAGAAATTATGGAGGATAAATGTATTGCTTGTGGACAATGTTTAGTAGTTTGTCCTCAAGAGGCTAGATATATAAAAAGTGATATGGAAATAGTTAAGGATTATATAAATAATGGGGATAAGGTGGTTGTAAGTATAGCTCCTTCGTTTATTGGAAGTTTTTTAGTTGAACAAGGAGAACAGTTAGTAACTGGGCTAAAGAAAATAGGTTTCTTTGCTGTAGAAGAAACTGCTATAGGGGCAGAGGTTGTATCAAAAGAATATAATCGATATATTAATGAAAATAAACCTGAAAGTATTATAACTACTTGCTGTCCTTCAACGAATTATTTGATAGAAAAGTATTATCCATCACTAATAAAGTATATGCTACCAGTAGTATCCCCTATGGTTGCTCATGGTAAAATGATTAAAGATGAATACGGCGAAGATGCAAAAGTAGTTTTCATTGGTCCGTGTATATCAAAAAAATATGAAGCAAAAGATAATGAAGATTCAGTAGATGCAGTTATTACTTTTGAGGAATTAAGTCAATGGCTAGAAGAAGAAAATATTAATTTAAATGAACTAAAGCCAACAAATTTTGATAAGCAAAGTTCAGAAAATGGACGTTCATACCCATTAATTGGATCAATAATATCGCAACTTGATATTAGTAAAAAAGATGAGTATTTTATGATAAAAGTAGATGGATTGGGTAAATGTAGAGAGTTGTTGAATGAAATAGATGAAGGAAATTTAAAGAATGTTTGTGTTGAAATGAATGCTTGTATAGGTGGATGTATTGGTGGACCTGGAAATCCTAAGGATCAAAAAGGTTTGTTTGTAAGAAGAAATAGAGTTAGAAAATATTCCGAAAGTTGTACTGGCAAAGAAGTAGATATGAAGGTATCATCAAACATTGATTTGAAACAAAAATTCACTAATAATGAAATAACTCAGAAAGAGTATGATGAAGAGGAAATATTTGATATAATGAGGCAAATGGGCAAGTTCCAGAAGAGTGATGAATTGAACTGTGGAGCTTGTGGTTATGATACATGTAAAGAAAAGGCAATAGCAGTTTTATCTGGTATGTCTGAGATGTCAATGTGTGTTCCTTATATGAGAAGTAAAGCTGAAAGCATGACAAATATAATATTTGAGCATACACCCAATGCTATATTTTTATTTGATGAGAATCTTATAATAAAGGAGTATAATCCTACTGCTGAAAGAATTTTCATGCTAAATAAAAATAGTTTTAAAGAAAAAAACATATTAACATTATTAAATGATGATAATATCATAGAAGCACATGAGAGTAAAAAAAATATATTTGGAAAAACGGTTCATTATTTCCAGTATGGTGTTTCTATTAGAGAAAATATTATTTATTTAGAAGAAGAAAAAATATTTATGATGATAATGAGTGATATCTCATTAGAAGAAAAAAGAAAAAAACAATTAGGTGTAATGAAACAAGAAACTATGGATGCAGCTCAAAAGGTAATTGAGAAACAGATGCGAGTTGCTCAGGAGATTGCAAGTTTACTCGGAGAGACAACTGCGGAAACTAAAGTTACATTAACTAAATTAAAGAAACTTATGTCTAGTGAAGATGGTGATAATTTATGAACTATTTCATAGATTTTTGCTATGAGAGTTTAAATAAACATGGTGAAGAGCTATGTGGAGATCATGTTGAGATAGAAAGAACAAAAGATGGCATGATAATAGTTTTAGCAGATGGTTTAGGTAGTGGTGTAAAAGCTAATATATTGGCAACATTAACCTCGAAAATTGCTGTTACAATGCTTAAGGAAGGCGCTACACTTGAAGAAACTGTGGACACAATTGCTCATACTTTGCCTATATGCAGTGTAAGAGAAATTGCATATTCTACATTTACTATTATACAAGTTAGAAAGAATGGAGAGATAGAAGTAATTGAATATGATAATCCACCATTCGTAATGATGTGCAGAGATAAATGTATTGATATAGATAAAACTTCAGTAGAATTAGACGGAAAACTAATTTTTAAAAGTTCATTTAAAATGGAACCTAATGATTATTTGACAATCTTTAGTGATGGAGCAATACATGCTGGAGTAGGAAGACTATTAAATTTAGGATGGCAATGGCAAAATATTGTTGAATTTATGGAGAAACTAGAAAGCTACAATCTTACAGCATTTAACTTAACAAGAGAGTTATTAGAAACATGCAATGATCTATACCAAAATAAACCAGGTGATGATACGACTGTTTTGACAATAAAGATGAGAGAACCGGAGTATCTTGATTTACTAGCAGGACCTCCTAAAGATAGTGATGACGATGAATGGGTAATAAGAAGATTTATGAAATGCAAGGGTAAAAAAATAGTATGTGGTGGGACTACTGCAAATATTGTTGCTAGAGAATTAGATGAAAAATTGGAAGTGGATATGAATACTATTGGTTTAGAGGTACCTCCTATTGCAGAGATTCAAGGTATTGACTTGGTAACAGAAGGTGTTCTTACTCTTTCAAAAACAGTACAAATTATAAAAGGATATAAAGAGTACTATGCTGAAAATCCTTTAAAGTATAGATTTGAAAGTATAGATGGAGCAACAAAATTAGCTGATTGTTTGATAAACAATTGTACACATATTCATATGTGGGTAGGAAAGGCAGTTAATCCAGCTCACCAAAACCCAGATTTCCCTATGGGTTTAAATATTAAATTGAAAATAATTCGGGAATTAGCAAAGTTATTAGAAGAATTAGGTAAAGAGGTAAAGGTAACATATTTAGATTAAGGGGCGCAGAGACAATGAGAAAATTTGAAAGTAACGTGCAATTATTAAAGTATAGAATTCTAAAAGAAGTTTGTAAAGTTGCAATTGAAGATCCTGATGAAGGTAAATTTGAAAATATTCCTGAAATGATAGTTAATGAAGAGTCACCTAGAATGAGGTGCTGTATTTACAAAGAGAGAGCTATTACTAAAGATAGAGTAAAGCTAGCTAGAGGTGGAGATAAAACTAATAGCAATGTAATAGAGGTATTAAATTCTGCATGTGATGAATGTCCAATAAATAGATTTACTGTTACAGAGGCTTGTAGAGGATGTATAGCTCATAAATGTATGGATATATGTCCAGTTAATGCAATAACTCATGTAGGTCAAAGGGCTTATATAAATCCTAAATTGTGTATTGAGTGTGGTAAATGTAAAAGCGTATGTCCTTACGATGCAATTTCAGATGTTAGAAGACCGTGTGTAAAGGCATGTGGGGTAAATGCAATTTCTATAGATAACAAAAAGAAAGCTTCAATTGATAACGACAAATGTATTCAATGTGGAGCTTGTGTATATCAATGTCCATTTGGAGCTATAGAAGATAAATCTTATGTTTGTGAAATAATAGAGTTATTAAAGAAATCTAAAATTGATAATAAATTAAAGGTATATGCGGTGATAGCCCCTGCAATATCAAGTCAATTTACATCTACGAAAATTGGACAAATAGTTACTGGTATCAAAAAAATTGGCTTTCATGACGTTGTTGAGGCTGCTTTGGGTGCTGATATAATTGCATTAAATGAAGCAAAGGAATTTAAGGAAGTTTTAGATGAAAAAGAATTTATGACTACATCATGTTGTCCTGCATTTGTAGCACATATTAAGAAAAATTATCCTACACTAGAAGGTAATATATCTAGTTCTGTTTCACCAATGATTGCTATATCAAAACTGATTAAAAATATTGAACCAGAAGCAAAAGTTGTATTTATTGGTCCATGTACAGCGAAGAAAATGGAGATTCAACAAGAAGAACTAAAAGGATTTACTGATTTTGTAATGACTTTTGAAGAACTTCAAGCAATGTTGGATGCAATGGATATTAATGTTGAAGAGTGTGAAGAAGGAAAGTTAAATAATGCTTCATTCTTTGGCAGAATATTTGCAAGGTCTGGTGGAGTTACAGAATCTATTAAACATATCATAGAAGAACAAAATATAGATGTGGAATTTAAACCTATAGTTTGTGATGGCCTGAAAGCGTGTGATATTGCTTTGAAAATGGCGAAGGTAAATAAAAGTAAGGGTAATTTTATTGAAGGAATGGCATGTTCTGGAGGATGTATAGGAGGAGCTGCTTCACTAAGTCATGGAACTAAAGATAAAACTGAAGTAGATAAATACGGTAACTTAGCTCATGAAAAGAATATAATTAATTCGCTAAGAGTGCTTGATTTGAAAGATATTAATTTTAAAAGAAAATAAAATCAAAGGTTTCCAAGAATATTATTGGAAACCTTTTTTAAAACAAGCTATATTGTGGTATAATACTAAATGTATGAGTATGAACGAATAATTTAAGAGGGAGAGATATAAGTGTCAGAAGAGAATTTAAATACAATGAATGAAATGATGAGTGAAATCGAAAAGTCAATGGAACCAATACATGCAGGTGATGTAGTTACTGGAAAGGTAATTTCAGCATCTGAAAATGAAGTTTTGGTTAATGTTGGATACATTTCAGACGGAATCATAAATAGTACAGAATTAACAGGTGACCCAGAAGTTAGTCCTGCAGAAAAAGTTAATGCAGGAGATGAAATTGAAGTTTACGTTATAAAAGTTAATAACGGAGAAGGCAATGTTTTGTTATCTCAAAAGAGAGCTGAAGCGATTAAAGCATGGGATGAAATAGAAAATGCTGTAGGTAGCGAAAATACTTTTGAAGTTGAAATTAAAGAAGCTGTAAAAGGTGGAGTTGTTACTTCAATTAAAGGAATAAGAGCTTTTGTACCTGCATCTCAACTTTCAGTAAACTTTATTAAGGATTTAAAAACTTTCGTAGGGAAAACTTTAGAAGTGAAAGTTATTGAAGTTGATAAAGAAAAAAATAGAGTAATACTATCAAGAAAAGTTATAGAGCAAGCTGAATTAGATGTAAAGAAAAAAGAAACTTGGGCTTCTTTAGTAAAAGGTGAAAAAAGAGCCGGAACTGTTACAAGAATAGCAAAATTTGGTGCTTTTGTTAATCTTGGAGGAGTTGATGGTTTAATCCATATTACTCAATTATCTTGGGATAGAGTAAAAAAAGTTGAAGATATAGTTTCTGTAGGAGATAAAGTAGAAGTATTCGTACTTGACTTTGACAATGAAACAGGTAAAATATCTCTTAGCTTGAAAGATGTAAAAGAAGATCCACGTAAAAAAGCAATGGAAGATATCAAAGAAAATGATATTTTAGATGGTAAAGTTATAAAACTTCTTAAATTCGGTGCTTTTGTTCAAATAAAACCAGGTGTTGAAGGTTTAGTACATATTTCACAAATTTGTGAAGATAGAATAGCTGATCCTTCAGAAAAATTAAGTACTGGTGATAATGTAAAAGTTAAAGTACTTGGAGTAGACAAAGAAGGCGGTAAAATTAGCCTAAGTATAAAAGAAGCAGCAGATGAAGTGCCAGGAGAATACCAAGAATTCCTACAAGAACAAAACCAAGAAGATAGTGGAACAACTTTAGGAGATTTATTCGGAGACAAATTAAAAGATTTATTTAAGTAATAAAAGTAAAAAGGTCAGATTTAAGGATTAACACAAGTTATTCTTAAATCTGACCTTTTTTTAAGAATTATTAAATGTTTTTGGTAATAGTTTTTATGCTATTTTATTTTTCAAAATAAATTCATTTATAACATGAGCAACGCCATCTTCGGAATTCGATTTAGTAATATAGTCAGCAATTTCTTTAACCTCATCGAAGGCATTTCCCATTGCAACACCTAATCCTGCATATTGGAGCATATGAATATCATTACCCGCATCTCCTACACAAATAATTTCATTAGATTTAATATTTAACTCTTTAGCTATAGCTTTCACACCAGCACCTTTATTAGCTACTGGATGTAAAAATTCTAAAAAATAAGTAGCACTTCGCACAACAGTATATTTTTCGTAAACTTCTTTAGGTAATTTTTTAATAACTTCATCTAAAACATTAGGATCATCTACAAACATGAATTTAATGATTTCAGCTGAAGGATCAAGATTATTTAAGTCTGTAATATATATTGGTATCCCGTTTATATTTGACTCAATATCAGTATATGGGTTATGAGTAGTAGTTAGTACAGAATCTTTTGTTAATGCATGTCTATTAACATTTAATATCTTACTTAAATTATAAAGGTATTTAACATCATCATGTGTAAGAATATTTCTACTTAAAACTGCACCAGTTGTGTTATTTTGAACTAGAGCACCGTTAAAAGATACTGAAAAGTTATCATTGTCAATTAAATCAAGTTCTTTAAGAAAATTTTCTATTCCCTTTAAAGGTCTTCCTGTAGCTAAAACAACTTTGATTCCATTCTCAATTGCGATTCGTATTGATTTTAAATTCTTTTTTGATATTTCCCTATTTTCGTTTAGTAATGTTCCGTCCATATCTAAAGCTATTAATTTATACATAATATCACCACCATGGATTATTTTTGTCCCAGTTTAAATAAAGTTCTTTAAAAATACACAATAAATAATCAATTTATCTATTTATTAGTAAAAATTTAATAAGTTCATAACCAATTTACATTAAATTGTGATTCAATGCAATAGAAGATTATTGAAGTAATCGTATACTGCGAAAATAAATAAAAAAAAGGAAGTGTATCGATACATTTGACCTTAGAATATAGTTATATATATAATTATATTAAATAAGAAACAAGTATATATTTGTGAGTGATTAAACTTGTAACTTTTTAAGTTATCAATAAAAAGTTACAGTAGTTTAGCTGTGTATAATTCATTTACAAATACTTACTAATATAAATAAGAGAGGGATTTGATATGGAGAGAAAACTACAAAATGCATCAAATATTGATACTAAGACTGTTGTTTATGTTGGGATTATGGCAGCTATTACATATGTAGCTACATCAATGATAAATTTGAAGACATTTATGGGTGTTGTTCATCTTGGTGATAGTATGGTGTTGTTGGGCGCAATATTACTTGGAAAGAGAAATGGGGCTATATCAGCTGCTATTGGCATGACACTTTTTGATTTATTGAGTGGATACGTTATGTGGGCACCATTCACCTTTATAATAAAAGCGACAATGGCATTTATTGTTGGTTCTATAGCATTTAGAAAAGAATACCAAGGTCAGAATATATTTAATAACTTATTTTCATTTATCATAGCATCTATTTGGATGATTTGTGGTTACTTTGTAACTGGAATAATTTTAGCCAAAGTTACAATGGAATCACCTACGTTAGCATCAGCAGTTGCTATTGCGGCTAAAGACGTTATTGGAAATATAGGACAAGGAACTGCTGCAATTGTAATTGCATTACCATTAAGTACGATACTAAAAGCTAAAATAAGATTATAAATTTATAATAAATAAAACGCTTCCTTTTGGTAGCTTAGGCTGTTGACAAACATAATTTGTCAACAGCTTTTTAAATTAACTATAGTGTGTTAAATATATTTGTCTTATAATATACTTAAGAATATTATAAGGTTTGTTATAATATTCTATAAAAAGAGAAAATATCAAATTAGGTTTACTAATGATACTTATATATATAAACTTACGAAGTATTATATATATTTAATGAGCACATAAACTGGAGGTTTTAATTTGGATATTAAGAAACTTAAAAAATTATTAGGAAATGAAGAAAATGTGAAACAAGATTTTAAATTAAAACTAGATTTTTCTACTGAAAGTTCTAAAAAAGAATTTGCTAAAGATATATGTGCTCTTGCCAATTCAAGAGGGGGAAGAGGATACCTTATTATAGGTGTTGAGGATAAAACTAAGAGAATTGTAGGAATAGAACAAAGTGATTTTAGTGAAGAACAAATTCAGCAAGTAATATCTTCAAGAATTGATCCACCTGTTCCAGTGAGTTTTGAAATAATTAGTTATGAATCTAAAAAAATAGGGGTTATTACCATTTATCAAAGTGATCAAAAGCCTTATCAATTCAGAGAAAACGGATCGTTTTATATTAGAAGAGGTTCTACTACAGATACTATGAGAAAAGGTGAAATTATATCAGCAATGCAAGATAACTTAAGTTTGGATGCAGAACTGTGCCCTATGATAAAAAGTGGTTTAAATGACTTAGATATGCAATTGGTAAAAAAATATTTTAAAAAACACAATGTTGAAATTAATGAAGACAATAAAGAAATATTGATGAGTTCAGCTGGGATTATAACTAGAGAAAGTTCAGAAAAAGAATTTAGATGTACTATGGGTGGTTTATTAGTTTTTTCACGTATAAATTTTTGGTATTTGCCTAATAATATGATTAGATTAGTTAATAAGGTAAATAATAACTTTAATGAAATATATTTTATACAAGGAGATTTATTGAGTATTTTAAATCAGTGTGAAGAAAAGCTGAATGCTATTCTTCCAAAGAAGTATCCTATAAATGCAGTTTTTGAAGGAATAAAAAATGCAGTAATTTATAGAGATTATACTACATATAATAAAGAGATAGAGGTAGTAATAGATTATAAGAATATTACAGTTGTAAGTCCTGGTATATTATTAAAGAACTCAAAAGCACCATTAACTAATTCTCATAATTATATAAAAAGAAATATGTGGATATACGAAAAACTAATAACGTTGGAAACAAGTAATAAGTTTAATAAAAGTGGCAGAGGATTTACTAGGATGAGAAAAGCTTTTTCAAACCATGGCAAAGTTAAATTTTTAAATGTTATTAGTGAGAATCAGTTTAAAATAATTTATCCAAGTATAAATTACTTTAAATAATGGTTCAATAGCTAACCAAAGATATTAACAGTTAATGAACTGCTGTAAACGTTTATTGAAAAAATATTCAGAATATTGTATAATAGTAATATAATATTCATTAAGTAAAAAAGCCAAATAAATCTTAAGGGGTGGTTAAAATGATAAATATTTTTTACGGCAAAAAAGGTATAGGTAAAACAAAATCACTATTGAAACTAGCTAATGAAAAGATTAAAGATGCTAAAGGAAATATTGTATATATTGACGATGACTCAAGACCAATTTTGCAGTTGGATAGAAAAATTAGATTTGTAGCTACTGAAGATTTTGAATTGAATAACTATATGAATTTTTATGGATTTTTGTGTGGGATTCTTTCTGAAGACTATGATATTGAAACTATGTTCATAGACGGATTATTCAACATTGTTGAAGGCGAAGAGGAGGATGCTGCACATTTGTTTTATAAAATGGAAAAATTAGCCCAAAAATATAATGTGGACTTTTATATAAATGTTAACTATGGCGAAAATGAATTGCCTGCCTATTTACGAAAATATGTTGCTTAAATATAATTTTAGATAAATGTTGAAATGTTTAAAACTTTAATGGGAAAAAAGAAAAAGTTATTTTAGGTATTCCTTAGTCACTTTAATTGGCCGCTTTTTACAAGCGGCCATTCTTATTATGAAAAAAAAGTTGCAATCTTGAATCTAAATGTATATAATTATCTTTGATAGTTAATATATTGTATAAAAGCGATGATGGAAAGAAGTACATCTTTGGATTACTCAGAGAGTCGGCGGTGCTGTGAGTCGATTATGAAATAGGTGGAAATACATTCCTAAGCTTTATTCTGAAAGGCAAAAAGCTTATTAGGTTGTTACGTAATTCTGCGTTAAAGAAAAGAGGATCATTTAAAAATAACTTTACTATTTTTAAGCTGTCCTAGCAAGTGGGTATATTTTTATATAAATATATCAATTTGGGTGGTACCACGGAAATTTTCGTCCCTTAGTTTTAAGGGGCGTTTTTTATTTTCACAATTTATAGTTGACAGTAAAGGATGATTTTCTTACAGAAAATCTTTAACTAAGCCTTTGTTAGGTTGACTAACTGGAATAAGGTACTTTTGCTAACGCAAAAGGAAAGAAATTTAAATTAAAAGCTTTCACTTTAGTAAAAGATGTCCTTTACTGACAACTGAGCACTGTCAACCGACAACTTGTTTCGTCTTTTATTTCAATAGCGCAAAAAAGGGGTGTATATAAATGAACAATGTATTTGATACGTTAATGGAGAGAGGTTATATAAAACAAACCACTCATGAAGAAGAAATCAAAGAACTTTTAGGAAAGGAAAAAATCACTTTTTATATAGGCTTTGATCCTACAGCAGACAGTCTACATGTTGGACATTTTATAGCTATAATGTTTATGTCACATATGCAAAAAGCAGGACATAGACCAATTGCTTTAGTTGGTGGAGGTACTGTTATGGTAGGTGATCCATCAGGTAAAACTGATATGAGAAAAATGATGACAAAAGAAGAAATTGATAGTAATGTTGACAAAATAAAAGGTCAGCTTTCTAGATTTATTGACTTTTCTGATGATAAAGCTATATTAGATAATAATGCTAACTGGCTTTTGGATTTAAACTATGTTAATTTCCTAAGAGAGATTGGAGTGCACTTCTCAGTAAATAGAATGTTGACTGCTGAGTGTTTCAAACAAAGATTAGAAAAAGGATTATCTTTTCTTGAATTTAACTACATGCTAATGCAAGGATATGATTTCTTAGTATTGAATCAAAAATATAATTGCCAAATGCAACTTGGTGGAGATGATCAGTGGTCTAATATGATTGCAGGAATGGATTTAATTAGAAGAAAAGAAAGAAAGCCTGCTTTTGCAATGACATGTACACTTCTTACTAATAGTGAAGGCAAAAAAATGGGTAAAACAGAAAAAGGAGCATTATGGCTAGATCCTAAAAAAACTACACCATATGATTTCTATCAATACTGGAGAAATGTTGCAGATGCTGATGTAGAAAAGTGTTTATCGTTATTAACATTTATTCCTATGGAAGAAGTTAAAAGATTATCATCTTTAGAAGGATCTAGAATAAATGAAGCAAAGAAAGTGCTTGCTTACGAAGTAACAAAGCTTGTTCATGGAGAAGATGAAGCTAAAAAATCACAAGAAGCTGCAGAAGCATTATTTGGAGGCGGAGTTGATTTGAAAAATGTTCCTACTGTTACAATTTCAAAGGAACAACTAGGAGATACAATTATTAACATTCTTGCTGAAGCGAAAGTTTTTCCTTCTAAAAAAGAAGGTAGAAGATTGATTGAGCAAGGTGGACTAAAACTGAATGAAGCAAAAGTAACTGATGTTGCTGCTCTTATAACAGAAGCAGACTTTAAAGATGGAATGGTAATGATTCAAAGAGGTAAGAAAAAACATTTTAAAATCGTGGTAGAATAGAGAAGAATGTAGTATAATAATGTGAGAAAGGGTTTTGAATAAATGCTATTATATGCATTTATTTGAAACCTTATTTTATGCAAACTTTTTATCAATGCACAATTATTTACACCTTTCGTTGACACGAAAGTTTTTAATTAAAGAAAAAGATTTAATAATTCCTTTTTCTTTGACAAAAAGACTCGATTCCTCAATTGTGCACTGTGCATTGTGAATTAGAAATGGGGTGATAAAGTGGCATTATATGCTATCTCAGATATTCATTTAGCATTGACGACGGATAAGCCTATGGATATTTTTGGGGTTCACTGGGAAAACCATCATATCAAAATTAAAGAAAACTGGTTAAATAAAATTACTAATGAAGATACTATTTTAATTGCAGGAGATATATCTTGGTCAATGAGTATGAAAGAAGGTATGGAAGATTTAGAATGGATTCATAATTTGCCAGGTAAAAAAATAATATGTAAAGGGAATCATGATTATTGGTGGGGGAGTATATCAAAGCTAAATAAATTATATGAAGATATGAAATTTATCCAAAATAATTATTATATATATGAGGACTATGCCATTTGTGGTTCAAGAGGTTGGTCATTATTTGGAACCAGTTCACAATCTCAACACGATAAAAAAATTATAAATAGAGAGATTATAAGACTCAAACTTTCCCTTGATGCTGCTGTTAAAGGTGGCTACAATAAAATAATTGTTATGATGCATTATCCACCAGTTAATGATAATTTTGAAGAATCAATATTTACAGAACTATTTAGCAATTATCCAATTGAAAAAGTTATTTATGGACATCTTCATGGAAAGTCATTGACAAATGTTTTTCAGGGCTTACATAATAATATAGAGTATATTTTTACTTCTTGTGACTATATTGATTTCGACCCAATAAAAATAATATAATCAAAATTTGATTGAATTTTATTTATATTATTAGTAAAGAGGTGTTAGTTAAAAACAGTAGATTGGCGGTAGTTTTATTCTATAAGCCAATCAACATTAGAACATAAAAAGTGGGGTTTTTTATATGCAAACAAGAGAGTGGAAAAGAATATTAATTCCTTATAATCAAGCAGTTGAGGAATTAAAAATTAAATTTAAAAGCATAAGAAGAGAATATAGAAAAAGAAATGAAATATCACCTATTGAATTCGTAACTGGTAGAGTAAAAGAAATATCAAGTATATTAGAAAAGGCTAAAAAATTTGATATACCATTAGATAGAATTGAGTATGAATTGGAAGATATAGCAGGAATAAGAATAATGTGCCAATTCGTTAATGATATATATAAAGTTGTAGAGATAATAAGAACAAGAAAAGATATGCAGATAATGTATGAAAAAGATTATATAGCAAATGTTAAAGAAAGTGGATATAGGAGTTATCATATTATTATTAAATACCCTGTGTATACTGCATTTGGAGAACAATATATTTTAGCGGAACTTCAAATAAGAACATTAGCTATGAATTTTTGGGCTACAATAGAACACTCCTTGAATTATAAGTACAAGAAAAGAATTCCAGAAGAGATTCAAAATAGACTGAAAGCAGCAGCAGATGCTGCATTTACATTAGATGAGCTCGTGCTTGATATCAAAGATGAAATAATGGATGCACAAAAACTCTTTGAGGTAAAATCAAGCTTAGTATCAGATATAAGTAACCATATTTTAACATTAATGTCTATTGGAAGGATGATTGAAGCTAAAGGATATCAGACTGAATTGAATAATATTATTAGTGATGGAAATATACTACAACTAGCGGCATTGAAAGAAAGGGTAGAAAATACACTAAAGCTTTTCAAAACATAAAATTATGTAAAATATAAAAACGCTAAGTTTCATGAGAAATTTAGCGTTTTTATTCAATTCTTATTTGTAAGCTTAGTTGTAAAATTTATTTTGCAACAATATTTACTAATCTTCCCTTTATAACAATTACTTTTTTAATTTCTTTGCCTTCAAGGGTTTCTTTTATTTTGTCAGAATTAACTGCTGCATCTTTTATTTCATCTTGAGAAAGATTTGTTTGTATATTAATTCTGTCTTTGATTTTTCCATTAATTTGGATAGCTATTTCCACTTCATCTTTGATTAAAGCTGTTTCATCTAAAGTAGGATACCCATTATTAAATACTGAAAAATTTTCACCTAGTAATTCCCACTGTTCTTCACCAAAATGAGGAGCAAATGGTGCAATTAATTGAACAAAATCTTTTAGAGTTTCTTTTAAGAAAGCTTTATTTTTATTCTCTATACTTGTATATTTAACTAAAGCATTAACAAATTCCATCAATCTAGCTATAGCAGTGTTGAATTGGAATTTATCTGTATCAATTGTAATATGTTTTATTGCATAATGTCTAGCATAGTTTAATTCTTTTTCTTCTTTTTCCATAGTATCTTTAGTGTTTTTAGTGTTTTCTAAATCTGCCCTTAATCCATCAAGAGTTCTCTCAATTCTGTCAACAAATTTATGCATTGATTTGATACCATCATCACTCCAAGCGCCACCTTCAGTATAAGCAAATCCAAACATTAAGTACATTCTAAAAACGTCAGCACCATATTCAGTAATATAATCATCAGGGGAAATTGTATTTCCTTTTGATTTACTCATTTTCATTCCATCGGGACCTAAAATTAACCCTTGGTGAGTCAAAGACTTAAATGGTTCATCAAAATCAAGATAACCTAAGTCCCTAAGCGCTTTTGTAATAAATCTAGCATAAAGTAAGTGCATACAAGCATGTTCTGGACCACCTACGTATTTGTCTACAGGAAGCATTTTATTTACTTTATCTCTATCAAATATAATTTCGCTGTTATTATTATCAACATATCTCATTTGATAGAATGAAGAACAAACAAAAGTATCTAAAGTGTCAGCTTCTCTTTTTGCAGGACCACCACAAGTTGGACAAGTTGTATTAATAAATTCATCACATTTAGCAAGTGGAGATTTTCCATCAGGAGTAAATTCAACATTATATGGTAGTTCTAAAGGTAGTTGCTCATTAGGGACAACTACTGAGCCGCATTTTTCACAATGAATGATAGGAATAGGAGCACCCCAATACCTTTGTCTTGATACGAGCCAGTCACGAAGTCTATAATTTATTTTCCATCTTCCAAGACCATCTTCACTTAGTTTTTTAACTATAGCGCCTTTAGCATCAGCAGTTTTTAATCCATCAAATTCACCACTATTAACTAAAGTTCCATGGTTTGTATAAGGAAGCGAATCATCTTCTCCATCTTTTCCTTTGATAACTCTATCTATTGGTAAATTAAACTTCTTTGCAAATTCATAATCACGTTCATCATGTGCAGGTACAGCCATTACACAACCAGTACCATAAGTTGCCAGTACATAGTCAGCAACCCAGATAGGAACTCTTTTTCCATTAACCGGATTTATTGCATAAGCTCCAGTAAATACACCAGTTTTTTCTCTTGTAATTGATTGTCTTTCAATATCTGATTGTTTAGAAGCTTCAAGTTTGTATGTTTCAACAGCTTCTTTATTTTCAGAAGTAACAACTTTGTCTACAAATGGACTTTCAGGAGCTAAAACAACATAAGTTACTCCATTTAGAGTATCAACTCTAGTTGTAAATACATCAAAAGTTAAATCAGTATTTTCAATCTTAAAGGTAGCTTCTGCACCTTTTGATTTGCCTATCCAATGCTTTTGCATAGCTTTAGTTTTTTCAGGCCAATCAAGTTTATCTAAATCTTGTAATAATTCTTCAGCATAATCAGTGATTTTCAAGAACCATTGAGTTAAATCTTTTTTTATTACTTCAGTATCACATCTTTCACATAAACCCTCTTTTACTTGCTCATTAGCAAGTACAGTATTACAGCTAGGGCACCAATTAACAGGAGCATTTTTTCTATATGCAAGATTATTTTTATATAATGTAGCAAAAATCCATTGAGTCCATTTATAGTAGTCTGGCATACAAGTTATAACTTCGTGATCCCAGTTAAACATTGCTCCCATAGCTTTTAATTGGGTTTCCATGTTTTCAATATTTTTTTCAGTTGAGTCCTTTGGATGAATTCCAGTTTTTATAGCATAATTTTCTGCAGGTAGGCCGAATGCGTCAAATCCCATTGGTTGGAAAACATTATATCCTTGCATTTTTTTAAATCTAGCCCATGAATCAGTAGGACCATAGTTGAACCAGTGTCCAGCATGAAGTTTTGCACCAGAAGGATAAGAGAACATTTCTAATGTATATAATTTCTCTCCAGGAGCATTTTCATCAAATTTATGGAAACCAGTACTTTCCCATTTGTCTTGCCATTTTTTATCAATAGCAGTTCCGTATTTACCCATAGTAAATTCCTCCTAATAAACGAATGTATTTGTAAATTGCGTAGCAATAATTGTTGTAAGTTGTAAGGCATAAGTGATAAGTTATGAACATCTTTCATATATTGAAAACTTTAACTTATGATTATAACTTACAAATGTTTGTTTTAATAATTCTATTCAAACAAAAAAAGCCATCCCCCAAACAAGAGACGAAAGCATTTTCCGCGGTACCACTCTTGTTAGGCTAAAGCCTCCCTTTTCCAGTATAACGGGTTTTAACCGACAAAGCTCCAGAGTAAGTTCACATCTCTCATTGCTACCTTTCACCAACCGATAGCTCTCTTTATTAACAAAAATATGCTAATACTCTCCTTCATAGCTAATAAAATATTTCTTTATCACATAATTATAATTTATCATATAATAGCTGTCAAGTGAAAAATAGCTCATAGTTACAGTTGTCAGTTCACAGTGTACTGTTTGCAGTAAAGGTTGATTTTCTGCAGAAAATCTTTAACCAAGCCTTTATCTGCTCATCAGATTGATATAAGGTACTTTTGCTATACAAAAGGAAATAATATAGAACAAAATTGGTAAATATATGATATAATATGAAGATAAAATTAATATTTACTTATTTATGTTGATTGTCATTGGTAAAATATTAAATTATAGTTTTTATTAGATTCTCAAAGGAAAAAATGATTAGAAGCTTTCGCTTGAGAAACATTTTCATAATTGTGTGATGTTAACTGTGAATTGTAAAAGGAGAGATTAATTTGGATATATATTCATTGTTTTTTATAGCAATAGCATTATCCTTAGATGCTTTTGGAGTAATGTTATGTATAGGATTAAATAAAAGTTTACCTATTAAAAACAAATTTTTATTTATACTTTCATTTGGTTTTTTTCAATTTTTATTTTCATACTTGGGGGCATATGCAGGACTAATCTTTAATATTTATATAGTAGCGGTACCTAAAATAGTAGGAGGAATAATTATTGCTATTGTAGGAGTGTTAATGGTAAAAGAAGGAATAGATAAGGATGATTGTAAGGTTTTAAATAATAGAAAAATGTACTATATTTTAGGAATATCAGTAAGTATAGATGCTGCAGTTATAGGATTTACTGTTCTAAATAATATATTGAATCATATAAATGTATTTCTTCAAACAGTATTTATTGGAATAATAACATTAATAATGTGTACTCTAGCTTTATTAATATCAAAGTATTTAAGAAAAATTGATGTAGTCGCTAAATACGCAGACTATCTAGGTGGAATTATACTAATTATATTTGGAATAAAAATGATATTTTTCTAAAATAAATGTTTATAAATTTTTCAACTGGATATACTTCAAATAAATTAATCAAATTTGGAGGTCATTATGAATAAAATAATGTTGGTTGGAAGAATTACAAAAGATTTAGAGTTAAAAGAAGTTGGAGAAGACAAAGTACCAGTAGTAAACTTTACGATAGCTGTTAACAGTGGGATAAACAAGAATACAGGAGAAAAGATTGTAGATTTTCTTCCAGTATCTGCTTGGAATAAAAATGCTGAGAATTTATATAAGTATACTGGAAAGGGAACTTTAATTAGTATTATTGGAAGCTTAAGAAATAGAAATTTTAAAATTAGTGATGGTATTACAAAACAAATTCCAGAAGTTAGAGCTGAAAGAATTCAATTTTTAGAAACTAAGAAAAGAGAGCAGGAAGCTAAAGAAGTTAGTTAAAGGAAGGATGCGGGGGAATCGCATCTTTTTGTTTAAGTATTTATAGTATTTACCCTAAAAATAACTTGAATAAATGAGATTTATGAAGTAATCTAAAGAAAAAGAATTTGTTATGAATTGAGGAGGATTATATGGAGTTTTCATCAATAGTATTAATGGAAGTTGATAAAGATAATAAATTTATAAAGGAATTAGATAGTTATAAAGTTGAAGATGGAGGAGAATATATAAGAAAATTCTTCTATAATGAAGAAGATGTGTTTGTGTACTTCTATCCAGCAAGAGATGTTGAAGATTGGGAGTATTCAGCTCTATATGACTTTTTTGATTTGGATGTATTTGAAGAGAAAGGGTACAATATTGAAGAAAAAGATGATGAATATAATCCAACATGGATTGTAAAACTAGATTATATAGAAGAACGTAAAGATATGGCTGAGAAATTATCAGAACTATGCATATTAATTAAAGAAGAAATGATAAAAGCTTTTGAAGAAGCTGAAAAAAATAAAACAGATTATGAGGAAGAGGAAGAATAGAAATAAAATGCGAACTAAAACAGTGATAAGTTACAAGTGACAAGTTAATGATGATTTTCTTATGGAAAATCTTTAACTAAACCTTTGTTCGCTCCGCTAAATGGAATAAGGTGCTTTTGTTGAATTAAGAGCTTTCGTTTACGAAAGGTATCATGAACTTGGCACTTATCACTTGTAACCTGTCACTATAAATTTCGAACTTGTTCGCAATTTGTTTTAATTATGAATTGTGGACTGAAAAAAGGGAGGTTAAAACTTTGTCATTAGAAATAAAAAAAAGAGAAGATATAAAAGCAGAAGATAAATGGAATGTTGAAGAAGTATATTCAAATGTAGAAGAATGGGAAGTCGATTTTACAAAATTAAAGGAAGAGGCAGAAAAAATTACTGAGTATGTAGGAAAGTTATCACAAGGTGAAGAACTCTTAAAATATTTAAAATTAGATGAAAATATTTCAAGGTTAGCAGAAAGGTTGTTAGTGTATGCGTTTCTTAGATCTGATGAAGATACAACTAATACTCTTTTTCAAAGCCTAAAAGGTAAAATACAAGTTTATTTATCTGAGCTTATGGCAAAGGGAGCATTTTTTATACCAGAAATTTTATCTATTAATGAAGATAAGTTAAAATCTGAGATAGCTAGAAATCCGGAACTTGAAACATATCAGTTTATGTTCGACCAAATATTAAGAAGAAAAGCACATACATTAAGTATAGAGATGGAAGAACTTATGGCTTCAGTTTCAGATTGTTTATCAGCACCTTCTAATATTTTCAATATGTTTTCTAATGCGGACCTGAAACTACCTAATATAACAAATGAAGAAGGTATGAAAGTAGAATTAACAGAAGGAAATTATTCTATTTACATTAAATCTAAAGATAGAAGAGTAAGAGAAGAGGCTTTTAAAGCACTATTTGATACATACAAAGGATTTAGAAATACAATGGCAACCGCTTTAACTTCTTCCATTAAAAATTTTGCTTTCAATGCAAAAACAAGAAATTATTCAAACTCTATGGAAGCATCATTAAAACCTAATAACATTCCTGTGAAAGTTTATGAAAATGCAGTTGAGACAATTAATAAACATTTAGGTAGCTTGCATAGATATGTGAAAACCAAGAAGAAATTATTGGGGTTAGATGATATGCATATGTATGATTTATATGTGCCGGTTATTGATATGCCAAATACTCATATTAAATTTGATGAAGGTATAAAAATTGTAAAGGAAGCATTAAAACCGCTGGGAAAAGAATATTTATCAATTTTTCAAGAAGGTATAGATAATAGATGGATTGATAAGTATGAAAACAAAAATAAAAAGAGTGGAGCTTATTCTTGGGGTTCATATGATACAATGCCTTATGTTCTATTAAATTATAATTATACATATAACGATGTTTCTACTTTTGCCCATGAGATGGGTCATTCGTTACATTCATATTATTCAAGAAGAGAGCAGCCATATGTATATGCAGATTACACTCTATTTTGTGCAGAGGTTGCATCAACTGTTAATGAATGTTTATTGATAAATCATTTAATTGACAAGGAAAAGGATAAGAACAAGAAGTTATTTTTAATAAACCAACAATTAGAGCAGATAAGAACTACAGTATTTAGGCAAATTATGTTTGCAGAATTTGAAAAAATTACCCATGAAAAAATTGATGCAGGTATGCCACTTACTGCTGATGATTTATGCTCAATATATAAGGAATTAAACGTTAAATACTTTGGAGAAGATATGATTGTTGATGATGAAATTGCAATGGAATGGTCTAGAATTCCACATTTTTATAGAGACTTTTATGTATATCAGTATGCCACAGGTTATGCAGCTGCAAACTCATTTGTTAATATGATTCTTCAAAATGGAAAAGAATCAGTTGAAAAATATATAGGTTTCTTAAAAAGTGGTGGGTCAGATTATCCAATTAATATTTTACAAAATGCAGGTGTTGATATGATGTCGCCTAAACCAATAGAAGATACGATTAAAAGATTCGATGAGCTCCTTGATATGTTAGAAGAATTATAAATTTTCGTTAACAATAAACAGCAATGTAAGTATTGCTGTTTATTTTATGTTATCATAGAATCCGGGGGTTTTTTATTATGAATAAATTTGCAACAATAAAATATTTGATGGATATAATGTCACAGGATTATGGATATAAAACAGAACAATTTTCTTCTAGAGACATGAATGAAACATTTTGGGGTGTTTTTAGATATGAAGGTGATAAGAAAGTTGCTATGGTTTTTTTAGATGATACTGATTTTTTCAAAATAGATGAACAGACCTACAGGAGTAGAACTTATTGGGAATATAGTGATTTAAAGCTAATTAAAATAATTTTTTCTGATGATCAAAGATGGTTGGATAGTAATTTCACTAAGGATATTACAGAAAGAGTTATTGTAATAAGTAATAGAAATGAAAGAATTTATTTTTTTACTAGAGAAGAAGAAGTAATAGCTCTTCAATTAAATAATTTATTAGATAATAGGAAAAAATATGATACAAAACGGAAAAGAGGAATTGATACAGCTGCAACTGCTACCTATGTATTAATTACTATAAATGTATTAATGTTTATACTAACGAGTATATTTTCTGGGAATTTTATTGATTCTAATATTGAAGTTCTTATTTATTTTGGTGCAAAAGTTAATTCCTTAATAAGAGGTGGAGAATATTATAGATTATTAACAAGTGCATTTTTACATGGAGGATTTATTCATTTAGCAGTTAATATGTATGCTTTAAATGCTCTTGGACCATTAGTAGAAAAAGTGTATGGTAGGATTAAGTTCTTGATTATTTATTTTGTATCGGCGTTTGTTGCTTCAATCTTTAGTTTTTCTTTTTCTGCAAGTGTTTCTGTAGGCGCTTCTGGAGCAATTTTTGGGTTATTAGGCGCAACATTAATATTTGCATACAAAATGAGAAATAAAATTGGAACTAAAATGGTATCCAATATACTTTCTGTAATAGCATTAAATGCTTTTTTGGGATTAGCTTTACCTAATATTGATAATTTTGGACATCTTGGAGGATTAGTTGGTGGAACATTAATTTCTTTAGCATTAGGGCTAAAGAAATTAAGATAGTTTTACCTCATTTAGGTGTTAGGGTTAGTTGTAAATTGTAAATTAAGCATAAATTCCTATATGAAAGATTGTAATAATATAAAAGATAATAGTAAAAGAATAAAAAACTAAGTTTACTTATGTAAATTTAGTTTTTATTTTTTTATTATTGAAAGTTTTTATATGTTGAATTTTAACAAAAATAGGCGTATAATCATGAGTTGTTATTACAAGGTTATTTATGAGAGGAGGGTATTGGAGTATAAAAATATTCTAATACACATTAAAATTATGATGGTTCCAAAGTTAGTTACATGTTTAAAAGATTATAGTAAAGAACAGTTTTTCAAAGATTTTGTTGCAGGTTTTATTGTAGCAATTATAGCATTACCATTAGCGATAGCACTGGGAATTGCATCAGGAGTTTCACCGGAGAAGGGATTGTTTACAGCGATAATTGGTGGTTTTATAATTTCGCTATTAGGTGGAAGTAGAGTTCAAATCGGTGGTCCTACAGGTGCATTTGTAATTATTGTTTTTGGCATTATTCAAAAATATGGTCCAAGTGGTCTGATAATTTCTACTATAATAGCAGGATTTTTTTTGATTCTCATGGGAATTTTGAAATTTGGAAAGGTTATAAAATTTATTCCTTATACAATAACTACTGGATTTACCAGTGGTATAGCGGTTACTATTTTTTCTACTCAAATCAGGGACTTTCTAGGATTAAACTTAACAAATGTACCATCTGAATTTATAGATAAATGGATTTGTTATTTTAATAATATGAATACTATAAATATAAATACTTTAGTTATAGGGTTAGTGTCTCTTTTGATAATTATATTTTGGCATAAAATAAACAAAAAAATACCAGGTACACTTATTGCTTTATTATTTGCCACTTTATCAGTACAATTTTTTCATCTAAATGTGGAGACAATAGGAAGTCGGTTCGGAAGTATTTCGGCATCGCTTCCTCACATTACTTTTCCTAACATAACATTTGAATTAATATCAGAGCTTATGTTTCCGGGATTCACCATTGCTGTATTAGCAGGAATTGAATCATTACTATCAGCGGTTGTTGCAGATGGAATGATAGGTGGAAAGCACCGTTCCAATATGGAGCTAGTAGCCCAGGGAGTAGCTAATATATTTTCAGCATTATTTGGGGGGATACCTGTTACTGGTGCAATAGCAAGAACAGCTGCAAATGTTAAAAATGGTGGACGGACACCTATTGCAGGAATTGTACACTCAATAACTTTATTAATTATAATGTTATTATTTATGCCATATGTAAAACTTATACCAATGACATGCTTAGCAGCTATTTTAATTATGGTTTCATATAATATGGGTGAATGGGAGTCATTTAAAATGATAAAAACAGCACCTAAAAGTGATACTCTTGTATTTCTTACAACTTTTTTCTTAACTATATTTTTGGATTTGGTAGTTGCTATAGGAGTTGGTATGGTACTAGCTTCTCTATTATTCATGAAAAGAATGTCTGAAGTAACGGACGTTAAATGTGTATTAGATGAAGATGAGGAAGAACCTAAAATTGTGGACAAGTATAAAATGAATAAAAATATTTTAGTATATGAAATAGATGGACCTTTTTTCTTTGGTGCAGCAGATAAATTTATAAGTGCTATAAGAGAAATTGGATTCCTTCCAAAAGTACTAATAATAGATATGTCAAAAGTTCCAATAATAGATATAACAGCTTATCATGCATTAGAAATGATATATGATATTTGTAAAAAACATCATACTAGAATTATCATTACTGGACTTCAAGTACAACCATTGAAAGTTCTAAATAAAAATAAGTTTATAGATCTAATAAATGAAGAAAATATTTTAGCAAGTGTAGATAAAGCAATTGAAAGAGAGCGTATCTTATAGTTATAAGTTCTAAGTTAATGATACTTTTTTACAATGCACAATTCTGGATACCTTAACTTAACACTTACAACTTACACCTTATAACTAGAAAAAATACTCCAGAATGTTAATTCTGGAGTATTTTCTCTAATTCTTCCCCACCAAGTGTTTCATTATCTAGTAGGGTTGTTGCAGTTAAATGGAGTCCATTTATGTTATTAATTAATATGTCTTTTACATCAGAATATAGATTGTCTACGGTGTTTTTACATTCATCTAGTATGGATTTCTTGTCATCATGTGATAATTGACCTAGTTCTTCTTCGGTAAGTAATCCTAGTGAATCTCCCATCCCGTAGCTTGTAACCATATTCTTGATTGTAGCAGTAGTTCTTTTTAGGTCGCTATATGCGCCAGTTGTAATCTTTTCTTTACCGAAAATTATTTCTTCAGCAGCTCTTCCACCTAAAAGAACCATAATTCTTTTCATAATATAATCTTTATTTTGGTACATTTTATCTTCAGGAATACTCATTGTATAACCACCAGCACCTTTTGTGGTTGGAATTATTGAAACTTTAGATACTTTTTCTTCAGGAAGCATTTTTAAAGATATTAATGCATGACCTGCTTCGTGATAAGCAGTTATTTTTCTATCTTCTTCTCTTAAATGAGATCTGTTTTTCTTTTCATGTCCTGCTATAACAATATTGAAAGCTCTATCTATATGCATGTCATCTATAAATTCACTACCTTCTTTACAAGCACAAATTGCAGCTTCGTTCATAAGGTGTTCAAGTTTTGCACCAGAAAAATGAGAAGTTTTTCTAGCCCAATTATTAAGGTCAATTTCATTAAAAGGTTTATTTTTCATATGAAGTTTCATTATTTTTTCTCTAGCTCCGATATCTGGGAGTGTAACTTCAATATGTCTATCAAAACGGCCAGGACGTAATAAAGCGTTGTCGAGCATGTCCAATCTATTTGTTGCAGCAATTACAACGATTCCTTCTTGCTCACCAAAACCAGACATTTCAGTTAAAAGTGCATTTAGAGTTTGATCTCTCTCATCAGAACCACCAGAAGCGCTACCACTTCTTTTCTTACCAATAGCATCTATCTCGTCAATGAAAATAACTGCTTTACCATGAGCTTTTGCTTTTTTAAAAAGTTGTCTTATTCTAGAAGCCCCGACCCCTACGTATACTTGGATAAAATCAGATCCTGAAACTGCGTAAAATGGAACATCAGCTTCACCGGCTACTGCTTTTGCAAGCAAAGTTTTACCGGTTCCAGGTTCACCATAGAGAATTATTCCTTTTGGCATTTTAGCGCCATAGGAAGCATATCTTTCTGGTGATTTCAGAAAATCTACTATATCTTTCACACTTTCTTTAGCTTCATCATTTCCAGCAACACTTTCAAAATTTAGTATCATACCTTCTACAGCTTCAGCTTGGAGAGTATCAACGGATCTAAGTTTTTTAGCGGAAAGTTTTGAGCCTTTCAACATCATTATTAACATAAATGCAGCTGAAGCTCCTAATAATGCTACAGGTATTACTTTAAATGGAGATACATAAGATTGTTCTAACACTTCAACACCTTTTGTTAAAACAGACTCTTTAAAAGTATCAACTCTTGGATTATCAGTTTCATAAAATGTTCCGTCGGCGAGCTCTACTGTGATTTTTGGTGAACTTGTGTAATATACACTTTCAATAGTGTTCTTATTCAAATCTGTTAAGAATTCATTGTAAGGTTTATAGCCTACAGGCTCATAAATAAATGAAAATATAACTAAAGAGATAATGGATATTGTAGCTACTATAATGGGTAAAATAAGAATTTTTTTCTTCAGTTTGTTCATTTAAGCACCATCCTTTAATACGCAGAGCGCGTGGTATTTTAGTTGAAAGTCTTCAAAATTTATAATTTACAACTGATTTCCGAGGTTTGCATGAAAAAACGATTATAACATATAAGGTAAAATATGTTTAAAAATGTAATTCGAGTCTTAAAAAAATTAATCTAAATTTGGGCACAAATAAATTGTGAACTACAAACTAGATCAACTATGTCATAAACATAATATAATATTTTTATTTACTTGTCCAATGAATATCATAACTATTACCAATGTAATTATTGGAAATACAAATTAATTTATAGATAATTTTGTTTGCCACAGCAAACTATATTATCTATAATAGAAGTGTATGTTAAAACTTGATTAAATTACATTAATATGGGTAGAATTGTAGAAAAGCATGGAATTATTAGTTGTAAAGATTAGCTATATTTTTATAATTGAAACAAAAGGCAAAATAGATTAGTTAAGAGTTAAAAGTTAAGAGTTAATGATGATTTTCATGGAGAAAATCTTTAACTAAGCTTTTGTTAGCTTCGCTAACGGCAATAAGGAACTTTTGCTGATGTAAAAGGAAGTCATTTAATCTTTTGTATAATTAAAAGCTTTCACTTGCGAGAGGTATCTATAACTCTTAACTATAAAATACTTCGCAATTTATAAATAGGGGGAACGGCAATGAACATATCGAACGTAGTAGTAAGATTAACTGAAGATGATTTATTAGGAATGATAAAAGAGAATATAGAAGAAGAAGGATTAGAAATAAGCAAAATTAAAATTGATAATAGCCTAAATATTTATGGGTCATATAATAAAAAAATTAAAATTGGATTTAAAGCAGCAGTTGCTTTTGCTGGGGCAGTGGACAATATTCTTAGTGTGAAAATATGTAGTGCAAAAGTTGGAGTGATACCTATATGTATGCCTCTTATTAACTTGGTACTAAAAAAAGGACTTGCTAATACGGATAGTGTAGGTATAGGATTTGAAGATGGACTGTTAAAAATAGACTTTAATAAAATGTCTAGGATGATACCGCAAGTTGATTTTATAATAAAACATATATTCCTTTTCAATAATATAATGGAATTAGAACTAAATAAAATCGTTTATTCTGAAGATAAAAAAGCAATGACTCTGGACGAGCTAAAAAAAGAATTATTAAATGGTAATTCTTCAGATAATGGTGACAAAATTAATAGTAATGAAGAGGAATCTTCTGATAGCAATGATGATAAGGAGAAGGATAATATTAAAGATAAAAATACTAATAATAAAAATGAAGCATATCAAAAAATAAGAGTAGAGTTTAAAGATAAAACGCCAGAAAAATATAAAAAAATAACTAAATATGTATTGATAATACCAGATATTATTGTTTTGCTATACAGGCTAATTAAAGATGAGAGAATCAATTTAAAGACTAGAGCTATGATTGGTGGGTTAATAACTTATCTAGCACTGCCAATAGACATAATACCAGATGCAATTCCTATACTAGGTCAAATAGACGATGTTGCAATAGTGTTTATAGTTTTAGAAAAAATACTAAAAAATTTAGACAAGGAAATTGTTTTTGACAACTGGCAGGGTGATGATGATATAATAGCAAAGGTAAGAGAAGGAAGCAAATATATTAGTGCTTTTCTAGGAAAAGATAAGGCTATTAAAATTATTAAAACAGTATTTTCAATTCGCAAAAAAAAGAGGAGAAGATAGGATGACAACAAAGTTTTATGCTGTAAAATATGGGATTGATCCTAAAACAAAAGAAGAGATAAAAGATAAAATTTTTAAAACATGGAAGGAGTGCTCTTCGGCTGTAAAAGGGGTTAAAGGGGCTAAATATAAAAGTTTTAAAACAGAAAAAGAAGCTCTTCAATTTTTAGAACTTGGTAATAAATTGCTAAATAAAAAGGATGACACATATAATGAGAATATTTTCCACGCATATGTAGATGGAAGTTATCATAATGATACAAAAGCATATTCATATGGGCTTGTTATAACGTATAAAGGAGTTATATATCATTTAGATATGAAAGCTTGCAAAAATAAAGAAGAGGATAATAACAGACAAGTTGCTGGCGAACTAGAAGGAGCGATAAAAGCTGTAGAATTTGCAAAAGATAATAGTATTAATGAAATTGCTATATTTCACGATTATGTTGGTGTAGCATATCATGCTACAGGGTTTTGGGAGAGAAAAGAAACATCATCAGTTGAGTATTATGAAAAAATCAACAAATTGATGAAGGATAACTATATTAATGTATCTTTTGTAAAAGTTGATAGTCACACAGGAGATTTGTTTAATGAAATGGCAGATGAATTAGCAAAGTATGCACTTGGAATCAAATCAACTGGTGAAATTAAAAGATATTTAAATAATGAAAATTTAAAAGTTATAGATGAAAAACAAAAAACTAATATAGAAAAAATAATTGGAACAAAGTTAAGTGAAAGAATAGAAATTGTAGATACAAATTATAATAAATGTGAAAAAGAAAAAAAAGAAGATTTAGATGAAATTATTAAAATAATTTATAATCTAAAAAAAATTGATAGTAAAGAAAGTGTTAAAGAATATTTACAAGGATTAGATAGGGAAAAATTACACAATATTATTTTGGAATTAATCTAAATAGAATTGCATTTTTTCATGAAAAATACACAAACTAGGTATATAAGAATTTTTAGTTAAAATTTTTATACAAGTTGTAAGTAGTAGTGGTAAGTTTAGAAGTTTTTTTTAGAAAGCTAATTAATTAAGTTTATGTTAAATTTCTTAACTTAGTTAAGGAATTACTTTACTGGCTAAAATAAGGTGTTTTTACTTCGTAAAAGGGGAAGAATATTTATTTTGAGTCAATAGCTTTCGTTTTATTGAAAGGAATACAAAACTTATAATTTAAAACTTGCAACTAAATTAACTTGGGGAGTGAGCAAAATGCGTGCAAGATTTATAAAAGGTATAACAGCAGGAGCTGTAATAGGCGCAGCAGCAGGACTTATGGCTGCACCAAAAATGAAAAGATCTACAAGAAAAAGAATAATTCGTGGTAGTAAAAGATTTCTAAATACTGCTGAAGATGTATATGATAGTATGATGAACTACATGAAATAACCAAAAACATAAAAAGAGGAGAGTTATAGCTCTTCTTTTTATGTTTTATGGAATAATTTTCTTATTATTTTGCAGAATAATACTTTATTATGGTATAATTATAGTTAATTTAAGGCCTTCTTTCAATTTCATTAAAAAAGGAGCTATAAGGCTAAATATTTGAAAGAAAAAATAATATTAAGTTTAAAATATATGTTGGATTTTAAACTTAATTCCAAATTTATATGAACAGGAAGTGTAATTAGAGTATGGAGATACTGTCTTTAGGAGAGAAAATTAAAAGAAGAAGAAAAGAACTTAATATGACACTTAAAGATTTAGCTGGTGACAGAATAACTCCAGGACAAATCAGTTTGGTAGAATCAGGTAAATCAAATCCTAGTATGGATTTATTAGAGTATTTGGCTGATATCCTGAATGTATCTATTGAATATTTGATGGAAACAGAAGAGAGTCAAGCTGAGAAAATTTGTGGTTATTTTGAAAATATTGCGGACTCACATATACTAACCAGGAATTTTGACCTTGCAGAGCAATACATAGAGAGCTCTTTATTTTATGCGGATAAGTATATTTTGGAATATAAAAAAGCTAGAGCACTTTATTTAAAAGGAAAAATTGAACTTTTGAGAGATAATCATGCACAAGCTCAACAATTATTTCTCTCAGCTAATGTTATATTTATCAAGTACAATTTTTTCGAAGATATAGTAAAAGCATATATTAAGTTAGGAAGAATTACTCTGGATATGAAAGCATACCATTCGGCTTGTAGTTATTTTAAACAAGCAGAAAATGTGTATTTAGATAACCACCTAACTCATGATCTTACCATTGGGCAAATTTATTATTATATAGCAGTTACTTATTTCAAACTGGATGATGTGGAAAAATCAGTTAATTATTCATTTCTTGCAAAGCAAAAGTTTGAACAAGTGGGCAATAAAAAAGAATATGCAAAATCATTGTTACTTTTAGCCGAAAGTTCAAATAAAAATGGTAATATTGACGAAGCGGTTGAATATTCAAATAAAGCATTGAAGATTTTTAGAGAAGTAGATGATTTGCTTTATGTTTCAGAAATTGAGAATAGTTTAGGGAAACTTTTTTACGAATTTGATAATGTTGAAGAATCATTTATTCATTATAAAGTTGCTGCTAAAATTAGATCTGAGTATCAAGATGATAAATTCATAGAAACACTAATAAATATTTGTGAAAACTATATAAAAATAAAAGATGTAGAAAATTCAAAAGAAACTTTGGAAAATATAAAAAACACTTCGAACAAAATAGATGAAAATAAAATGATACAGTATTATACATTAAAGCATAGAATAGATATGCTAGAAGGCGATATTATAGAAGCTGAAAATACTTTAATGGAAGCTTTAAAGTTTGCAGAAGAAAAAGAGCTTAAAGAAGATTATGCTGATATATCTATTCAAGCAGGGAAATTTTATATAGAGATAGGAAATAGTGAAGCAGCAGCAAGATTCTTGAATTCAGGAGTAGAAAAATTTAAGGATTTAGGTATTCTGTAAGAATTTTAAGGATTGTTAAAATAATATTTACACAAATAATAACGAAATTTTTTAGCCAATCTTTAAAATATAAGTTTATTGGGATAGTGGTGATTTGATGGAAGTTTTAACCGTAGGGGAAAAGATAAAAAGAGCAAGAGTATATAAAGGATTAACATTAAAAAATCTATGTGGAAAAGACTTATCTGTATCAAAACTCAGCTGTATTGAAAATGGTAAAGTTAAACCAGAAGAATGGATATTAAAAACGTTGTCAAAAAAATTAGGTATTGACTATTTAAAATTAAAGAAGGGTATTGATGAACAAATAGTAGAAAACATTACCCAAATTGAAAAAAATATAAATTTCGATGAAAACAACTATATAAAAAAACTTATGGAATATGCTGAGTTAGCACATAAAAACAAATTTTATTTTTTGGGTTTTGATTTAACTCATAAACTTTTTGAATTTATGATAGAAAAGAAGAATTTTTGTAAAGTGATTGACATTTTTAGATTACATTATGAGCTTAGTAATAAAACATCTGAGCATAATATGATGGTTTATTATTTTGATGCTGCAACATATTTTTATAAAAGTGGAGAATATGTTCAAGCATTAAATTATTATAAATCTATTAAAGAACAATTAAAAGAAAAAGGATTAAATAATGACAAGCTTATTAATCAAGCTAATTATTATGAATTAATGTGTCATTTTCATTTAAAAAACTATAATGAAGCATTTGAACTAGGAAAGTTATTAGAGGAGTTAAATAAAAAGGTAGACTGTAAAATAACTAAAGGACAAACAGCTCAAATATTAGGAGTTTTGGCAATAAGAATGGACAAGTCAAAATGTGAAAAGTATATTGAATTAACATACGAGTGCTATGATAATGATAAATGTCGTAAAGCAGAAGCTTCTTTAGATTTTGCAATTGAATTTATTAAGACAGGGCAATATGAAAAAGGGTTAGAATACATAGAAATGTCAGTAGCAGAATATGATAAAACACAAAAGGAAAAGTATGCAGAATTTCTGATAAAAACTATTGAAATATTGATTGAATTTGATATGGATAAAGATTCGTCTACATATATAGAAACTGCATTAGATTTAGCAATTCAAATAGATAGAGAAAGATTAATTGAACGAGCTTATTATTTTAAATCAAAATATTTAATAAGGCAGAAAAACTTATATTATGCAGAAATGTATTTAAATCTTTCCTTAGATTTCTTAAAGAAATTTGCCAATTTAAAAGAAATATATTTTAGATACATGGAAATGGGTAAGTTTTATTATGATATGAAAAATGTAAATGATTCAGTGAAATATTTTACTTTAGCTAGAAATATTAAAGATAAACTATAAAAAGAAGCCGAAAGGCTTCTTTTGTGTTTTTAGGTATTATAAAAATTCAAAAACAACTAATATCCCAATTAAGAATCATAGCGGTGAGATAATTGGGGCTATGGAATCTATAATTGATCATACTGATGTAAAACAAGCTGCAAAAGTTGCTGAGAAGCAAGCAAAATACCAAAAGGTAGAAGTAAATAAGCTTCTTGAAGATATAGAAAACCTAGCTGAAGGCAAGTTGATATACTTACTGAAATATCTAATGGTAATTTAGAGGTAGAGACAACGATAGAATATAAAGGAGATTTTGCTGAAATAAAAACTTCTTTAAATAATATAATTGGTTCTTTAAATGAAATTTTATCGGATATAAATACTGCAGCAGAGCAAGTGGCTTCAGGATCAGAACAAGTTTCTCAGTCAAGTGTAGCGCTTTCTCAAGGAGCTACAGAACAAGCAAGTTCTGTTGAGGAATTGACAGCGACTATAGAAGAGATAACTGCTCAAACAAAACAAAATGCACAAAATGCAAATAAAGCAAAAGAAATTACAGAGGAAGCTAAAGTAGGAGCAGCGAGTGGGAATGTTGAAATGCAAAAAATGCTGGAAGCAATGGAAGGAATTAATGAATCTTCAAAAAATATTTCTAAGATAATTAAAGTTATTGATGAAATTGCTTTCCAAACAAATATATTATCTCTTAATGCTGCAGTTGAAGCTGCAAGAGCAGGGGAACATGGGAAAGGGTTTGCTGTAGTGGCTGAAGAAGTAAGAAATCTTGCATCACGTTCAGCAAATGCAGCAAAAGAAACAACACAATTAATAGAAGGTTCTATTAACAATGTTCAAGAGGGTACTAAAATTGCTAACAATACAGCGGAAGCTCTTTATAAAATTGTGGAAGGTGCCTCAAAAGCGGCAAATTTAGTGGGAGACATTGCAGTTGCTTCTAATGAACAAGCTATTGGAGTTAATCAGGTAAATGAAGGAATAAATCTAATAGCTAATGTTGTACAAAATACTTCTGCAACATCAGAAGAAACAGCTTCAGCTTGTGAAGAGCTTTTAAGTCAAGCAGAAATGCTCAAAAATCAAGTGGGTAAATTTAAACTAAAAAATCAAAATGAAACATTTGATTATAAAGGTATGGACGAGATTAATCCTCAAGTACTTAGAATTCTCCAAGATATGAGTATAGAATATAAGGATATCTGTATTCAATCTGGAAAAGAAAAAACAAAGGATGATGTACAGACAATCTTATTAAGTGATTCAGAATTTGAGAAGTACTAGTAGATAATTATTCTTATTGATTTATAAAGAAATTAAGAAAACTAATTTTTGAAAACTTGAAACTAAGTTTTTAGAAATTAGTTTATTTATATTTAATAATATTTAGCGTATTAGTTTAGCTATATTATAATAGCCGTAATGTAAAGATTACTAAGAAAATTATGAGAATGATAAAGTTCAAAAATTCATAAAAAGTTCATTAATATGTAACAAATGTCTTGGAATAGTTTAAATTATATAATATAATATTAAATAATAGTATCTTTAATATAATTTAAAAAAAAATTAAACAAACGCGAAAAGGGGTGACATTATGCGACGAAAAAATATTGAAGAGCAGTTTGAACAAAATGAGGATACACAAAAGGGTAAATTTCTTACTTTTTCATTGGGAAAAGAATTATATGGTATTGGAATTTTGCATGTTACAGAAATAGTCGGAATTCAACCAGTTACAGAAGTTCCAGAATTGCCAGAATATATAAAAGGAATTATAAATTTAAGGGGAAACATTATTCCTGTTATGGATGTAAGGGTGAAATTCAAAAAAAATGTAGTAGAGTATAATGACAGAACCTGTATTATTGTCATAGATACTGGGAAAATAGCTATAGGGCTAATAGTTGATGAAGTATCAGAAGTTCTTTCTATTCCAGATAAAGATATTATTTCGCCGCCAAAAATCAATAAATCAGGGAAAAAGTATATTAAAAATATAGGAAAAATAGAAAATAATATCATATTGATTTTAGATTGTGAAAAACTATTAGATGAAGAAGTAGTAGATAGTCTCTCGAATTTATGATTTTAGATAACGAAGTTTCAAAGCTTATTGATTATAAATATAATGCTCGTAAATAATTGTAATATGATGAAATTAGAAGGGGGACTTAAAATGTTGAAATTTTTTAAAAGAAAAATTGCCAGAAAATTAAGTGCGATGATTGCAATATCTATAGTAAGTATATTTATTATAACTGGATTTCTTATATATAATAGTGTACGAACAGAATTATTAGAAGATATAGAAAGAGAAATAGATTTGACTTCAGAAGTGGTGGTTAACAATATAGCAACAATATTTGAACAAAATAAAGCTATTACAAAGCAAATGGCAACAAATAACGAATTGACAAGCTATTTGAAAGAAGTTAGTAATAGAGAGGAAATTATAACTCACCCATTGCATGATTCTATAGCAAAAACTCTTAAAAGTATAAGGGAATCCAATGATTTATTGGCGGTTACATGGATTGCAAACTACGAAACAAACTTTTTTATTGGTGACAATGGAGAAATATCCAATAAAGATTATGATGTTAAGGTAAGACCGTGGTATAATATAGCAAATTCTACTAATGGGGTAGGATTTACTGACCCTTATAAGGATTTAGCGACAGGAGAAGTTATGGTTACAGGAGTACAAGCTATACGAGACAATAATGAAATAATTGGTGTAGTGAGTTCGTCTATAGCATTAGACAGTATACCGGGTATCATGGAGCAATATAAAATTGGGAAAAAAGGAAAAAATATTTTAGTATCAGCTGAGGGGACGTATATTTACACAGAAGATTCCTCTAAAGTAATTAATGAAAAAGCTACAGATGATAGCGTTTTAAAAGAATATGTAACAGCGGCTCTTAATGGAGAAAGTGATATCAAAAAAGTAACTTATAATGAAGTAAAATATTATTTGGCATATGAACCAATAAATATTAATGGATGGGCAGTTTTATCTCTTGTAAATGAAAATGAGATGATGACTCCCTTAAATCGTACAATACTAAATTTAATTGTTTCATTTATAATTGCTTGTTTAGCATTAATTGCTTTAAATTATTTTATTATAGCAAAAAATATGAAAGCTATAGAGCAAGCAACAGAGCATAGTAAAATGATGGCTGGTGGTGATTTTACTATAGACATTCCAAAAGTATTTTTAAATAGACAAGATGAAGTTGGTGATTTGGCTAAGGCTTTTGAATCTTTGGCAAATAATATGAATGAAGTACTCTCGAATATTAATGAAGCTTCGGAACAAGTTGCTTCGGGTTCTAGACAAGTATCTGATTCTAGTATAGCTTTATCCCAAGGAGCTACTGAGCAAGCAAGTTCTATCGAACAATTAACAGCTTCTATCGAACAAATTGCTTCACAAACAAGACATAATGCGGAAAATGCTAATGAAGCAAAGGGGATTACTGAGGAAGCTAAAGTGAATGCTGCAGAAGGTAATCTAGAAATGCAGAAAATGTTAGAAGCAATGGGAGAAATAAATAATTCTTCAAAAAATATTTCAAAAATCATTAAGGTTATTGATGAGATTGCATTCCAAACTAACATATTAGCTTTAAATGCAGCAGTTGAAGCTGCGAGAGCTGGAGAGCATGGTAAAGGATTTGCAGTAGTTGCAGAGGAAGTAAGGAATCTTGCAGCACGTTCAGCAAATGCAGCAAAAGAAACAACAGCATTAATAGAAGGCTCTATTGATAAAGTTCAAGATGGTACTAAAATTGCTAACAATACAGCAGAAGCTCTTTATAAAATAGTTGAAGGTGTTTCAAAAGCTACAAATTTAGTAGGAAATATTGCGGTAGCATCAAATGAGCAAGCTATTGGGGTTGATCAAGTAAATCAAGGGGTTAATCAAATAGCAAGTGTTGTACAAACTACTTCGGCAACATCTGAAGAAACGGCTTCTGCAAGTGAACAGCTTTCAAGCCAAGCTGAAATGCTTAAAGAACAAGTTAGTGCATTTAAACTTAAAAAAAATAATCAATCATCCGATTTTGAAAAAATGAAAGAATTGAAGGATTTAAACCCTGATGTTTTGAAAATGATTGAAAGTATGAGGGAAAAGAATAATAGTGTTTCTAAGGAATTTGATAACAAAAATGAAGATTTAACACAACCTGTAAAAATTGAATTAAGTGATAATGAATTTGATAAATATTAATAGGGGACGTTAAGATGGTACGATTCTTGAAAAGTGAAAGGGTCACTTCTTAAGGAAGATTTAAAAGGTACATTATATAAAATAGAAGTTGTAGGATAGTAGGGCATCGATTTTGGTGCCCTATTTTTAGGACAACTTAGTAATTTAAAAATAAATTTCAATATTTATTAGATAGCATAATCAGAGGAGTGACAATACGAAAAATCAGTTAAGAAAAGATATTGAAGAAAAAATATCTTTAAATTCGAAAAGAATAGTTGATGATATATCTAATGTATTTGAGGCAGTTGAAATCATATCTAATCAATCTGTAACAAATAAACAAATAACTGAGTATATAAAAGGAGTTAGTCGTAGAGAAAAGATTTGAACACATCCATTATATGAACCGGTGAAAGAAAGACTTAAGGATATAAAAGAGTCAGAAGATTTTTTATCTGGTACATGGATTGCAAATTATATTGATGAAATAGCATTCCAAACAAATATACTTGCCTTAAATGCTGCGGTTGAAGCTGCAAGAGCCTGAGAACATGGTAAAGGTTTTGCGGTAGTTGCAGAAGAAGTGAGAAATCTTGCAGCGCGCTCAGCAAATGCAGTAAAAGAAACAACAGCATTAATAGAGGGTTCTAAAATTGCTAACAATACAGCAGAGGCTCTTTATAAAATAGTTGAAGGTGTTTCAAAAGCTACAAATTTAGTAAATGATATTGCGGAAGCATCTAATGAACAAGCCATCGGTGTTAATCAAATAGCAAATTAACGCATTTAAACTTAAAAAGAATAATAGTGATACCACTAATAATATTGAAAATAGAGACAAAGATATAACACATTTATCTAGAATTGAATTAAGCTAAAACTAATTTGAAAACAGAAGGGGACAGATCTCAACTTTGCAGAAAGTTGAGACCCGTCCCCTTCTGTACTAAAACTTACTAATAGCTAAAAAAGCTAGTATTGATACACAAGCTAATGTTAAAATTACAAAAAAAAGTTTTTGAATAGAAAGCTTGGCTTTCTTTAGCTTGAATTCTTCAGGTAAGTTCAAGCATTCCAAGAAGATATCTACTTTGTGTGCAGGTAGCCAACTTGTCATTCCATCTTTCCATATTAACGTAATATGCTCAAGTTCTTTCATTTTGAATTTCTCTTTAAGTTCATTTTCTGATAAAGGACCATATTTATGCTCATTCAAATAATAAAACCATTTCTTTTCTATCATATAATCACCTCTTAATAAAACTCCTAAAAAAATTATACCTTAATTTCAATAAATTTACTACGATGTAATTTATCTGCTTTTGTCAAATACAGAAAAAAATTTAAATAATATTTTCTATTTGTTATAGATACACTGAATTTAGTATTTAAAATTTGCCTAAATTAAATTTTGTAGAAATATATTGCTTATTATTTAAAAAAATACCAATTTTTATACAAATACAGAAGTTTTACAAAAGTACTTTATACAAAAAAAGACTAAATATGGTATAATATTTAATGTTAAGATATCGAGGAGTTAAAAAAGTCATTTTTAGCTTTAAATCATAATGGAGGGATAAATGATTAATAAAGATTATTTTATTTTTAAAGATATTGTTGACAAGTTTGTATTTGTGGGTGAATTTATAGATGTAAAACCTTTTGGTAAAGGACATATTAATGATACCTTTGAAGTACATTTTAAGAAAGAAAATAATTTAATTCATAGATATATAATTCAAAGAATCAATATAGATGTATTTAAATCTCCTAAAAACTTAATGGAAAATATTGAGAATGTAACTAATCATTTAAGGAAAAAGATAATCGAACAAGGAGGAGATTGTAACCGTGAGACTCTAAATGTAATTAAAACGATAAATGGTAGTAATTTATATAAAAGTAGTGAAGGTGACTATTGGAGAAGCTATATTGCTATTGAAGGTGCTAAAACATATCAAGTAGTTGAAAATTTAGACCATTTTTATAATGCAGGAAGGGCTCTTGGAAAGTTTCAGGAAATGCTTCTAGACTTTCCAGTTAAAACATTACACGAGAGTATACCAGATTTTCATAATACTAAAAAAAGGTATAAGGATTTCTTAATGGCAGTTAGTAATGATGTAATGGATAGGGTTAAATATATTAGAAATGAAATAGATTTTGTTATGAAACGAGCTGAAGAGACTGATGTTCTTATAAGTCTTCAAAAGCAAGGGAAACTTAAAACTAGGGTTACACACAATGATACGAAATTTAATAATGTCATGATTGATGATATTACAGGAGAAGGAATATGCATTCTGGACCTTGATACGGTGATGCCTGGATTATCATTATATGATTTTGGGGATTCTATACGCTCTGGAGCAAACCCAGCAGAAGAAGATGAAAGAGATTTATCAAAAGTGTGCATGGATATTAATCTATTTGAAAGCTATACAAAAGGTTATCTTGAAGTTTTTGGGCAGGCTCTTTCTAAAATAGAATTAGAACACTTACCTTTTTCAGCTAAACTTATGACTTTCGAATGTGGGATGAGATTTTTAACGGATTACATTAATGGGGATGTATACTTCAAAATTCATAGGAAAAATCATAATTTAGACAGAGCTAGAACACAGTTTAAGATGGTGGAAGATATGGAAGAAAAATTTGAAGAAATGAAGAAAATCGTAAATTATTTAGCTTAGTTTATTAACTGTAGTAACTAAAGGACTGTATAAATAAGTAAAATATGAATCTTTACAATCTTAATCAAACCATGGTAAAGTATTGTTGTATATGGGACGAATTTACAAATAACCCTAATAAATAATTTATATATCGTTAAAAAATGTTTTTGTTTAAATAGTATTTATTCACAATAACAGGAGGTATTATATGGTGATATTAGTAACAGGTGGTGCAGGTTATATTGGAAGTCATACCTGTGTAGAATTACTAAAAGAAGGATATGAAATAATTATTGTTGATAATCTTATTAATAGTAATATTGAAGCTTTGTCGAGAGTTAAGAAGATTACAGGCAAAGATTTTAAATTCTACGAAGTAGATTTGCTTGACAAAAAAGCTCTAGAAGATATTTTTAAATCTAATAATATAGATTCAGTTATACATTTTGCTGGTCTTAAGGCTGTGGGAGAATCGGTAACTATACCACTTAAGTATTATAATAATAATATAATTAGTACATTGAATTTATGTGAAATTATGAAAAAATATAATGTGAATAATTTAGTATTTAGTTCATCAGCAACTGTTTATGGGGATCCTCACACAGTACCTATAAATGAAGAATTTCCTTTGAGTGCAACTAATCCTTATGGGAGAACGAAGTTAATGATAGAGGAGATTTTAAGGGATTTATATAAATCTGATAGTAGTTGGAATATAGGAATTTTACGTTATTTTAATCCAGTAGGAGCTCATGAAAGTGGAATGATAGGTGAAGACCCAAATGGAATTCCGAATAATTTGGTTCCGTATATATCTCAAGTTGCTGTTGGTAAACTAAAAAAACTTAGTGTATTTGGAAGTGATTACGAAACACATGATGGAACTGGAGTTAGAGATTACATACATGTAGTAGATTTAGCTATAGGACATTTGAAGACATTACAAAAACTAAACAGCAATCCAGGAATAGTTACTTATAACTTAGGTACAGGAAAAGGGTATAGTGTTCTAGAGATGATTGAAGCGTTTCAAAAAGAATCAAGTAAGGATATTTCATATGAATTTGTAGATAGAAGACCTGGAGATATAGCAGCATGCTATGCAGATAATACTCTTGCAAAGAAGGAACTTGGATTTGAAGCAATTAAAACATTAGATGATATGTGTAGGGATTCGTGGCGTTGGCAATCAAAGAACCCTAATGGATATGGAGAATAGAAAAATCGACCCAATAAGGTCGGTTTTTTTTGAAAAATTTTAAGCATTTGTTTCAACTTAAGATAAAAAGAGTTATTTAAATGATATGAAAATTTAATATTACTATAATTTCTACTAATTACTTTAAATTGACAAAATAGTAAGGGGTATATTATAATATTATTAAAAATTATATTCAAATTGGAGGAAATATGGGTAAAAATAGTATGAAATCAAAAAACATAAAAAATTATCTAACTTCTTCAAAAAAAGACTCGGAGGAAAAGATTAAATTAGAAACAGCTTTAGAAGATAGTGAGAAAAAATTCAAACAATTTTCAGATAACATTGGGGCTGGTATGTTTATAAAAAATTCTAAAGGGGAAAGAATTTTTGTTAATAATTATTTGAAAAATCTCTTAAAGTATGAAGAAGAAACTTTTTTTGAAGTTAACCATTATGATAATAAAATGCCTATGTCCAATAATTGTAATTTCAGTACTTTAGATAAGGAAGTACTACAAAATAAAATAGTTAGCTATGAAAATAAGATTTACGATGATAAAAAAAAAGAAGTAAGAGTACTTTGGACTACAAAATTTCCTATTAATAGTAATGAGCATGGAATGCTTATTGGTGGCACATGTCTTGATGTTACTGAAATAAAGAATTCGGAGAAAAAATTAAAGGATTTATGTTATAGACACCAAGATTCAGAATTGTATAATCTAAAATTTTTAGAGATGAAAATTGAAGAATTTCTTAAAGAAGAGGGTAATCAATATGGAGTTGTATATATTGTTATAAAAAATATAGATGAAATATATGAAATTAGTGGACAAGCTAGATTAAATAAGATTTTAAGAATTTTAGATACTATAATCAAAAAACATGTCTCTAAAAAAGATGTAAATATACTTTTAAATGATCATGAATTTCTTTTGGGAATTTTTAATTATTCAAGCATAGAAAGCATAGTTGAGATTTGCAATAAAATTGAAGATGCTTTTAGTAATCCCATATATATAGATGATACTGAACTGTCAATTGTACTGAGTATGGGAATTGCAGTATATCCTGAACAAGGAAGGTCTTGCGATTCGTTAATTCAAAAATTGCGTATTTCTATGAAAAGTGGGTATATGTCGAATAAAAATATTTTCTTGTATAATCCAGATATTGAGTCAACAATAAGACTGAAAAAAGATTTGAATAAAGCGATAGAAAATAATGAAATGGTATTATATTATCAGCCTATAATAGATGCTAATTCTGAAAAAATTATAAAAGTTGAAGCACTACTTAGGTGGATACATCCTGAAAAGAAGTTTATTTCACCAGGGATTTTTATACCTTTAGCTGAAGAGAGCAATCAAATAATTAATTTAGGAATGTGGGTTATTGAGCAGGGAGCTATGCAGCTTAAAAGTTGGAATGATAAAGGAATTGATGGCATTACTATGTCTATAAATATATCTCCAAAGCAATTTCAACAGAAGTCATTTGTAAAGAATGTAAAGAAAATAATAAATGATACAGGTGTAAATCCCAATAACTTAGAGTTTGAGATAACAGAAAGTGTTGCCATAAATGATCTTAATTTAACTTTGGCTATAATAAATGAACTTGGGAAAATGGGAATTAAGTGGGCTATGGATGATTTTGGAACAGGATATTCATCTTTGACTAAATTAAAAGATTTAAAATTGGATACATTAAAAATAGATAGGGCTTTTGTAAGTGAAATAAATGAAAACGTAGATACTGCTTTAATGGTTTCAGCAATAATTGCAATGGCAAAAAATCTTCAAATGAATATTGTTGCAGAAGGTGTTGAAAATTTAAAACAGTTTGAATTTCTGAAAAATAAAAATTGTGATATGCTACAAGGATTTCTTATTAGTAAACCTTGCGAAGCTAAAGAAATTGAAAAATTATTTTTTAAAGAGTTTTCTTTTCACAAAAGGTGTATAGATTATTCCGAGCAAAAAAATATAGGGAAAACCCCTATTTATAATGATACTAAAGAAATTATGGTAAAAAATGATGCTTATAAAATGATGTTTTATAATGCTCCATTAGCATTTATAAAATGGAACAAGGATATGATAATTCAAGAGTGGAATAAGCATGCAGAAATAGTATTTGGATGGACCGAAACTGAAGCAGTTGGGAAAAATATTTTAGAATTATTAGCGCATAAATCTTCTGAGGAAGAAATATTAAATTTTGTTCACAAAACATTAAGTGGCACAAATATAAATTCAATCAATAATAATATCACAAAAAATAACGGTATTGTTCGATGTCAATGGTATAGTGAATGTATTTATGATGTAAATGGAACTTTAGCTTTTATAATTTCAATTATTAAAAATTTAGACATATAAGAATAAAAAGCTATCAAGGCTATTTTTTAAAATCTTTCAATCTCTTTGATTAAGGTACTTAATTCTATGTCTAGTGAATGACATAATTTCATTAATATATCCAATGAAGGGTCAACTTTACATGTAAGTATGTCTTTAATGTAATATTTTTCAATACCACTTTTAGTAGATAAAGCATCTAAAGATAGATTTTTATCAGTTAAATACTTTTTTAAAGATATTGCTAACTTAGTATTAGTATCCATATTACCATCTCCAGAAATAAAGTGTGTAGTTATATTGGGAGAGTATAATTTCTTATATTATAATTATATAATAGATTTTGTTGTAATAAACAAGTTAAATTTATCCATAAATAATTTTGTTAGCAAATTTGATCATTATTTCATTTCAAAAATAGGTGATTTCATATATTCTTCCATCTCTTTTATGAAATCACTAGTACTAACATTTAAAGAGTTACAAATTTTAAATACAACATTTAATGTTGGTTTTTTTTTTTGACGTTCCAATAGGCTGATATAAGTCCTATCGAGGTTGGATTTGAGAGCAAGCGATTCCTGGGTTAAATTTTGAAGTTTTCTATATTTTTTTAATTGTATCGAAAATGCTTCTGCTATGTTCATATACTCATCTCCTTTATCCTTTAACTTTAATTTTAAAATAAATGTAAAAATTAGTCTACAGACTATAGTCATCATAAGAAAAATTTGTTATAATATAGTATAGTGGAAAAATTTATAATAAAAACAATTTTTTTATATTATTATGAATGATTTGTTATATAATCTCACAAGATATTAGTTAAGTTTAATTTAGATAGAGTTTTGGAGGAGGATTAGGTGAGTGTTAAGGAAATAAAAGAAGTAGAGAAAAAAGTTATTTTAGATTTGATGATTACTATAAAAGAACTGGAAATATTTATAGAAGCATTTAGAGATATATTGAATGATTTAGTTATACAACCTAATCAATGCCAAAAAGAAACTTTATATATAAGTCAATTATTAGATAGATTAATAATAATATATATGAAAATAACAAATAATAATGTTTTCCATATATGACTAAAATTAGATCATTAGTTTTTGTCCTAACATTGATGTATTTTGAAATCTCTTCATTCCAGTGGTATTTAGAAACCACTTTTTTTTAATTAAGAAAAAAATATTAAGAAGGAAAATAAAAAATATTGTCGAATAAAATAAAATAAGCAGTGGATTCAGAATAAATATACTTGATGGAGTTGATAAGATGGACAATAATGAAAGTTATCATAGAAATAGAAGAGGTCGAAAAAATAGAAGAAACAAAAATAAGAAATCTAAGAGGAGTAATAAAACTATAAAAATTTTTATAAGTGTAATTTTTGCAGCAGTAATTGTTTTTGCTATTGCATATGGTGTAACTTCTAGTAAATGGTTAGCAAGTTCATCAAATAATGACAATAACTTCTCTACAAAAATTGATAAATCTACTGAAACCAGTGAATCAAAAAAACAGCAAAACAGCAATAGTAACGATATTGACTCCCAGGGAGATGAAAATATTGATAAATCTAAAACGGAGAATACTAGTATAATAACATTAACACCTATTGAAAAGTCAGAAATATCTTTAGATGATTATAACATTTATAAAGAATACAATAATAACTCATCGTCACACTTAATATATAAAGGTAAATCATATCCAGCAGACTATATTAATGATTTCAAAAATAGTACTGCATGGAATGAAGGGGTTGAAGGTGATGGTGTTGGCGAATGGATTGAGATTAAGTTGAATTCTCCTAAAAAGATTAATGGAATTCTTATTCAAAATGGTTATAAAAAAACTGAAGAGCTATATTATCAGAACAATCGTCCAAAAACTTTGAGAATAGATGTTGCTGATTATGAAAGCTTTTATGTAGACTTTAATGATAATTATAATGATGGGTTTTTAATAAAATTTCCTGAAACTTATGAAACAACTGGAATTACTGTAACAATTTTAGCGGTTTACGAAGGTTCGAAATATGAAGACACTTGTATTTCAGAACTAAAATTCGTTTATAAGAAATAGGGACTGTTCTTAACTTTATCTATTTTTTACTCAAAAATTTACTAAAAGTGAATATATACAATGAAAAATTAAATTGTATTAAGCTAAGGATTTATTACAATGTATGAATTTTATAGCTTGTACACAGCATAAACAAAATAAAAGTAAGTGAATGTAAAAGCGAAATCATATAATTTTAGATTTCCGAAACAACGCATAAGATAGATACAAAATGCTCAAAACTCACAGGAATTCCTGTTATATTTAATATATAGATTATAACTACTGATTCCGAGTTTAGTACTAACATATGTAATGATTTTTTTATAAGAGATATTTCTCTTAAGTGTGATTTTATTGCTGAAATAACTTAATATAACAAGAGGATCAAGAATGTCATGCTTATTTTGAGTTTTACCAGCATAAATGCCAAAGCTGCAGAATTTATATTCTTCTGCGGTTTTTCGGTAACCTCTAATATCTTTTGGATTGTTATGAATATATACAGACATAGCAATAGTATGTTTGTCTTTCGTAGAAAGTTTACTCTAAAATCTTCCTCTAAAACAGGTTCTTCTCTTTTGTATTTTTTTTAATCACTCATTACTTAATACAAAAAGTTGAGAACCGTCACCAAAAATAGAGATTTAATTCTGTAAGTTTATCCAATTGAAATACTGATATAATAGTGATAGCATTAAAATATTAATATAATATTGAGATAATTGAACATAATAAAGTAATTGAAGTTAGGAGAATAATGATGTTTAGTTTATATTCTTGGATTATGAAAATAAAAGGAAATAGAAAATATTCTCAAGGTAAAATAGAGGAATGCATTGAAAATTATAAAAAAGCTTCACAACCTAAGTTAGCTTCAAATAATACAAGACTTATATATGGCAATTTATTATTAAAAAACGCAAGACTTGATGAAGCAGAAAAAATTTTTCATGAAATATCAAAAATAAAACTAAGTGTAAAAGATGAGATAATCCTAAAAGGAAACTTAGCTGTTATTCAATACAAAAAAGGGGATTTGAATGAAGCGATAAATATACTTGAAGAACTGCATTATAACAATATTAAAGCTACGTATATATACCAAAATCTAGGATGTTTTTATATGATGAACGGTGAATATGATAAAGCTTTGGAATTTAATTTGGAGGCATACGATTACGATAATTCTGATAATGTAATACTAGATAATTTAGGGCAGAGCTACTATCTAAATAAATCATACGATAAAGCAAAAGAAATTTATGAAATATTGTTCGAAAAAAAACCTAATTTTCCAGAGCCTTTTTACAATTATGGATTAGTTCTTTTAGAACAAGGCAAGAAAGAGCAAGCGGTAGAAATGTTAAATAAAGCGTTGGAGACAAAAATTTCATTCTTGTGTACTTTGACAGAAGAAGATATCGAAAATAAAATTGCGGAAATAAAATAATTAACTAAATTAAATAAAACTTTCAGGAGGGTTATATGAATAAAAGACAGTTCGGAGAAGGGCCTATTTTTACTATAACTAATTATCTTTATTGGTTTCTTTTAGGGAACATTTACTTTGTATTACTAAATATACCATTTATTTTTATATTCATTACTTTCATGTTAAATCCACAACCGGGATTTACCTTATTCTTTTTATTGGCAAGCATTCCGATAGGACCTGCATTGATAGCTTTATTGAGCAGTATGGGAAAAATAGTCCGTGAAAAAGATATTAATTTCACGAAATTCTTTTTTAAAGCCTATAAAACTAATTTTTTCGAAGGAATTTTTTATTGGTTATTATATATTATCACATTAACTATAGTATATATTGATATCATATATGTTAAAACAAATTTTAATTCCAAGATTTTATTAATATTAGCACAAATATTAGGAGTATTTGTAGTATCGCTAGGGTTATTTATTTTTCCTATTATTTCAAGATTTTATTTTAAAGTAAAGGACCTTTTACGAATATCAATAAAATATTTTATAAAGAATATACATATAGCATTAACTAATTTGGGTATAGTTGTTATTTTAGGTTATATGGTTTTTAAAATAAGCTATCTAATGTTAGTTATAGCAAGCTTAATTTGTTTTGCGATAATGTATCTTGAAAAAGGAATATTAAATGATATTGAAGAAAATTTAGAAACTATCCAAAATGATAAAGATGAAGATAAAGATAACCTACTTCAATAATAAGTCTACATAAATAGAAGGAATGGTATAATGGTTGATTTAAGTAAAATGACAAAAAAACAAAAAAGAGAGTATATTTGGGATTATTATAAATTACACATAATTGGAAGCTTAATAGTAATAATTGTGGTGGGATCATTTATACATAATATGATAACTGCTAAAGAATATGAATTCAATGTTTCAGTAATAGGGGGATATCTTAGTGCTGATGAGATTAATGAAATTGATGAAGAGATAACTTCATTAATATATGGAGAAAATGAAAATAAAAAAATAGCTTATGTGGATTATTATTCTTTAACTAAAAAACAAAATAATAACATGTTAGAAATGGATTATAATATGGTTCAAAAATTTATGGCTAAAATTGCAACTCAACAAGTGGATGTGATATTAATGCATAAAGAAATTTTTAAACAATATGAGCCTAAAGAATTCTTTTTTGATTTAGGGGAGATTGATAATTTAGATTTAAATGGAGTTAAGTTAGTGGAGAAGGATGGTAAAATTTTTGGAGTCTATCTAGAAGGAAACAAAATATTTAATAAATCAGAATATACTAATGGAGAGTATATTGTATGTGTTCCTTTATCCTCAACTAGACAAGAACAAATAGTAGATTTTTTTGATTATATATTTACTACTTAATTTAATTAGGACACGCTAGGGACGGTTCTCAACTTTTAATACTAGTTAAAAAGTTGAGAACCGTCCCCTATAAATCTCTTCTACCAAAAACAACAACAGACACAAAGGACGAAAGAATTAATAAACTAATTGATATTAAAAGAAAAATTATCTTAATAACATCTAAATTAAATGTGGAGATCCATTTAGTAAAACTCATGAATTTGTCAAAGGAAATAACTTTTTTTATTAAAGTTGGTAAAAGAATTAATGTCAGATAGACTGAAGTATTAAAAAATCTAAGTTTATCTCCTCCAAATTTAAAATAAACTGGATAGTAAAATGAAAAACCAATACATATTATTATAAATGCCACTGTACAATCAGTAAGGTTTGCAGGGCGTCCTTTTAAATTAAATCCAAGAAGAGGGTATATTCTAGTTAATATTATTAATAAGCTGCATCCAACTAAGGTGTATATCAACAAAGAAAAATATTTTGATAAAACAATTTGAGCACGATTTAAGGGAAGACTATTTAACATTATATATGAGTTATTTTTGTCCTCATATCCATTAGAATATAAGCTGAAAATATACACAGTCAAAACTATCATAATAATATATATCAAAGAAGATAACATAGGGGTAGTGGCTCCCCAAAATGAAATAACTGCCAGATATAAAAGGATAAAAACATTAAATTTTGTAGTTAAAATCAAGTCTTTAGATAATAAATTCAGCATTTTATCGCTCCTTTCCTAAATCGTAAATCTTAAGTGAAATATTTATTGAAACATAAAACATGATACCAGCCAAAAGGAAAAATCCAAAACTGATGAATGGAGAATTCATTAGTTTTACTAAACTAGAAGATGTATTATCACTAAAAATTAAGTTGAAAAAACAAAATATACTAATAAATACTATCATATTAAATATCTTTGCTTTGTTATAGCCAAACTTGAAAATTACAGGAAATAGAATTGAGCTCATTATTATAATTCCAGCTGCAGATTTAATAAGTTTATTAAAGTCGACAAATGACCAGCTGGTAAAGCCTATGAATGTTCCTATTTTGGAAATAATAAAAACAGATATCATACCTATTAATAGATTCAAAAGCAGTCCAACATACTTTGATAATACCAAGTCACTTTTAGTTAGAGGAAGAGAAACTAAAAATATATCTGTACCTTGTCTTTCATCATTAGTAAATGATGTTATTGGTATTAAGAAAGCACCATAAACAAGTATTATATTAATCTTAGATGTTAGATCAAAATTTCCTGAAGCAAGTATTACTAAAGTAAAGAAAATCAACATTACAATAGAGTATTTCTCAATCATTAAGGACCAATCTTTGAATATTAATTTAAACATTATTTTACCTCCTAACTGAATAAACCATAATATCTTCTAAAGTTGGTTTTTCTATTAAAATATTATCCCTAAAAATTTTTCTAATTTCTCTCTTGTTAGGTGTTAAAGCTTCAAAACCGAAAGAATTTTTTCTAATGCCCACAAAATTTTTATTAGTTTTTTCATTCAATAACTCTAAACCACCTTTTACTAAACCGTAATTATCCATTACAATATCTTTTTCTTGAGAAAAAATAATTTCTCCGTTATTAATGAAAGTAATATAGTCAGCAACCTTATCAAGATCAGAAGTAATATGAGTTGAGAAGAATATGCTTTTGTTTTCATCTTCAATAATTGAATGGAGAATTTCTAATATTTCTCTTCTAAAAACAGGATCTAGTCCAGAAGTAGGTTCATCCATAATTATAAACTCAGCATCATGTGATAGAGCAATAGCTAAAGAAAATTTGGTTTTCATTCCTTTTGACAAATCTTTAATTTTCTTTTTTGGGTCTAAATCAAAGTCTTTTAGGTATTTTTCAAAGGTAAATTGATTCCATTTGCTATAAAAAGGAGCAATCATGCTACTCATTCGCTTGATAGAAAAATTTTCATAAAAACGGCTTTCATCGTACACAAAACCAATCCTATCCTTAATAGCTCTTTCATCCTTCATATTATCAAGACCAAATAATTTAATATTACCACAATCTCTTTTTATCAAATTCATTATTAGCTTAATTGTTGTGCTTTTGCCAGCTCCATTAGGTCCAATAAAACCCATAATGTAACCTTTTTTAACATCAAAACTAATATTTTTTAAAGTAAAACCATCGTATACTTTTCTCAAATCATTTATTTCTAAAATATTTTCCATAAAATTTACTCCACCTCTTCAAATAATATTTTTAGCATATCAGCGATTTCTTCATATGTTAATCCTAATAATTTACTTTCTCTTACTGCAGCTGCTAATTGATCTTCAATTATTTTTAATTTTCGTTCTCTTAATAGTTCTTTATTTTGAGCAGCAACAAAAGAGCCTTTGCCCCTCACAGTTTCGATAAAACCCTCTTTTTCAAGTTCTTCGTAAGCACGTTTGGTAGTAATTACACTTATCTGGAGCTCTTTTGCTAGACTTCTTATAGACGGCAGTGCAATCCCTTCCTCTAATTCATTCTTAATTATCAGGTTTTTGATTTGTTCTGCAATCTGGTCATATATGGGTTTATCCGATGAATTAGATATTAAAATTCGCATATTTATCTCCTTTACAATTAAATTCCGTATATATTATATATACTGTATATAATGTCTATTAACAGTATACACGCAATAATATACTGTTGTCAATATGAATTTTGAATAAATCAGAAAAGAACAAAGAATTCTATGAAAGTTACGGAAAGTTAAGAACCGTCCCTTAATAATTATAATAGTATATACTAAGCACTTTAAAAATTTTTCAAAATGTTAATAGAACTTATAAAGTATTAAGTCAATTAGGCTAATAAAAAATAGGACTGTGATAGTATGAAAATTAGAGATTTTAGAAAGTTAATTTATGGAGTAGATTACGAAGTCCCTTTAGAAAATGGTGAAAAAATACAAGCTGTTAATTTTGATAACGCTGCAACTACGCCAGCTTTAGTAACGGTCATAAGTGATGTAATTAAGTTTCTAATTATATATTCTTCATCTCATAGAGGATTTGGCTTCAAATCAGAGGCATCTACCAAACTATATGATGAATGTAGAAAAATTGTAGCGAAATTCGTAGGTGCAGATATTAAAAAGAATACAGTTATTTTTGTGAAAAATGCTACAGAAGCTATAAACAAGCTCTCCAATATTTTATATACAAATCATAAAGATGCAGTGATACTTTCTACAGATATGGAACATCATTCTAATGACTTGCCTTGGAGAAAATTTAAGATTGATTATATTAATATAGATGAATTCGGTGTTTTATCTCTAGAAGATATGGAAAGAAAACTACAATATTATAATGGAGCTGTAAAATTGGTTACTGTAACAGGAGCTTCAAATGTAACAGGGTATAAAAATCCAATTTATAAGATAGCAAGCATAGTTCATAAATATGGTGCTATGATTATGGTGGACGGAGCACAATTAGTTCCACATGCACATGTTAATATGAGCGGAAAAAGCAAAAATGATTATCTTGATTTTTTGGTATTTTCAGGACACAAAATGTATGCGCCATTTGGATGTGGTGTGTTAATTGGTCCAAAGGATATATTTCAAGGGGTAGCACCTGATTATCCAGGTGGTGGAAATGTAGAAATAGTTACACATAATTATATAAAATGGGATAAGAGTCCTTTAAAAGATGAACCAGGATCACCTAATGCAGTTGGAGCAGCGGCAATGGCCTCTGCAATGAATGCATTATCAGAAATTGGTATGAAAAATATTGAAGAATACGAAAAGAAATTAACAAAATATGCAGTAAATAAGATGAAACAATTACCGCATATAAAATTTTTCTGTAAGGGTTCTAAAATTTATGGAAAAGATTCGGGAGAAAAATGTGATGGAGTTAGTATTATAACTTTTAATATAGAAGGACTTTCTCACGAAACTGTAGCAAAATATTTATCATACAAAGGTGGTATATCTGTTAGAGATGGATGTTTTTGTGCACATCCATATGTACAAAGATTATTAAAGATGACTGATGAAGAAGTTAAAGAAAGAATTAGAACAAATAGTCATAAACCTGGTATGGTAAGAATAAGTTTTGGATTTTATAATACTTTTGAAGAAATAAATAGATTTATATATCATTTAGAAAAACTCATTAAGAATAGAGAAAAGTATTATCAATAAATGTAAACCATATTTAGATAGTATTAATTATTGCCAGGTATAAGTATTAATTTATACTTAACCTGGCATTTTATCATTTCTTTTTATTTTTCGAAGATTCCGCTGCTGCATCTTCGATTTTTAATAATCTTGTATAATATAGTCTATGTTCTAATCCCACATAAGTTATTTACACCATTACATTATGAAATATTGTTGTATTTGTGTATAAAAAAATGATTTTACTTTTTACATTAAAGAATATGATTATTTTACAGCAAAATTAAAATATTTTTTCTTATAAGGTTCATTGTTTAAAGTATAATGCCACCATTCATTTTTATAATAACGAAAACCGTATTTTTCCATTGAAGATTTTAATAAATTTCGGTTTTCTTTTTGTAGTTTAGTCAATCCTTTATAGTAAAAATGAGCTTCTACTCCAAAAAAATCAAAAGAAGTTCCCATGTCTAATTCTTCCATTGTATCTAAATTAATAATTGTTAAGTCAACTGTACTTCCTCTAGAATGTCCTGATTTGTGCGCAATGTATCCTGATTTAAACAGAGTGGATTTTTTTACTCTAGGGTAATGTTCAGCTTTCATTAATGTATCATCATAATCAACAGCCCACTTTGCAAAATGGTCTACTGCCACTTGAGGTCTATAGCCGTCATATATTTTTAGTCCTAACCCTTTTGAATTTAAATCATTTTGAACTTTAGCTAATGATTCTATAGCTTGTACGCTCAATATAGCTAAGTTAGCTTCATATCCGTCGATTTTTCTACCTATAAAATTATCGCCAGTATAGTATTTAGCATCAATAAGAATATTTGGAATAACATCATCTATATAAACGAAACCTTTAGGTAATTCGTAAGCTTTAGATATTGTAGGGGTTTCATCTTCTTCCTCGTTATCCAAAGAGAGATTTTCATTAGTATCTTCAATATTTTTTTTATTGAAATCATTATTAAATTGAAAAATAATATCAATTACACTAGAATTAAGATATTTATGAAGCGTAGATAAATCTTTAGAATTAACATTATTATTTACAGTTTGTTCGCTTAGTAAATGGTTTTCCTCTTTTGATAATACATTTTCTTTATAATTAGTAAGTTGGTTTGAATTCTTTTCATTTTTAGTTGAGCAACTAGTTAAAATGAGAAGTATAAATAGTAATATTGAGTATTTCCTTAAAATAAGATTCATTAGTTTTCCTCCGATGGCAGTAAATAATTTATATTTTTATAAATAATCCCCAAAATATAAATCTATAATTATATTACTTACATGATAACATAAACTAAATACTATTGACTACCTTGTTAAATTCTATGTAATATGATTAAATAGTTAGGGTGGAAAAAATCTAAAGATATTTTGATACAAGATAAAATATGTATTGTATTAAAGTATCAAAAAATTTTTGACACACAGGTTAACGAAAGAATATAGGAGGAATTGATTAATGAGTACTGAAAGAAATTTGATATTTAAAGAAATTGATTTAAATTTGACTTATGAAGAATGTCTAATTAAATTAAAAAAAGATGAATTAATTGAAATTAGAAAGCATTTAAAACTTACTAATGTTAGTAAGCTAAAAAAAGCAGATTTAGTAGAAGTACTGGGTAACAAAGCAAAGGAAATTGATGAAGAATACATAACTGGAAATTTAATTTATGATGCTTACAAAGCTTTAAAGACTATCATAGAGAAATTCGAAAAAGGCCAAGGAAATTACATACCTTATAATGAAGATATGTATGGAATAGCTATTAACCTTAAAGAATTAGGATTAGCTTTTTACGGCACAATAGAAGATAATTTAAAAATAATAATAGTACCTATAAATATTATGGGAACAATAAAGGACATAGTAAAATCTAAAGAAATAGAAGAGTATATGTTACAGAGAAAAAAATATACTATTCTAATAGCAGCTTATATTCATTACTATGGAATTATAAATAAACTAGATTTAGAGAAAATTATTGAGACAAGCTTTGATTCAATAGATTTAGCTAATGATATTAACTATAATACATCTTTAATTTTAGAAGATAAATATGGTGAAAATTTCAAAATTAATTCTCCTTATATATACCATGTAAACCTGGAAAACATTTTAAGCACTTTAAAAGAACAAACTGTTAGAAAAGAATTAGAATATTATCCTCTTACACCAAAGTTATTTGAAGAACACTATGAAAATAATTTTAATTTTCAAGGGGAAGAGCTTTATAGTTTTTTAGTTGGAGAAAAGAATGTTGACGAAGTAAAAGCAAAAACATTAATATGGGAATTTATATTTAGAGTTCAAAATTCAGTTGAAACTAAAAAAGCTATTGAAATTCTAACTGAAAATATAGAGTTAAATGGTGAAGAAGAAAAAAATAAATTAAGAAATCTCGTAAATGGTTTAAGTGATAATTTAAGAATGTGGAATCTAAAGGGCAATACGCCAAAAGAAATCAGAGAAAAATTCCAAAAAAAATCTAAATATACTTTAACGAATAGAAAACCCCTACCAGTTACAAAACCAATTAGAAGAGAGAAAAAAATAGGTAGAAATGAAAAATGTCCATGCGGAAGTGGTAAAAAATACAAAAAATGCTGCGGTTAAACTAATTAGGGACAGTTCTCAACTTTTCATAACTTTCGAAAATTGAATCTAATTGATAGAAGAGAGCAATAAATTATTCTATATCTCCAATAATTTATTGCTCTCTTTTGATTTAGTAAAGTTTTCTTAGTAAGTCTTTTTTCTTTAGTCCATTTTCGTGACCTTGTCTAATCCAGCTTAGAGACCCTAAAAAAATATATAAGAATTTTGGGACGCTTGGAGTAACATATTGATTTTCTTTTATGCAATCAGTACAAGTATTTGTATTATCCGCATTAAAACTATTAACCATCTCCACAAAAGCAGAATAAATAGGCTTTGTAATACCTTTATTCAAACGAGATTTTGGATTTGTTCCTATTGCTCCCCCCATACCAATACCAAGTCCGTATTGATATGAATGATTTGTTTTTATACAAAAATTTTCTACAATTTCTAGAGCTGTTTTGGTTTGTTCAGGTTCAGGAAAACCCATATTTACTATAGCATATACTTTGGGCAAATTATTGTGATTATTTAAGTGACTTTCGTATTTATTCAAAAAGTTAATTAAAACAGCCGGAAGACAATCAATATAAAGAGGAAAAGCTAAAATTATAATTGTACTATTTGCAAGAGTGTCAAAGGTGTTATTGTTGTTAGAAGAAGTAATATTAATAAAATTTTCTTCATACTCATCAGCATCTAATAATCTACTAAACTCTTTTAAAAGGTAATTTGAAGTACTTTTTTGACCCTTTGGACTTGCATTAACGAGACTTATTTTTTTCATTATACATCCTCCTACTTAATAATTGAGGTGATTGTTATAATAACATATTTTGCAATTCATTATTAATTTCTGTAAAGCTTTTTTTATCATTTACAATATATGTATGAGTAGATTTACTATGAAAGTTAATACTGTTTCGTTTTGTAAGATTGTAAAAAGTATTCATTTCTTTTTCTGTAATATCATTGCTAAAACCAACAAATATCAGATTAGGATATTTACTATACCTTGTATTATGATGAGTTTCATTATTGATTTTTTTGAAGAATGGAAGTATAGTTGGGATATTTTTATCAAGCTGACTTTTAATATTAGCACTATAGCAGCCATAAACTATAGGCGTTAAGTAAATTACTAATTCAGATTTTATATTTATTTCGTTAAAATATCTGCTTTTATCTTTTGTTATACATTCTCCAGGTGTTTTTACCCAACAACTAAAACATCCAGTACAGTACTTGTAATCATCTTTTTTTATTTCAATAATATTCACTTCATGACCAATACCTTTAGCGGCAGTTAAATAAGATTGCTTAAATTTCTCGTAAAGCTTGTCCTTGTATTCACTGTCACATACTAATAAAATTTTCATATTAAACCTCCAAATGTATAGATAAAGATTACGAAAACTTATAATATTTAAAGAATATGAATTTTCAAAAAAACCTGATAATATTATTATAGGACATTTTTATGGCAATTTCATTACAAAAATTTAGCAACTATAAATTAGTTTTATTCTCAAGATAGTATTCTACAATTGAATGCTCAATGTTTCTGAAATTTTTCGATTTACACATGAATCTAAGTTTCAAAATGATTTTGTCTTCTTCAAAAGAAGTATAAATTGTGTGGCCAATATTTTTATAGTATATAGGGTATTCTTTTGAAGCATGCTCTAAAGCAGATTTTATTTTTGAAGTATAGTCTCCTAATGTTATATCGGCAGCTTGGAGTATTACATTCTTTTCTTTTTTCCAATTAGAATCCAAAGGGATTTTAAAAGTTATCTCATTCCAAGTATAAGGAAAAGAGTTATTTTCATTAACAACTTCTTCAGTAAGAATTTTAATATTAGGAATTAATATATATCTCCCAGTGCTTTGTCCGTAATAGCCATTCTCTTTTTTTACTTCAACTATAGTTGTATGAAACCAATCAATCTTCAACACATCACCTATGTTGTTTCCAATTTTAATTCTATCACCAACCTGATAAATTTTATGAGAATTGATAATTGACCATCCAAGAAAGTTAGCTACTATATCTCTAAAAGCAAATGCCATACCTGCTGAAAATAAACCTAAGAAGGTAAGGAGTTCTTTTGAATTATAAAGCCAAACAGGAGCTAGGAAGATTGCTACTATAATACGAATAAATAATGAATATCTTCTTTTAATTTTCATTATTTTTGATGGCTTCATTTTTGATTTGTCAAAATAGGTATTAGAAATTTTTATTATAATGTTACCTAGAAAAATAATTGATAGAGTTATTATAAATCTTGTAAACAATGTTGAATTTGATATTAGTAAAAGGTAATTTGTTAAAAATCCTTTCAATGATGGTTTCCTCCTGAATACAACTATTTAAATATATTCCTATAATTATAGTTGAAAATGTATAGAAGGTCAATAAAAAATCACCTCCATTTAAGAAGGTGATTAATTAAATATTACTTAAATATTCCGAATGGTTTTCCAACAGGTAAAAATACTTTTCCGAAATGAGTATTTAAAACTGAAGCAGCTGAACCATAGAATGCTAACATTGAACAAATAAATTCAGAATAAGCAGCTATAGTATGTCCTAGATGAGGAGCTATATCTAATGTGCTTAAAGAAAGTCCAATAAATAAGAAATCAATGCTTAAGAAAATTAAGAACAAAACTTTGTGTGTTTCCATTGCACCTATAGTCATATAAATTGTAAATATAAGATATCCTACAAATGCGAAACCCAATTGATGAATATCAGCAGTTTCTGCAAGTTTTTCACCAAACACACCAGATTGAATCATCCATGTAGATGCAACGGCATACCAGAAAAAAGCATAAGCTCCAAATGCAGTAGCACCAAAAATATTGTTTTTCTTAGCATCTTGAATACATGCATACAATTGAGCTGATGCACCTAGAAATATTGCCCATGGAATAACTAAAGAGACACCTGTTGTTAAACCAAGTTTTTGAGAAGATGCAACTAAAGTAACCATAGCAAGTCCAAATAATCCTAATGGAGTTGGATCAGCAACAATAAGTTTTCTTTCATTCATAAATAAACCCTCCAAAAATTCCTATCATTATTCAAGTGAATAATACCAGACTAAGTATAACAAAGTTTAATTAATGTAGTCAATGAAATTTTAATATGTTTAAAAAATGTGAAATATCAGATAATAAAATAAGACAAAATATGATGTATTAGTAAGAAATTTACCTAATCGACTGCATTACAGATTTTATTTAAATAAAATCTATTGAAAGATAGGAAGATTACTAATTAAACTATTTAAATTTTAGTGGTATGTGTAGACTCATAATTTAAAAAAATTTTACATAAAACAACAAAATATTCAAAATCATTATGATATAATAATAGTTATTGAATATAAATATGGTATATAAGTTAAATAAAACAATGGAGGTGCTATGCACCAAAAGGAGTGGTACTATGAAAGTAAGAAAAGCCATAATTCCAGCAGCTGGTTTGGGAACTAGATTTCTACCTGCAACGAAAGCACAACCTAAAGAAATGCTACCAATAGTTGATAAGCCAACAATTCAATATATTATTGAAGAAGCAGTGGCTTCAGGAATCGAAGAAATATTAATAATAACAGGAAGAAATAAAAGAGCTATTGAGGATCATTTTGATAAATCTGTAGAATTAGAGCTTCAATTAGAAAGTAAAAATAAAGATGAAATGTTAAATATGGTAAGAGAAATAACTAATATGGTAGATATTCATTACATAAGGCAAAAAGAACCTAAGGGACTTGGTCATGCAATAGCTTGTGCTAGAGCTTTTGTAGGAAATGAACCATTTGCCGTTTTATTAGGTGATGATGTTGTAGATAGTGAAGTTCCTTGCTTAAAGCAAATGATTGATTGTTTTAATGAGTATAAAACTAGTATATTAGGTGTACAGGAGGTTCCGAAATCGGATGTATCTAAATATGGCATAGTTAAAGGAACTCATATTGAAGATAGAGTATATAAAGTTAAAGACTTGGTAGAAAAACCTTCAATGGAAGAAGCACCATCGAATATAGCGATTTTAGGTAGATACATAATAACTCCAAAGATATTTGAGATTTTGGAAAATACAAGACCTGGTAAAGGTGGAGAAATTCAATTGACAGATGCTCTTTTATCATTGATATCTCAAGAAGCTATGTATGCTTATACTTTTGAAGGAAGAAGATATGATGTTGGTGATAAATTAGGATTTCTTCAAGCAACTGTAGAATTCGCTTTAAAAAGAGATGATTTGAGAGAACCGTTCCAAGAATATTTAAAAACACTTTATAGATAAAGAAGAGACCAAGAAAGGTCTCTTTTTTGCTGTATAAATTAAAAAGAACAGGTAAGGTTTCGGCATGGACATATACGTGATTTTCGTATATAATTAAGATATAATTGGTAAATATTAACAATAATATTTTTTAGGGGGAAAGTATATGAAAAAATCATTGTCTATTTTAATAATTTTTACTATGGTTTTCAGTATGCTATTAACAGGTTGTGGTAATAGCAAAACGACAACTACTTCAGAGACAAATACTACTAATAATTCAAAAGCATCTGAAAGTTCGAAGGAAATTGAGAAGAAAGACTTGAAGTTAACTGTTTATGCGGGATTAATGGAAGATCATGCAATGCTTGCAATGAAAGAATTTGAAAAAGCAACAGGTGTAAAAACTGAAATGGTTAGAATGAGTGGCGGAGAAATATATGCTAGAATACAAGCGGAAAAAGACAATCCATCAGCTTCCGTTTGGTATGGAGGTGGAGCGTTGACATTTATCGCAGCTAAAAATGAAGGCCTTTTGGAAAACTATAAATCGCCTGTAGCAGAAAAAATCCCTAATAAATTTAAGGATCCTGATGGAGCGTGGACAGGGATATATTCAGGATACCTTGGTATTGAAGGAAATAAAAAGTGGTTAGAAGATAATGGCCTTGAGTTACCAAAAACTTGGGATGACCTTTTAAAACCAGAATTTAAAGGGAATATAGTTATAGCTCATCCAGGATCATCTTCTACAGCATATAATTTCTTAGCTACTATTTTACAACTAAAAGGCGAAGAAAAAGGCTTTGAATACTTACAAAAATTTAATGAGCAAGTGAGACAATATACTAAATCAGGTAGCGCACCAGGTAGAATGGTTGGTATGGGAGAAGCACCTATAGCTTTAGGTTTTCTTCATGATGCAATTAAATATCAAGAAGAAGGGTACAAGGATTTGATATTTACAGCAGCAGAAGAGGGAACAGGTTATGAAATCGGTGCGGTAGCAATTATAAAAGATGGTCCAGACCAAGAAGCAGCAAAAATGTTTGTAGATTGGTGTTTAAGTAAAGAAGGACAAGAATTAGGCAAAACAGTTGGTTCGTTCCAATTTTTAACTAATCCAGATGCAAATCCACCTGAGCAAGCAATGACATTAAAAGGAACAAAATTGATTGATTATGATTTTGTTTGGGCAGGAGATAATAGAGATACATTCCTAGAAAAATTTATGGAACTAACAAAAACAACTCCTCCAACAGAATAAAATACTAGAAATTGATAAAAGTGTCCCTGAGTGGACACTTTTATTGAAAAACAGAATTGTTTTAAAAAAGCAAAGATTAAATGAAATAGAGAATAAAATAAATTTTTATTTGGGAGGGTTTAAATGAAAACCAATAAGTTAAGAATTAAATCCCAATTTGATAATATGAAAAAGGTTATTAATGACCCTATTCTATTTGCTACAATCATTGCAGTACTTACAGTAGTAACTATGTTTATTGTTTTTCCATTGGTGAATATACTGAAAAAGAGTTTTTTTTATGAAGATGCACTATCTATACACCATTATAGCGAAATATTCAGACTTTCATATAATAAAGATATTATATTTAATACATTAAAGCTTGGTATAACAGTCAGTCTAATTTCAACTGTTATTGGATTTATATTCGCATATGCAGCAGCTTATGTAAATATGGCAAATAAGCGTATATTAAATGCTATAGCAATATTGCCAATAATATCTCCGCCTTTTCTAATAGGATTGTCAGCTATATTACTATTTGGTAGAGTTGGTCTTATTACTAAAGGGTTATTTGGAATGAAAAATGCAGAAATCTATGGATTTAAAGGTCTCGTTTTAGTACAAGTTCTAACTTTTTTTCCAGTTGCATATTTAATGCTAGTTGGACTATTACATCAAATTGATCCTTCAGTAGAAGAGGCATCTAGAGATTTAGGGGCATCTAGATGGCAAGTTTTCAGAACAGTTACATTTCCACTTATGATTCCTGGAATAGCAAATTCTGCGTTGTTGGTATTTATACAATCAGTTGCAGATTTTGGTAATCCTATGGTTATTGGTGGGAATTATACTACAATGGCAGTGCAGATATATATGCAAGGAATAGGTAGTCTAGATATGAGTGGAGCAACCGCACTGGCAATAATTCTTTTACTAATTTCAATATCTGCATTTTTACTTCAAAGATTTTATATTGGCAAAAAATCATATGTTACAGTAACAGGCAAAGTATCTCGTCAAAGGGTACTTATTGATGATCCTAAGATAGTTAGACCTATTCATTTAACAGTTATATTAATAAGTATTTTTGTAGGAATGATGTATATATTAGTTCCAATAGGTTCTTTTATTAAATTATGGGGAGTAAATTATTCTTTAACTCTTGACCACTTTAAGTATGTAATAAATTTAGGAATTAAACCTGTACTTGATACAACTATGTTAGCTTTGATAGCTACTCCCATTACTGGAATATTATCAATGATTATTGCTTTCTTAGTAGTGAGAAAGCAATTTGTAGGTAGAAATTACTTGGATATTACAACAATGATTTCTATTGCAATTCCAGGGACTGTAGTTGGTTTGGGTTACGTATTAAGTTATAATAAAAAGCCTTTGGTTTTGACAGGTACAGCTGTGATTTTGATAATTGCATTTATTATGAGATCTATGCCTGTTGGAATTCGTTCAGGAATGGCATCTTTGCATCAAATAGATCCATCGATTGAGGAAGCAGCAAATGTACTTGGTGCTTCAAGTAAAAAAGTTTTTACTTCAATTACTCTTCCAATGATAAAGCCTGCATTTTTTAGTGGATTAGTATATGCATTTGCTAGAAGTATGACTTTGGTGAGTACAATAATTTTCCTTGTATCAGCTAGATACAATCTTTTGACGGTTACTATTATGAGTCAGATAGATCAAGGGAAAATAGGCGTTGCAAGTGTATATTCAACTATATTAATAATTATAGTTGGATCAGTGATTGCATTTATGAATTTTCTATTATCAAAAATAGGAATAAATAATGATAAGTTAGAATTGTAGGAGGAATTCTCTATGAGCAAAGGTATTTTGATTAAAAATATGACAAAAATATTTGTAACTAATAAAAACACACAAGTATTAGCAGTTGATAATGTGAACTTGGATATAAAACCAGGTGAGTTTGTAACATTACTTGGACCTTCTGGTTGTGGAAAGACAACAATTCTAAGAATGGTAGCAGGTTTTGAAACATTAACAAAGGGGGAAATATTCATTGGAGATGATGATGTTGCAAATTTAACCCCTGATAAAAGAGATACAGCTTTAGTATTTCAAAATTATGCACTGTTTCCACATATGAATGTTTATGATAATATAGCATATGGGCTTAAACTTCAAAAACTATCAAAAGGTGAAGTGAAAAAAAGAGTTGAAAAAATTTTGAAATTAATGAAAATGGAAGATTTTTTCGATAGAGTACCGTCTCAAATGTCTGGAGGGCAACAACAAAGGGTATCTTTAGCTAGAGCTCTTGTTATGGAACCAGGTGTTCTTTTGTTTGATGAACCTCTTTCAAATTTAGATGCAAAATTAAGAATACACATGCGTGATGAAATCAGAAAAATTCAGCAGCATGTAGGGATAACATCTTTATATGTTACACATGATCAATCAGAGGCCATGGGACTTTCTGATAAAGTAGTTATTATGAAAGATGGAATTATTCAACAGGTAGGAACTCCAAAAGATATTTATCAAAAACCAGCAAATGAATTTGTTGCAGGTTTTATTGGTAAAGCAAATATAATTGATGGTATAATAAAAGAAAAATACAATAATCTTTATAAAGTTAGTATTGATAATGTAGTATATGAAGTAATATCAAATAAAGAGTACGATATTGGAAAACAAGTTAGAATAGTTATTCGGCCTGAGAGTATCATTATTGGAAAGGATGATTTTAAAACTTCAGTTACTAAAAGTAGGTTTATGGGTGAAAATCATGAATATGAAGTTAATTGGAAAGGTAAAAGTATCAATATAGGTCAAGCAAATCCGTTTGGTAAGAGGGTATATCAGATTGGAGAGATTATGAATATTGGATTAGACAATGAATCTTTACACATTTTACCATAGGATTATTTAAGTAAAAAGGGGGAATTAATTGCTATACTATGAAGTAATAATCAGACTAACACTTGCAGTATTAATCGGAGGAATTGTGGGTTATGAAAGAGAATTTAAAAATAGACCTGCAGGATTTAGAACTCATATTTTAGTGTGTGTTGGAGCAGCGGTAGTATCAATGATACAGCTTTATGATGTGGAAGTTACTATGAATAAAGTATTACAAAATCCAGAGTTAGCTGGCGTCTTAAAAGCTGATATGGGAAGGCTTGGAGCGCAAGTGATAACAGGTGTGGGATTTTTAGGAGCAGGAACCATAATAAGAGATAAAGGCTCGGTAAAAGGATTAACGACAGCAGCAAGTTTATGGGCTGTTGCATGTGTAGGACTAGCAGTTGGATTAGGATATTATTTTTTAAGTGTGGTTGCAACATTGGGAGTGTTTATAGTTCTTGTATCTCTCAAAAGAGTTGAAACGAAGTTACTGGGCAAAGGGAAAATAGTTAAATTAGAAATACATTATTTTGATAAAAGCTTTATTGCTAATTCAGAAGCATATTTTGAAAAATATAATATAAAAATAAAAAAGATTGAATTTCTTTTAGATGATGAAGAAAAAAATGAAGAGCAGGAATATAAGAAGAGTTTGTATACAATACTTATACCAAGGGCAATAAAAGATTCAAATATAATTCAAAATCTCGTAAAAATTGATGGGATATATAAGGTTAAGTTACTGTAAAAGTGGCTTGACCTTTTATTTATTAAATTATAGTAGGGTTAAACCACAAAAAGTAAGTTCGACTAAATTACTTTTTGTGTTGTAATCATAGTATAATCAATGAATACAGAGACTAATGTGCTCAATTAAAAAGGGGGAAATTATTATGGGAGATTATATTTTGTATATTATTACTATAGTTTTGTTAAGTATTTCTTATTACAAAGATAAGAGTAAGACTAAGAAATCTTTAAAAAAGGCTTGGAAAGCTTTTTCTAAGTTATTACCAGAACTACTAGGGGTAATTACTTTAGTTGGAATTATGTTAGCACTTTTGAATCCTAATGTTATTTCAAAAATAATAGGAAATAACTCGGGGGTTTTTGGAGTTTTATTATCTGCAATAGTTGGATCAATAACTCTAATCCCAGGATTCATAGCTTTTCCAACATCTGCTTTGCTTTTAAAAAATGGAGCAGGATATACACAAATTGCAGCATTTATTTCAACACTTATGATGGTTGGAATTATAACTTTACCAATTGAGATGAAGTACTTTGGTAAGAAGGTTGCAATTTCAAGAAATGTTTTTGCTTTTATGTTTTCATTTTTAGTAGCTTATATTATTGGAAGGGTGGTATAAATGATGAAGAATATTTTGAGAAGATATAGTTTCTTTATGATAATGATCTTAATTACAGCAATTATAACATTTTTTAATTTTGAAATTGGAAATAAGGCAATAAGAACTTCTATAGGGAGTTTTAAGCAAATGGCATTAATTATTCCCCCAATTTTTATATTATTAGGTCTTTTAGATGTATGGGTTCCTAGAGAAGTTATGATGAAATACATGGGTGAAGATTCTGGGGTAAAGGGAATTATATTAGCATTTGTTATTGGTTCAGCAGCAGCAGGACCTTTATATGGAGCTTTTCCTATAGCAGCAGTGTTTATGAAAAAAGGAGTGAAATTTAGTAATTTATTAATTTTTATAGGAGCATGGTCTACTACTAAAATTCCTATGTTTCTTTTCGAAATGTCTTCTTTAGGAGCAAAATTTGCAATTACAAGATTATTAATTGACATACCTGGAATAATTATAATAGCTTATTTACTTCAAATTATTATTCCAAAGGAAAAGGTTGAGGAAGTATATAAAAACTCATTGGATATTTAAACAGTAACTTGAAGAATATTATAACGCAAAGTTGTAGTATTCTTTTTAATTTGGAGAAGAACACATTTCTTAATGTTTGTAACAGATTTTGTAATGGATTACAAAATAATTAGAAAAAACAAAATAAATTTATTGACTAAAATGTAAAAATATTCTATAATTAAACATGTAATCCATTACAGAGGTTGATTTAGGGTGATTTATAAGATAAAAAAATTCGACAAAAATGTAATCCGTTACATTTAACAGCTGATGAAAGGAGTTTTAATATGGCTAATATTGAAGAAGTTGCACGAGAAGCAGGTGTTTCAGTAGCAACTGTTTCTAGGGTATTAAATAAAAGCAATGTTGTAGCAGTTAAAACAAGAATTAAAGTAGAATCTGTCATTAAGAAGTTAAATTATGAACCCAATATGTTAGGTAGAAATTTACGGAGATCAGAAAGTAGAATGATTTTGGCATTAATGCCTAGTATATCAAATCCTTTTTACACAAAAATAGTTCATGGAATTGAAGATATAGCAAGGAAATTCGGCTATAGTGTGTTACTTTGTCAGACGGATTCTGATTTAGATAGAGAAAAAATTTATATTAATCTGTTAAAACAGAAGCTTGCAGATGGATTAATATCAATGGATCCAACTTTAGATATTGGTATATTGAAAGAGGTAGGAAGTAAATATCCAATTGTTCAATGCTGTGAATATACCAAAGAATTGGATATTCCATATGTTACAATTGATAATTTTAATGCGGGTTATAAAGCAGTAAAGCATTTATTGTCAATTGGAAAAAAGAGAATAGCTATAATAAATTCTGATAAAAGATTTCTTTATGCAAGATTAAGGCAGGAAGGGTATGAAAAAGCAATTAAGGAAGCAGGGATAGAATATAAGGACGAATATGTAATCAATGGTGAACTTGATTTTGAATCTGGGCAAAGAGGTATGAAACAGTTACTTTCTTTGGAGGAAAAGCCTGATGCAGTTTTTTTAGTTTCAGATGTACTAGCTATAGGGGCTCTTAAATCTATAAAAGAGGCGAGTTTATCTGTTCCAGAGGATATAGCAATTGTAGGATTTGACAATATTCAATTTGCTACAATGATGAACCCCTCAATTACAACTATTGCGCAACCGATGTATCGGATTGGCTGTGAATCATGTAAAATGCTCATTGATAAAATAAAAAATAAAGATACACAAATAGATAATATAGTTATGGATTTTGAGCTAATCATTAGAGAGTCAACTATGAAGTAAGATTATTTTTTTGTGCCCTAGTGGTTCAAAGTTTAAAAATAATACATTTTATGGAGGGATAGTATGAAAAAATTATTAGCTTTATTTTTAACTGCAATGATGGTCTTTACATTAGCAGGATGTTCATCAAATGAACCTACTACTAACACTTCAAGTGAAAAAACAACTGAAGAAGGCAAAGAAGAAAAAGCTGAAGAAACTAAAGTTTTAGGAGTTGTTATGCCAAATGCTACTCATGGTTTTTTAGGAGAAAGTATAAAGCATGCTGAAGCAGCTACTAAAGAATTTGCTAAAGAATATGGATTTGAGTACAAATTTCTAACTTCAGCAGAATCTTCTGAGCAAAATAATCAATTGGATACTTTGATAAATGAAAAAGTAGATTGCATTGTTTTATGGCCACACAATGGAGATGAACTTAGATCAGGAGCACAAAAGGTTATGGATGCAGGTATTTCACTAGTAATTTATGACCGTTTAATTAACGGATTTAAACCGACATTAGAAGTTATGGGAGATAATGTAACTATTGGGCAAGAAACTGGTAAGTATTTAAACAATTATTTTGCAGATGATTTAGGGAAAGGTGAAGTCAATATTCTTGAATTTAAAGGGGACAATTCTACTGTACCTCAACAACGGTCAGATGGTTTTAGCGAAACAGCAGATAAAAATATAAAAATAGTTCAACAATTTAGTACTGACTGGCAACGTGCAAAAGCTCAAGAACAAATGGAAACTTTTTTAAACACAAGCAGTGTTGAAGATATTGAGAAAATAAAAGCAGTATTTACTCATGATGATGAGGTTGTTCTAGGCGTATTAGATGCTATTATCAACTACAATGGATCAGCAAAACTAGATATTAGATTATTAACAGGTGTTGGTGGAAGACGTGAAAATTTAGATACTTTTAAATCTTATAAAGATGACTACAATCTTGATCAGGTAACATACTTGTTCTCACCTACAATGGTTAGAGATGCTGTGGAATATGGTGCAAAAATATTAAATGGAGAAGAATTATCTGGATTAAAACTAATTGACACTTTAGAAATTGATCTAAGCAATGAAGAAGAATTTAGAAACTCTGAAATATATAAGATTCGTTATGAAAGTGGAATCTAATTAAAAATTATATATTGATAAAACGCTGCGTTAGTTTATTTATTAGTAGCCAGTTTAAAGTTTACTGATAGATAAATCTACGCAGTAATTTACCTATTTATATCAGTTTTATTAAGATAAAGAGAGGATATGGAAAAATGTTTCTAGAGATGAATAACATTGTACACATTTTTGGTTCAGTAAAAGCTTTGGACAATGTTTCACTTAGAGTTGATAAATCAGAAATACATGGACTGATGGGGGAGAATGGTGCAGGTAAATCAACACTAATGAATATTTTGGGTGGAACTTTTCCGCCAACATCTGGAGAGATATATTTTGATGGTAAAAAACAAGAACAATTGACAACAAGCAAATCTAATGCTTTGGGCATAAGATTTATTCATCAAGAATTAAATGTAGTAAATGATTTGAAAGTTTATGAAAACCTTTTTTTATGTGAAGAAATTAAGAATAAATATGGTTTTTTAGATAAAAAGATTATGATAAAAAAAGCAGAAGAAATTTTTGAGAGAATGCATGTTGATATTGATCCAATAGAGAAAGTAGAAAATTTGGATACTTCAAGGAAGCAATTAGTTGAGATTTCAAAGGCACTTTTATTTCAATCAAAACTAATAATTATGGATGAGCCAACTACAGCTTTAACAAATAAAGAAATTGATAACCTGTTTCAAATTATGAGAAACCTTAAGGAACAAGGAGTAAGTATTATTTATATATCTCATAAAATGCCTGAATTATTTGAAATATGCGATAGATATACCGTGCTTAGAGATGGTAAATTTATTGATACAGGAAAGTTTTCTGATATTGATGAAAAGAAGGCTACAGAGCTTCTCGTTGGACGAAGTATAGTAGATTTTTCAGTTGAAAAAGAAAAGGTTACTGGAGAGGTAGTTTTCAAAGTAGAAAATTTAAGTTGTGATAATGCTTTCGCAAATGTTAATTTTGAAGTGAAAAAAGGTGAAGTAGTAGCTATTACAGGACTACATGGTGATGGAAGAGGAGAATTGGCTGAAGCATTATTTGGAGCAAGACAAGTTACAAATGGGAAAGTGATGTTAAACAACAAAATTCTAAACCTTAAAAGTATAAAAAAAGTTATGCAAGAAGGTATAAGTATGATACCTAGGAATAGAAAAGAAAGAGGTATTATAAAGGATATGAGTATTCTAGATAATTTATCTATGGCTCATTTTGTTAATAAGCATAAGAGTTTATTAATTAAAAAATCTCAAGAAAAACAGCGCTTTGTTCGAAATCAAAAAATTACTGCTATTAAAGTTTCGAATCCAGAAGACTATATTACATCGCTAAGCGGTGGAAACCAGCAAAAAATAATTATTGCTAGATGGCTTGATTTAGATTCTGATGTATATATTCTAGATAATCCAACACAAGGAATTGATGTTGGAGCAAAATTTGAAATTTATAAAATAATCAATGAGCTAGCTATAAAAGGAAAGAGTATTATAGTATTTAGTGCAGAATTCCCCGAAATTTATAAAATTGCAGATAGGTGTCTTGTTATGTACAAAGGGAGAGTTAATGCTGAGTTGACGCGAGAAGAATTGACAGAAGTAAAAGTAATGTTCTATGCAACTGGCTCAAATATGGAGGTATTGAGATGAGTACACAAAATTCATTGAAATCAAATATTGGATTAAAATTCAAAAAGTTTTATTCTGAATATACTTATATATTTTCTTTTGCGGTACTTGTAATAATAGCGACAATTATTAATAAAAATTTTTTAACTTACTCTAATTTATCGACATTGATGCTTCAGTCAACTATTAAAGGAACAATAGCTTTGGGAATGACATTAGTCATTATTTCGGGACAGATTGATCTCTCGGTTGGATCTACTTGTGCATTGGTTGCAGGAGTAGGAGTGGTTGTTTTAAATAGTACTGAAAGTATACTAATCATGCTGATATTTTGCATGGTGTTCGGTACAATTTTAGGAGCAGTTAATGGATTGTTGGTAACAAAAGGTAAGATAGCTGCTTTTATTGTAACATTAGCAACTATGAGTGCTTATCGTTCTATAATAGTTCAGCTAGGACAAGGTGGACCCTTTAATGTAAGCAGTGAGATGTATCAAGATTTTCGAATGATTGCAGTAGGCAATATTTTAGGAATTCCTAATCTTGCAATTATTTTTATAGCTATTACAATAATGTTTGCAATTATAATGGACAAAACTAAATTTGGAAAATATGTTTATGCAGTTGGTTCAAATGAAAAGGCAGCAAAATTGACTGGGATAAATATTGATAATATAAAAATACTTTGTTTTTCTATTACAGGATTATTAACAGGTATTTCTGCATTTTTACTTTCTTCACGCTTAACATCGATAACAGCGCCAAATGCAGGTATGTCTTTTGAATTGGATGCAATTGCAGCGGTAGCTATCGGTGGTACAGCTATGAGTGGAGGTCGTGGTAAGATAGCAGGTACTTTTTTGGGCGCAATAATGTTGCAAATGATTGAAGGTATTTTGATTGCAGCGAAAATCCCACCATTCTTAACTGGATTAGTAAAAGGTATTATTATTATACTTGCTGTTTTATTCCAGAGTAAGAAGGAAAAATAAGAATTAAAAGTTATAAAAATAATGCAGGGGGCGGTTGATTTTGAAACTTGGGTTTTTAACAGGAGCTTTAGAGAATATATCTTTTGAAGAAAAGATGAATTGGGCAAGTGAAGTAGGTTTTGATTGTGTGGAAGTTTCTTGTTGGCCACAAATGAATACAAGAGATTATTCTGCAAGTGACATAGATGTTGTTAAGCTTGATAACTATCATGCAGAGAATATTTTGCGATATCTTGACCAAAAGAATATTTCAATATCCTCTTTAGCATATTATGATAATAACTTACATGAAGATTTAAATTTAAGAAAGGGATATATTGAGCATTTAAAAAAAGTTATTGATGCAGCAGTATTATTAAATGTCGAATTAGTAGGAACTTTTGTGGGTAGAAACAGAGAGTTAAGTATAGAAGAAAATTTTAGAGAATTTAAAGAAGTTTTTTCTGATATATTGGAATATTCAGAGAAAAAGAAAATAAAAATCATGATTGAAAACTGCCCAATGCCAGGTTGGAGTGTGGATGGATTGGCAGGCACAATATCTTATTCTCCTGAACTTTGGGATGAGATGTTTAGGATTTTTCCTACAGAAAACTTTGGTTTAAATTATGATCCGTCGCATCTCATGTGGCTGGGAATTGATTATTTAAAAGCTCTAAAAGATTATAAAGATAGAATATTCCACATTCATGCTAAAGATGGAAAAGTAAATTTTAAAAACAAACATCAGTATAGTATATTTGGTAAGCAACTTGGAAAGAAAAATGGATTTGATATTGGTTGGGTTGATGCAAAAATTCCTGGTAAAGGAGAAATTAAGTGGGATGAGTTTTTTGATACAATTAGAGAAATTGGGTATGACGGAGTAATTAGTATAGAACATGAGGATCCGGAATATGAAGATAGCATAAAAAAATGTAAAGAAGGTATTTTATTTAGTAAAAATTACTTAGAAAAATTTATTAAATGAAATTGGAGGTGAACTATGACTATAAGAGTCGGTATAATAGGATGCGGTTCTATAGCAAGAGTTAGGCATGCACCAGAATATTTTAATAATCCTAATGCTGAAATAGTTGCTGTATTTGATTTGAATTTAAATAGAGCAGAGACTTTAGCTTCAAAATATGGATGTAAAGTTGTCGGAAGTTACATGGATATTATTAACGATGATTCCATTGATGCAATAAGTGATTGTTCCACCAATGAGATGCATCACATAATTACATCTACTGCACTTTTGAATAATAAAAGTGTTCTTTGCGAGAAACCTATGGCCATAAGTGTTGAAAATGCTCAAATTATTTTAGATGCAGAAAGTAAATCTAAAGGGATATTGATGCTAGATCATAATCAAAGACTAACAAAAGCTCATAGAAAAGTAAAAGAAATTTTGAAAAGTGGAGAACTAGGAAAGGTTATAACATTTAAAACATCTTTTGGTCATAAGGGTCCAGAGTATTGGGGTTCAGATAAAAGTAAAAAAACATGGTTTTTTAATAAAAAAAGATCTGTTTTAGGTGTAGCAGGAGATTTGGGAATTCATAAAGTTGATTTGATTAGATTTTTATTAGAGGATGATATTTCTGAAGTTAGCGCTATGGAAGGAAATCTTCATAAAACTGACGATAAAGGGAATCATATTGGTGTAAGTGACAATATGATATGTTTAATTAAAACAAAAAATGGTGTACTAGGTACTGCATCTTTTAGTTGGACTTACTATGGTGAAGAAGATAATAGTACTATAATATATTGCGAAAAGGGCGAAGTTAGAATTTATGGTGATTATGAAAACCAAATAGTTATAAATAAATTTGGTAGTGAAATAATAAAATATCAAATTGAAAAAATACAAACTAACGATAATCAAACGTCAACAGGAGTAATTGATGAATTTATTGAGAGTATCGTGGAAGGCAGAAAACCTGCTGTTACAGGGGAAGACGGAATAAAAGCATTAAGAGTTATTGAAGCAGCAATTAAATCGACAAAATTGAGAAAAAATGTTAAAGTGTAATTTGTTGAGAGTATATTTAGGCCGCATTCCCAATTGGGGAATGTGGTCTACTAAGTTTCAGAAGTATTTTCATCCTCAGAAGTTGTAATTGTAGATTCATTATCTACATGATGCTGAGTTTTAATAGATGTGACTATTGGTTTGATATCTATTAGTTCATCTGTATTAACGACAGTATTGTCATTATTATTTTGGATTTTTGTAATTATTGGCTTATTATCTTTGTCCACTAAAACTGATAAGCCAGCACAAACGCCATCATTTACAAATAGATAATTAACACCTGTTTCTTTATCCAAGATAATTTTGCAACTACTACTTTTGCCATCTGGGTAAATAGCAGAAAATCTTCTTTTTTTCTTTTTTCTAAACATAATTTCATCTCCTTCAAAAATTATTAAAATTTAATGTATAGATTTTCTTTTATAATCAGATAACAAATAGGTTCCATTAGACATATTTACATATACTAGTTTTCCATTGTTATCAAACATACTCCAATAAAGTCCTTTTTTTAGATAGCTAGTACTTTTTTCAATATATGCAACACTTATATCTGGTATGTGGGCTAATAATCCATTATCCATTACAATTGAAATTGCCTCATTTCTAGAGATATTTTTATCTAAATTAGTTTTATGGTATATCGTAGGTTTAAAATAGTTATTTTTAAAATCTAGCCATACAGCTATTTCATTCCCGGACTTATCATAACCAATAACTACAGTATAAGGTTTTTCGTTTTTTGTTTCAGGAATAGTATATTCGATTGATCTTACGATAGAAAGAATACCAGCATTAGTTACTGTTCTTTTGCATATTGGTTCATGAATGGTTTTGTTGTAAATTTTTCCACCAAAGTGGTAGCTAGTAAAAGAAAAAAATATTAATAGAATAATTAGTTTTGATAGTCTCTTTCTTGTTTTCCAAGTCATTTTAAATCCTCCCTAATTAATGCATCAAAATTAATTTATGTAAAAAAATTGTAATTAATATTATTTTATAGCCTTATTACTTGCATAACAAGCGTAAATGGAAAAAGTTACAAAAATGTTAAAATTACCTAAAAAAACAAGAAGGAGAACTATCCTTCTTGTTTTTTTATAGGTTTATTGATTTATTTCTAGTAATAGTAGTTAGCTGATAGATTATTTTTTTTGCACAGTGTTCTTAGTTTCTTCTTTAACTACTTTTTTATCAAAAACATTAATATACATTTGCTTAATTTCACTTATTAACGGGTATCTTGGGTTAGCACCTGTACATTGATCATCAAAAGCATTTTCACTCATTTTATCTAAAGTTGAATAGAACTTTTCTTCAGATACTCCAAATGCTTTTATTGTTGCAGGGATATCTACTTTAGTTTTTAATTCATCAATAGCTTTAATTAATAAATCTATTTTCTCATCATCGTTATTTCCACCAAGATTTAAGTAATCTGCAATTTTAGCATATCGCCATTTAGCATTTGGATATTTATATTGAGGAAATGCAGCTTGTTTTCTAGGATTATCTACTGCATTGAATTTAATAACTTCATTTATTAATAAAGCATTTGCAACTCCATGAGGTACGTGGTGTTCAGCTCCTAGTTTGTGTGCCATTGAATGACAAACTCCTAAGAAAGCATTTGCAAAGGCCATACCAGCCATTGTTGAAGCATGTGCCATTTTTTCTCTTGCTTTTATACTATTAGTTCCATTTTCATATGCTTCAGGAAGGTATTTAAATATCAATCTAATTGCTTCAAGAGCCATACCGTTAGTATACTCAGATGCTAATACTGAAACATAGGCTTCAATTGCATGAGTTAATGCATCGATACCTGAAGCTGAAGTTAAACCTTTTGGCATATTCATCATAAGTTCTGCATCAATAATAGCCATATCAGGAGTTAATTCATAATCAGCTAAAGGATATTTTGTTCCCGTTTTTTCATCTGTAATTACAGCAAATGGAGTAACTTCAGAACCAGTACCAGCTGATGTCGGAATTGCAACCATAGTAGCTTTTTCACCTAAAGTAGGGAATTTGTAAACTCTTTTTCTAATATCCATGAATCTCATTGCTAAATCTTCAAATCTCACTTCTGGGTGTTCATACATAACCCACATAATTTTTGCAGCATCCATTGGTGAACCGCCGCCTAATGCAATTATCGTATCTGGTTTGAATATAGCCATTTCGTCTGCACCTTTTTTAGCTGTTGCTAACGTAGGGTCAGGCTGTACATCAAAGAATACTTTAAAATCTATATCAACTTCTTCGAGCACTTTAGTAACCATGTCTACATAGCCAAGGTCGTAAAGAACTTTATCTGTAACAATAAATGCTTTTTTCTTACCCATATCTTTTAATTCTTTAAGAGCTACAGGAAGACAACCAAATTTGAAATAAACTTTTTCTGGAACTCTAAACCAAAGCATGTTTTCTCTCCTCTCAGCAACACTTTTTATATTAAGAAGGTGTTTAACACCAACATTTTCAGAAACTGAGTTTCCACCCCATGAACCACAACCGAGAGTTAATGAAGGAGCTAGTTTAAAGTTATATAAATCTCCGATAGCACCTTGAGAAGATGGCATATTGATAATTGTTCTTCCTGTTTTCATAGTTGCGCCGAATTTTGCAATTCTATCTCCACACTTCAATTGATCAGTGTATAGTGAAGAAGTATGCCCAAATCCGCCTAATTCAACAAGTCTAGCAGCTTTCTTTAATGCTTCATCAAAAGTTGAAACTTTATACATTGCTAAAACAGGAGAGAGTTTTTCATGTGAGAATGGTTCCTCCAGTTCAACTGATTTTACTTCTCCGATTAAAACTTTTGCAGTTTCTGGAACTTTTACACCTGCCATTTCAGCAATTTTAAATGCTGATTGACCAACTATATTTGCATTTAATTTTCCATCTATAACAATTACTTTTCTTACTTTATCTGCTTCATCTTTCTTTAAAATATAAGCGCCTCTTTCCAAAAATTCTTTTTTAACTTCTTCATAAATGCTATCCATAACTAGTACTGATTGTTCAGAAGCACAGATTACTCCATTATCAAATGTTTTTGACATGAGTACTGAGTTAACTGCCATTTTGATATGAGCAGTTTCATCTATGATTGCTGGTGTATTACCAGCTCCAACACCTATTGCAGGTTTACCAGAAGAATATGCTGCTTTTACCATCCCAGGACCACCAGTTGCTAAAATAATATCAGATTCTTGCATTACGATGTTTGAAAGTTCAACAGATGGTTTATCTATCCAACCAATTATATTCTTAGGAGCACCAGCATTTACAGCGGCTTCTAAAATAACTTTAGCGGCTTCAATAGTACAATTAGTTGCTCTAGGGTGAGGAGAGAAGATAATAGCATTTCTAGTTTTTAAAGATATTAATGCTTTGAATATAGCAGTAGAAGTAGGATTTGTTGTTGGTATTATAGCTGCAACTACGCCTATAGGTTCTGCTACTTTTTGAATTCCAAATGCTTTATCTTTCTCTATAACTCCACATGTTTTTGAATCTTTATATTGATTATAGATATATTCTGAAGCAAAGTGGTTCTTTATAACTTTATCTTCAAGAATACCCATACCTGTTTCTTTTACGGCTATTTTAGCTAATTTGATTCTGGCATTATTTGCAGCCATAGCAGCTTGTCTAAAGATTTCATCAACCTTTTCTTGAGAATAAGTTGAGAATTCTTTTTGAGCCTCTTTAATTTGATCCATTCTAATTTTTAGTTCTTCCACATTTGTAACTTTCATAAAATCACTCCTTAGAATATTTTTGTTTCTAACTCATAAACATATTATTATCAAAATTGATTTATTTCATTCAAATTGTTTGTTAATCATTTAACAATTATAATTATAAAACTATGTTAAAAATTTGTCAATACATTATAAGAAAAAAAATCAAATATATTTATGGATTTTAGGGTTTGCTAATATATAATTCTTGATAATCATATGTTAATACGTTGATAAATGCTGATTTGATGCAGTTTCAGATGGGGGGATCACTTGGGTGTTATGTAAAGAATGAAACTTTCTAGTTTTTTTTCTATTTTGCCTAACATGGAAAATAGAAGCGTTTAAAAGGTAAAAAATAGATTTGAATGTAACTGTTTACAATACAGATTGACAAAAAAATAACATTAGAATTAAAAATAAAGTATGATTTAACCGCAAAAAAGTGATTTGAGCTAAATTGCTTTTGTATTTAAAATAAATTATATATCATAAATGAGTATGCACTAACGATATATTATGTATTAGTATATGTAGTATTTTTAAAGGTTAAGAGAATAATATGATATAATGGAGTTGAATTTTAACTTGAACAATTTGGATGAAGAGGTGAATTATATGTACTTAAGATTATTTGTAATAGCGATATTTCCAGGTATTGCATTAGCTTTGGCAGCATATCTAACGGATAGATTTGATAGAGAACCTGTGAAACTTTTAGGAAAGGTATTTTTATTTGGTGCACTATCCGTAATTCCTACTGCTGCAATTGAGGGTGTTTTATCATACTTTAATATTTTTATAGGTGTTTTGAGAGTGGCTTTTACAGCTTTTATTGTGGCGGGATTTACTGAGGAATTTATTAAAAGAGAAGTAGTAATGAGATTGGCTTATAAAAATCCTGCATTTGATGAAAAATTGGATGGAATAATTTATGCAGTATTTGCATCTCTTGGTTTTGCCACAGCTGAAAATGTAATTTATGTGGTTTTTAGATTTGCTACTAATCCTTATGTTGGAATATCAAGAGGAATATTTTCTGTACCAGCACATATGCTATTTGCAATTACGATGGGATATTACTTGTCATTAGCAAAGTTTTGTATTTATCCTAATCTTTGTAAAGCTTATTATAGAAAAGCATTAACAGTTCCGTTGGTCTTACATGGAATTTTCGATTTTATTCTTATGCTTGGAAATGGATATATGTTTTTGGTTTTTATTCCTTTTGTAATATATCTATGGATAATAAATTTAAGAAAGTTAAATGAGTACTATAGAGACTCTAAAAACAGAGCCTCTAAAATATAGAAATGATTAACAATATTTCATTCTTTGAATATAGTATATTATAAAGTTCTTCTCAGTTAACTAGGATTTAGGTGGGAAGGATTTTTTCATGCTTTTTATTCTTTACTCATTATGAATTTTGAAATTGATTTTATTTAACTATGTTGTATGATAAAATTTAACATAGAGGAACAAGACAATTTAGTTATTTTGGCATTAATAAGAAGATTCTTTTAAATATATAATCATAATATCTTAGAGAAAGTTTCTACATAGTTCAAGAGTGATAAGTAAAAAATAAAGATATAAATTAACATTATAATAAATTAGTTTAACCTATTGGAGGTAATTTGTGAATAATATATTAAGTGAAATACTTGATGGGATTTATGATGCTGTGATAGTTGTTAATAGAGAAGGAAAAATTGTGTATTTAAATAATAAGGCAGAAAGAATTCTCAAAGTAGAGAAAAAATTGTGTAAAGGAGCTTTTATTGAAGCAATAGTTCCAAATACTAGGCTTTATTATGTTATGGAATCTGAAATAGAAGAAATTAATGAAGAACAAGATTTTAATGATGTAAAAGTTATTACTTCACGTAAACCATTATTTAATGAATGTGGTAAAGTAACAGGAGCATATGCAGTTTTTAGAGATGTCACTGAAGTTAATGAGCTATCGTCAAAAATAAATTCTCTTCAGGAGATTCACGAGCTATTTGAATCGATTTTATATAACACGTATGATGCAATTAATGTGGTTGATGAGAAAGGTATTTGTGTGTATATAAATCCAGCTTATACAAAAATGACTGGAGTTACTGAAGAAGAAACAATAGGTAAACCAGCTACTATTGATCTTGTTAAATCAGAAAGTGTACACATGAAGGTTCTAAAAACCCAAAAAGCATTAGAAGGTGAAGTAGTTTATGTAGGATCGCAAAAGAGAGAAGTTGTAGTTGATTGTGCTCCAATTTTTATAGGTAATAAATTAAGGGGGAGCGTAGCTGTTGCTCACGATAAAACAGAAATAAATAGGTTAATAAAGGAATTAAAACAAGCAAAAAAGAAAATTTTTGATCTTGAAGCTAAGTATACCTTTGAAGATATTATTGGCAAAAATCAAAAATTACTAGCAGCTATTGAAAAAGCTAAAAATGCTGCAAAGACGCCTGCTAGTATATTTCTCAATGGAGCTAGTGGAACAGGAAAGGAACTTTTTGCTCATGCTATACATAATGCATCTAATAGAGTATATGGTCAGTTTGTGAGGGTGAACTGTTCAGCACTTCATGAAGATTTATTAGAAAGTGAACTTTTTGGTTATGAAGAAGGTGCATTTACAGGAGCAAAAAAGGGAGGAAGAAAAGGACTTTTTGAACAAGCAAATGGAGGGACCATTTTCCTTGATGAAGTTGGAGATATTTCTTTAAAAACTCAAGCTAAAATATTGAGAGTATTACAGGAAAAAGAAGTAAGAAGAATAGGTAGTAATATTACAGTTCCTATTAACGTAAGAATAATTAGTGCTACTAATAAAATCTTGGAAGAACTTGTTGAAAAAGGGCAATTCAGAGAAGATTTGTACTATAGATTAAATGTTTTTCCTATATATTTGCCTTCACTGAAAGATAGAAAGGAAGATATTTTTGAATTATCCCTTGGAATTATAAAAAAGCTAAATGATGAATATGGTAGAAAAGTTAAGGGGATTTCTTTAGCGGCTAGAAAGATTTTAATTAATTACGAATGGGTTGGTAATGTTCGAGAGTTAGAGAATGTTATTGGTAGAGCAATGATAAATATGAATAGTAGCGATGAAATAATTTATCCTGAACATGTACGACATATTAATGTACATAGAGAAAATGATCATCAGAGTACAAACCTATTGGATACACTTCAAGGTGATTCATTAAAAGAAATAATTGAAGATGCTGAGAAAAGATATATTGAATCTTTGTTAAAAAAGAATAATGGTAACAAAACAAAAACGGCATTAGAGCTGAAAATATCACTTAGAAATTTATACTACAAGGTAGAAAAATATAAATTGTAATCGAATTATAAAAACATTATTAAGATAAATAAGAGATGAACTAGTAAATGCAAAATATTGCATGATATATATGTTATTTGCAATATTTTGCATGCAAATTATTGCTAAAAAAATAATAAAATAATGTAGTATAGTTAAAAATATAGCCATATTAACATATTGTTAATATGGCATAATTATTGCTTTTATGTATTATGAAAATAAAAGGAAATCTATTTTTATTAAGCTTAATTTATACTTGTATCAAAATTTTACTAAAGTTTACAAACCTAAAAATTTAAGGGGGAGTCAAATTGAAAATTTTTGATTATTTAGAGAAATATGATTATGAGCAATTAGTATTTTGCCAAGATAAAAAAACAGGATTAAAAGCAATAATTGGAATTCACGATACAACGTTAGGACCAGCACTTGGTGGAACAAGAATTTGGGATTATAAGTGTGAAGAAGATGCAATTCTTGATGTTTTAAGATTATCAAGGGGAATGACGTACAAAAATGCTGCTGCAGGATTAAATCTTGGAGGTGGTAAAACAGTAATCATAGGAGATCCTGATAAAATTAAAAGTGAAGAATTTTTTAGGACTTTTGGAAGGTATGTGGAAGGTTTAAATGGTAGATATATAACAGCTGAAGATATGAATACAACAACAGACGATATGGAATATATTCATGAAGAAACAGATGCTGTTGTTGGTCTTAGAGGCAAAAGTGGAAATCCGTCCCCAGTAACTGCTTTCGGGGTATATAAAGGAATTCTTGCAGGTTGTAAAAGTGTTTATGGAACCGAAGATCTGACTGGAAAAGTTATTGCTGTACAAGGACTTGGTGCTGTTGGTTATACATTGTGCAAGTACCTTTATGAGGATGGAGCTAGATTAGTTGTTACTGATATTAAAAAAAGTAATATTGAAAAAGTAGTTAAAGATTTTGGTGCAAAAGCAGTTGAACCTGATGAAATATATTCTGTTGAGTGTGATATTTATGCACCTTGTGCTATGGGAGCAGTTATTAATGATTTTACTATTGAGAAATTAAAATGTAAAATTGTTGGAGGTGCTGCAAATAATGTTTTAGCAGAAGAAAAACATGGAGATATGCTAGGGGAAAAAGGAATTTTATATATTCCGGATTTCATAATCAATGCTGGTGGTGTAATAAACGTTTATGAAGAAATAAATGGATATAATCGTGAAAGAGCTTTAAAAAAGGCTGCTAAAGTTTATGATAATGTTACAAAAGTAATTGAAATAGCAAAAGAAGAAAATATACCAACATATAAAGCTGCAGATAGACTTGCAGAAAAAAGGATTGAAGCTATTAAGAATGTAAATTCAATATATTTAAGATAAAACAAAATGCGGAGATTGGTCCGCATTTTATTTTTATTGCCCACAAAAGGTTCTATAATCAATATCTTTTAAAAAATTGTTTAGAATAATAATACTGATTGAAAGCGATAGGACTGTTGCAAAGAAAAATCCAAGTCCATAATAGTTTTCGCCTAAATGAATTGTTAGTGAAGTAAATAAAATATTTGAAATCAAAAAACAACTCGATACTATCAAAGTACCTATTTTATCCTCAAAATATAACATTATTAACATAAAGATAAGAGTGAAGATATTAGCATAAGCTCCAAGAGATAAGATAATAAAAATATTTAAAGAATCTTTAGTTAAACCAACTTTAGGTAAAAGTAGTAATCCAATAAAAATCAAAATAAAGGATATTAAAAATTGAAGGTTCATCATATTTTTTATTTCATGCCACAGTATATAGAGCATATCTTTTTGTGAATTTTCTATTTCGGTGAGATTACCACCCTCTGTAATATTAGAATAGTAATCTCTATATTTTTCATAAAATGATGTTTCTATAGATACTATAAAAATCACCATTGCAGGCATAGCTGTAAAGAATGCATAAAAAGTTGGTACATCATAAATTGGTGCATAAATATACGTATCTGCTACTGTATGACCAATAGGACTTAACCAAAACAAGAAATTATGTACATATAAAGATACTGTATAAAATAAGTTTATAAAGAATAGTATTTTGTATTTATTAAAATAAGATAAGAATTCAAAATAATTTGCTTTGGCTATGGAAGCTGAAGTATGAGTTTGTCTAAAAAAGCTTTTTATATAACCCATTAAAGTTGAGATTATGATAAAAACTCCGATATTTATAGCAGTAAGATATGAAATTACAGTTCCTAGTTTAATGAAATTTACTAAAACTAGCGCAGAAATCACAGCTAAAATCAAACCATATAAAAATCCTTTAACTATTTTTATATAATCTTTTAAAGCTGTTAAATATACTGCCTGCATCCACATGATTGTTAACTGCATATATAGCGTATAAGTAATAAACTTAAGCGAAATGCTTAGTGGAGACATTATAAAAAATATTATAGCAGGTATAGATGCAAATACAAGACTTAAAGAAATAACCCCATAGAATGATGGGAGTATTTTATCAAATTCTTTATTGTAAAGTTTATCAGACACATATCTAGTTATAACCATGGAAAAGCCACTTGTAGCAATTTGAGAGAATATAAAAGAGTAAATTACAGATGCAAGGAATAATTGATAATTTAAATAAGAAACTTTTTTATATTCCATAATTAATTGCATGGAAGTTATCATTAGTGTACATATTAAAAAAGGACCTAAAGTTACAATGAATGAATAAAGATATCCTCTTAAATTTACTAAAAAACCTCTGTCTTTAAATAGTTTTTTTAATTCAAATCCTATTCCTGCCATAGAAATTCGTCCTTTCAATATCATAGTAAACTTTTTTATAGCTACTTATTAAATCTTCTTTTTTATAAAAACTTGTAACTCTTTTATATCCTATTTCGCCCATTTGTTTCCTTAAATCAGGGTTTTCAGAAAGTTTTATAATTGCTTCAGCTAATTTTTGATAATTCATTACAGGAGTTATGAAACCACATTTACCTAAAGTATCATATTCTTCATTACCATATAAAAGTTCTCTACAACTACCAACATCTGTAGCTACACATGGTATTTTACATGCTAAACTTTCTAAGATTACAAGTGGCTGTCCTTCACTAATACTACTTAACACGGTGATATCCATTTTCCCAATGTAGTCTTTAACATTTACTCTTCCTGTAAAAGTAATGTCTTTTAGTCCTACCATATTAATGAATTTTACACATTCATCATAATAGTCTTCATCCTCGTCAGTTGGGCCCATTAAAAAAAATTTTGCATTTGGTATTTCATTTTTTACAATGGTAAAACTTTGAATCATTGTTTTGATATCTTTAATAGGAACGATGCGAAGTATAGCCCCTATATTAATATTTGGATCCTTTAAAGATTTTTTATTTATATTATTAAAAGCATCAGCATTTACTGCGTTTGGTATAACAGAAATTTTATCTTTATCACAACCTAAATCTATTTCAATCTCTTTGTTTTTGCTATGAATCGTAGTTACCTTTGTAGATTCATTGTAAGCACATCTTGATAGATTATAGAAAAATCTTATCCACATATCTTTGAAATAGCCTTTTACCCAATTAGATTTTATTATTTCTTCTTCTCTTTCTCGAGTATAAATTCCATGTTCAGTTAGTAAAAATGGTTTATTGTATATGATTTTACCCATGGATCCAATAATACCAGCGTAACCTGTAGCAACACTGTGATAAATATCAGCTTTAGGTAAATCTTCTCGAACTAAATAAAATAAAGGCATTAGCATAGAATGAACCATCCAAAAGAATTCATTAAATGGAAGAAGATTATATTTTGATCTGTATGCATTTTTTACAATGTTGAAGAAATCTTTACTTACAAAGAAATCATCAATACTTTTGATTTTACCTTTATGGATAAGTTTTATTAATGAGGACCAATCAAAATCATCTCCAGTTATTAAAGATTCAATTGATGAATTAGAATTCTTACCCAAATTATAATGCTTGCCAAATGAACCTTTTTTCTTTATATAGCTTTCAAGGAAAAGTTCTTTTACTTCAATAACATTTGGTGGCAATTCATATTTATAATTTCCTTTAAATTTTTCTTCTGCGGCTATTGCATATATTATAAACTGGTGTTCTTCCATGTTTGTTATTAAAGTCTGTATCCATGAAGATACACCTCCAGTTATAAAAGGGTAACTTCCTTCGGCAATTATACATATTTTCATAATTTCACCTACTTATAGATTGTCTGTATTAAATTTTTGTTTTAAGTATATTAAACTCAATATAAATAACTATTTTAAAGAAAGAGTAAATTTGGACCCTTTTGCTTTAATTAGATAAGTATTTTCGTATAATTTTTTTACTTCACACCCTTTTTGTTTAGTTATTTTCTTTTGGGTAGTAAATATAAAACTTATATTTTCTCTAAAATTATCAATTACTATAGATATTTCATTCTCAGATTTTTTTATATAAGGCTGGAATTCGATGAATTTTTTTGTCTCGTAAACAGCCTCAGAACCTGTGCAATTATTAAGCCATGGATATCGTTTGTGAGGTAGTGCTAAGATAGAATTAAACTCTTCAGACAACATCTTCCATGTTTTGCCAGATGCTCTTTCTATGTCTAATATATCATCAGGGTGAATGAAATGAGAAAAAACTCCTAGGCTAGAAACTCCGTTGATAGTACTCCATAAATACTCTTCATCATAATGATAGCCAGATGTTAATCTAGGAAACTCTATTATACCATCTTTTAATTCAAATTCTTGTTCATAAGCATCTCCGGAAGCTTCTTGAATATAAACACCAGCTATCATCTTTAAATTAGGCATTGCTTTAATCAATGCATTTCTACCCATAGGACTTAAAACATTTGAAGGTGGTACATAAACTGATAAATTATATTTACTAAATACAGAGTGAGCAAATGAAGTAACTTCTTTTATTGCTAAAACCATATCATCTTCTGATGCCCATGGGTTGTATCCTAAATCTTCTTTTATATAACCTTCAGGTGCTAAGCTTTGATGGTTATAGCCATGGATTCCTAATTCACCACCTAGTTCGAGAAGCTCTTTCCCATAGATAGCTAAACTTTCTTTACCTTTTTTGGAATCAATATCATTAAAAGGTGGAGTTACTTTATTGCTATAATTCTGAATAATTAAACCTGTGTATTTCAAATCATAATTAAAACCAAATTTTTGAATGTCAGGCCACCAAACTTCTCTATAGAAATCTTTTGTTGTTATATTATACTCTTCTTTTATAGAGGGGCTAAACCCTTCAGGCACTGGAGCTGGAAAATCATCGATAAAATTAACTTCAGTATTAATAATTGGATAAATGAAATCATCATTTAAAAATGATAGTGAACCAGTGATAAGCCCTCTATTTATTTTTTCTGTTAACATAGTACCGTTAAAAAATACAATTTTTCCATTACCATAATCTATGTCCCATAACAAGGGAGTTCCATCAATAGATTTTGCATGAAGATTAGCACTTTCTGTTAGTGTCACATTTAGTGATGAATTCTCTATAAAATCCTCTTTTATTTGTGTACCTTTAGAGTTTAATAGTATATTATCAAGTAAATTAATACCAGGAGTATCAACTAAATAGTTTGTATTTTCAATTCCTAAAATATTTTCATGTTTTAGCAAAAAATCAGTTTCTACAGGTCGTATTGCTAATAACCATCTACCGCCATTCTTAACGTAATCAAATAATAAAGGAAATTTAGGAGAGCTTTCAAAATATTCAAAGGTAGTTATGATATTCTCGTATTTATTGAAGTTTATATTATCTAACTCAGCTATTTCAACAATATCAGTATCTATTTTATAATAATCTAACATTTTTCCAATATTATCTTTAGTGGGTACACTACTCAAATCGTTGGTGTCATAAATAAGTAGATATTTTTGTTTTTCAAAACCTTCAGGTATTTCAATTTTTTCTGAGTCTATTTCAGTTATAAACTGGTTTGTATTGCGAAACAAATTAAATAAAATATCAGATCTTGTAAATTGAATAACTGCAGCAGCAAAAAGTAAACATATAATTATCAAAGCAATATTTTTTTTCATTATTTTTTTTCCTCTCTAGTCCAAAATCTAACAATATTTAACCCTTCATTAGAAAGTTGTATTGGAGAATCCATTAAGGCTTTTAAATATTTATTAAAAGTTTTTTTATCACCTAATTTAAAATATGTTTTTAAGTACATCAAATAAGGTTTTTCAGTATTGGGGTAATTATTAAAAAAATCTTCACAATATTTCTCTGCAATATAAAAATTATTTAATTCTAACTCGTTATCAATTTTATCAATATAATATTTATCATACTTTGTATAACGATTCAGGATAGACGTAAGCAATTCTGATATTAATACCCTATATTTGAAAACATTTTGTTCATCTAATAAACCGCTATCAACGTATTTTTTTAAAATATTATAGTAAGGGATAGTAATGTTTAGATTTTCCTTATCAGATTCATACTTTACTGAATACTCTTGAATCATAATATTAAAACTATTTTTTATTTGTAAAATTGCAGTTGCAGCATAATGAGTTGTTTCTGTATCTTCATCTTCTAATGCTTTTTTTATCACATCTATATGTTTAGTAGGGTCCTTCTTTAAAATATTTATGACTAGAGATCTTTTGATTTTATTTTCGTTTACTATTAGCGCATCTTCCATTGGAACCAAATTAATTTCATTTTCTGTAGAAGGTTTTTTCCTTTTCCATTTATAAACGTTGCCTTTTATATACTTTTCATAACTTTCTAGAATAGTTTCTGAGTCTCTTGAAAGAATGGAAAATAGTCTGGAAAAAATAACATATAGTGTACCTATTATTGGAATGAAAAGTGATACAAAAAAATTATAGGATGTTTCAGGTGTTCTTTTTAGTATTAATAAAACTAACATAATCAATACAGAAATTATATATGGAAATAACAAAATAGTTAAGAATGATGGATTATTCATTTTTTGACTCCTTTACTATCTTAGATAAATATCCTTTTTCTTTCAATCTATTGATTACCAAATAAGCATTTGATTCTGAAATGTTATGGAGTATTGCAATTAAATTTCCTTTATAATCTAAGCCGATTTTATCTGTAACTCTGAAAACTGTCTTTGTGTTTTTATAGAAACTTTCCATAGTATCTCTTGATGTGATTTTCAAAATCACATAGTTAATATTATATTTTTCTTTTCTAGATTTTGCAGTATGGTATGCTTCTTTAAAATTTTCTGGAGTTAATATTTCAGTACCATAAATATATTTTTCTGGCAATAATACTTTTTCATATTCATAAGCTCTTTTTAGTGAATTACTAATAAGGTTAACTACTGTTACAAATAAATTTTCATAATACAAAGTTAAATTTTCAAATTTAAAGTCATAGATAGATATAATTGCATAAACCTTTCCATCTTGAACTAGAGGATAAGACATTATAGGCTGATTTTTATCTAAATTTCTATTGATGTATAGTTTTTTTTCATTTATAATAGATTTTAAAATTTTATTACTTGCAACACTTTGAGAAACAGGTAATGAGTATTTAATATTCATACTTTTAACTTTTAATCGAAGGTAAGTTTCTTTTTGATCTAATATATATATGGATACCATATTAGTATAAAGAAGCTTTTCAATAACATCTATTGAAGATTCAAATATTTCTTCAGCTTTTAAAGTTTCGAGTTTTTGAGTAATATCGAATAGTTTTGTAAAGCTATCTTTAGAATTTATTATTTGACTTTCAAGTTCTTCTTTAACATAAAGAGTATCTTTATAAAGAGCTTTTAAAAAATTATATTTTTCGTTGACGTTATCTAGTTCTAATTCTTTAGAGTATAATTTTTTTTCATTCTTACTGATAAAATACCCAGTAAGACCTCCGAGAATTATGTAAAAGGATATGTGGATCAGATGTTTTGAATCATACATCAGAGCTACAATGCTACCACCTAATATAAAGAAATTAACTAAGTATAGGATAACGGAAAAAATTACAGACAAAATTCCTTGTGTAGTACCATAAATGACAGCAATTATAACTATATATAGGAAATTATAATCTAAATATGAATTAAGAGCATTTTTGAAAATGCTAGGTATTTTAATGTTTAGAGCTAGTAGTACCATGAAGATTAAACAGTTCTCTATTAAAGGAAGATACTCTTTGTTAACTTTGAATTTTTTCTTCTTATTTTTGATTTTTTTTGAAGAAGCTTCTTTGTTTTTTATAAATAACTCTTTATAATATTCAAAAGTTTTATGTATGCCTTCTTCAAAGGTATATTTTATATTAAATCTCAACTTACTTTTAAGTAATGAATTATCAACTCGAGAATGATGAATTTCTTTATTAGGAGTCTCCTGATATGTTACTTGTGATGTATGACCTAAATTAGAAATATTATCGCATACTTCTTTTAATGATAAATCTGTATTGCTAGAAACATTCATAACTCCTGTTTCATTAGATAGTGCTGCCATATAAATTGCCATACAAGCATCGGTAACATATATATAATCACTTTTTTTAGATTCAGAACCTGGAATCGTTAAAGATTCTTTATTGAAATTACTTTTTATTAATTGACTTATATAACTACCCTCGCAAGAAAGAGATTGTCTAGGTCCGTAGACAGTTGATAATCTTAAAGATAAAGTATCAAGATTATATAATTCTTTCCATTTTCTACAATAATACTCACCTATAAATTTACTCATTGCATATGGCGAAGATGGATTTTTAGGGTTATTTTCTTTAAAAGGTAAATTATCAGTTTCTGCATAGACACTGGCTGAAGAAGCAAAAATAAACTTTTTAACTTTGTATTCAGCAGAAAGATTTAGTATATTTGTTAAACCCAATAAATTTGTTTTAGAATTTTCATATGGGTTATTTATAGAGTCTATGATATCTGCATGAGCTGCTAGGTGGATAACTAAATCAAATTTATGAGTTTTAAAAATTTCATTACAATGTTGGCTTTCAACAGATTCTTTATAAAACTTATATTTAATTTTGAGATTATCCAAGGTGCCAGTTGATAAATTGTCTATTATGTATATCTTGTGGCCTTCTTTAGAGAATCTTTCTGCTAAATGTGATCCTATAAAGCCACATCCTCCTGTTATTAGAACTTTCATAAGTCCTCCTTTAAAAATTTAGTGTATATTATAGATATCTTAGTTCAATAATTAATTTATACATGTACCATAACTCATTAGTACCCGAGATTTTGGTACATGTATAAATTAAATTTCACGGTAGAATCTCTAGAAAATAATATGTTTAGCAAAAGTGCATAATTTAAATATTTCACTCAAGTTATTCAAAGATACTATAAAAAGAGAAAAATACAAGATTATGCACCAAAAGGATTATATATGCGAAAACTTTGGGGAAATTAATGTTATTTAACAATACTTAATAAAATAGTATCAAATAAAGAGTTTAATATCAAATAAAAAATAGAAATTTGTAACAAGATATTGTGAAATTTTACTAAAAGAATGGAGAGTTTATACAGTATTTTTATTATTAATATTAATTCATCAAAGCTGCTTGGAATAGGTTAAATTTTATGTTAAAATCAAGTTTAAAGTGTTAGTAAATTAATTCAAATGTATAATTATACATCCACTGATATTTTAATAGGTGGGAAGAGGTATTAAGAAAAGGGATTGAATTAACTTTAGATAAATTAATGTTTATCTAAAAATTGTTGAGTTAGAGAAGGAGAGGAACAGTATGTATAAGATTCTGAAGAAAGAAGTTTTGGCACCAGAAATATATTTATTAGAAATTGAGGCGCCAAGGGTTGCGAAATCAGCGAAACCAGGTCAATTTATTATCGTAAAGACTGATGAAAAAGGTGAGAGAATTCCATTAACTATTTGTGATTATGATGCTGAAAAAGGATCAGTTACAATTGTGTTTCAAAAAATCGGAAAATCAACTTTAGAAATGACAAAATTTGAAGTTGGAGATTACTTCAGAGATTTTGTTGGACCTCTTGGTCAACCATCTGAGTTTATTGATGAAAATATTGAAGAATTAAAAAATAAAAAATTCTTGTTTATAGCTGGAGGAGTTGGAACGGCACCTGTATATCCTCAAGTTAAGTGGTTTGGCAAGAATGGAATTGATGTAGATGTAATTATTGGTGCAAAATCAAAAACTAATTTAATTTTAGAGGAAGAAATGGACAAGGTTGCTGGAGAAGTTTTTGTTGCAACAGATGATGGTTCTTATGGATTTCATGGGTTAGTTACAGATTTATTTAAAGATTTAGTTGACAATAAAGGTAAGAAATATGACCATGTAGTAGCGATTGGTCCTATGATAATGATGAAATTTGCAGCACTTACTACTAAAGCGTACAACATTCCTACAACAGTAAGCTTGAATCCAATTATGGTTGACGGAACAGGAATGTGTGGAGCATGTAGAGTAACTGTTGGAGATGAAGTTAAATTTGCATGTGTAGATGGTCCAGAATTTGATGGACACCTAGTAGATTTTGATGAAGCAATGAGAAGGCAAAGAATGTATAAAACTGAAGAAGGAAAAGCACAGTTAAAAGAAGAAGAAGGTGACACACACCATCATGGTGGATGTGGATGCGGAGGTGACCACTAATGGATAGAATGAAAAAAGTACCAGTTAGAGAACAAGCATCTGATATTAGAAATAAAAACTTTGATGAGGTTTGTTATGGTTATAATGAAGAAGAAGCAGTAATAGAAGCGTCTAGATGTTTAAATTGTAAAAAACCATTATGTGTTAAAGGCTGTCCTGTTAGTATAGATATACCGGGATTCATCCAACATGTTAAAAATAGAGAGTTTGAAGCAGCGGCAAAAGTAATTGCTAAATACAGTTCCCTTCCAGCAGTTTGTGGAAGAGTATGTCCACAAGAAACGCAATGTGAAGAAAAATGTGTTCTTGGTATTAAAGGGGAAGCAGTTGCAATTGGAAAATTAGAAAGATTTGTTGGAGATTGGTCTAGAGAAAATAATATAGAACTTGCTGAAACAGTAGAGAAAAATGGTAAGAAAATAGCAATTATAGGTAGTGGACCTGCTGGATTAACATGTGCAGGGGATTTAGCTAAAATGGGTTATGATGTAACGATATTCGAAGCATTACATGAAGCAGGTGGAGTATTAGTTTATGGGATTCCTGAATTTAGGTTACCAAAAGATACTGTAGTTAAAACAGAAATTGAAAATATCAAAAAGCTTGGCGTTAAAATTGAGACAAATGTAATAATTGGAAGAACTACTACTATAGATGAATTGATTGAAGAAGAAGGGTTTGATGCAGTATTTATAGGTTCAGGTGCTGGTCTTCCTAAATTCATGGGTATACCTGGAGAAAATGCTAATGGAGTTTTCTCATCTAATGAAATATTAACAAGAGTTAACTTAATGAAAGCTAATAGAGATGATTACCCAACACCAGTTAAAATTGGTAAAAAAGTTGCTGTTATAGGTGGTGGAAATGTAGCTATGGATTCTGTAAGAACTGCATTAAGATTAGGTGCGGAATCACATATAGTTTATAGAAGATCAGAAGAAGAGTTACCAGCAAGAGTTGAAGAAGTACATCATGCAAAAGAAGAAGGAGTAATAATGGATTTATTAACAAATCCATTAGAAATATTAGCTGATGAAGATGGATGGGTTTCAGGAATGAAATGTGTAAAAATGGAACTTGGAGAACCAGATGATTCTGGAAGAAGAAGGCCGAAACCTATAGAGGGATCAGAATTTATCATGGAAGTTGATACTGTAATAATGGCACTAGGAACATCACCAAATCCGTTGATATGTTCAACTACAGATGGACTTGATTTTAATAAATGGAAATGTGTTTGCGCAGATGAAGAAACAGGAAGAACAGCAAAGAATAAAGTATATGCTGGTGGAGATGTAGTGAGTGGTGCTGCGACTGTTATCTTAGCAATGGGAGCTGGAAAAGCTGCAGCTAAATCTATTCATGAAGATTTGAGTAAATAAATATTACAATGAATATAATCATAACTTTTATATTTTTAAATTATAAAAAAGATGACCTCAATAGTTTTTGAGGCATCTTTTTTTATTGAGCTATGTTTTAAAATACTTTTGATAACAACTTTGAATTGTTAACTGATAACTAAATAAGGTGGCATGAAAATTGCTCAAATCAAGTAGTGAAGTACAGGATTATTAATATTAAAGAATTGTATATGTAAATGCTAACTGAGATATGTAAAATTACATATATGTGATGAAAATATGCATCACATATGGAGTTTTTTTATTAAAATTAAGATAAACTGTAACAATTAAATTTAAATATTATTTTTAATAAAGTGAGTCATTTAGAGGAATTTACAAATTTAAATATTAATAGAACAATATTTGAACAAAAAATAAAAAGAATATATTGGTTGGCACAAAATTTGCTAATAGTATTCATAAGATTATTTAAAATAAAATATAAAAATTAGTGAGGAGTTAAACTATGAAAAAAGTATTTGTCACTGAACCTATACATGAAGATGGTATGAAATTACTTCAAAGTGAAGCAGAAGTAATTGTAGGATCAGCAACTGATGAAGCTACAATAATAAAGGAAGCTGCAGGTTGTGAGGGGATTCTTATAAGGTCTGCAAAAATAACTGAAAACATTATTAAAAGTATACCAAGTTTAAAAGTTGTTGGAAAGCATGGTATTGGTGTTGATAATATTGACAGAAAAGTAGCGGCAGAGTGTGGTGTGAAGGTTGTAAATGCTCCAGAATCTAATCCTAATTCAGTAGCAGAGCATGCATTTACGTTTATGTTAGCATTATCTAAAAATCTTTTAGTTATGGACAAGTCTACTAGAGCTGGAGATTGGGCATCAAGAAATAGAATTGTTTTAATGGAGATAAAAGGTAAAACTATTGGTATGATTGGTTTGGGAAAAATTTCTAAACTTGTAATTAAAAAATTACAAGCATTAGATGTGAATATTTTAGGATATGATCCATATGTTAGTGAATCAGTTGCTAATGAGATTGGTGTTACATTGGTAAGTGATATAGATGAAATCTTTAAAAAGTCTGATATGGTAAGTTTACATATTCCTTTAACAGAAGATACAAGAGGAATGATTGGAAAAGAAAAATTAGATATGATGAAAGAAAGTGCATATTTAATTAATGTTTCTAGAGGTGGAATCGTTAATGAGGAAGCTTTATATGAAGCTTTAAAGAACAATTCAATCAAAGGGGCTGCTTTTGATGTATTTGATCAAGAGCCTGCTACTAGTGATAATCCTTTATTCCAATTAGATAACATGATAGTATCTCCGCATAATGCTGCTTTAACAGCTGAGGCATTAATTGCAATGGCAACTCATTCTGCTCAAGGAATTCTAGATGTATTAAATGGTAAAGAGCCAAAGTATGAAGTTAAATATTAAAATAAATATTTAAGATAAAATTTAAAATTAAAGGTAATTTTAGGAGGAAAAATAATGGGAAAGTACACTGAAGTTTTTAGATTTAAAAATGAAAATGGATATGAGAGAGTTATAACTAAAGAGAATTCTGATTGTAAATTTTTAGGGTTAGATAGAATTCTTCTTAATGCAGGTCAAACATTAGAGCATGAAGTTGTTGGCGAAGAAATCGCAATAATTTTACAAGCTGGAGAATATACAGCTGACGTATATTGGAATGGTGAAAAAGTATTAGACGGAGTTACTGGTAAGCGTAAAGATATCTACACTGAGCTTCCAACTACTTTATACCTTCCTCCAAACAGTAAATTAGTAATGACTGCTGGAACTGAATTAGAAGCTAGAGTTTTCACTACTGCATGTGAAGAAGGAAATGCTCCGTTCCAAAGTTTACCAAAAGATGTTGAAGAAGGAGATCCAGGTCACTTTACTTGGAGAAGAAAATACAGATGGATCTTTGGACCATATGGAAAAAACATGGATCACATCACTAAAAAATTATTAGTTGGTGAATCAGTATCAATTCCAGGTGGTTGGATTGGATTCCCTGCTCATAAGCATGACTTAGATGATGCAAAAGAATACCCATTAGATGAAATATTCTCAATGAGAGTTAAAGGACCACATGGTAAATATGCTATCCAACATTCATACGGTTTAGAAGGAGATGAAGGTGGAGCATGGGATGAGTTCAACAAAATCAGCGATGATGAAACTGCAATAGCTTTACCATTTGGATATCATACTTCTATGGCTGTTCCAGGATGTACTGAATACTTATTATGGGGATTAGCTGGAGACGATAAGGTTTATAAATTAAATCATGATGAAAGATTCAAATGGTTAGAAGACGTAGAAACTTTAAGACCATTTAAATAAATTAAATGTAAGAATACAAAAGAAAATCAATTGCTGATTTTCTTTTGTATATTCTTTTATTTTATATAGTATCGTTATTTTCTATGTTAAAAGAATAGCCTATCACTTTTGAAGTATTTTTATGGTTTGTAAATTATTGTTTGCTAATAACAATTGGAGATATAATATTTATTTAGAGATTTTCTTGATGAAAGATAAATGGCTTTTTCCGTTGATTTACAAATCGCTAAAAGAGTTAAAATTCACCATTTTATAAATGAATAAAGAAAGGCTATGTAGAGTTTGTTTTGAAATGATGAAATGTAGGAGAGTAAATTATGGAAAAGTTAACTTCGCGAGAAAGAGTTATAAGAGCTTTAAATCACCAAGAGACAGATAGAGTGCCTATAGATATAGGTGGAATATCTAATCTTACTACAATGCATAAAAATGCTTACAAAAAACTACAAAATTATTTTGGGCGAGAAGGTGAGCTGATAAAGTTATCTTCAACATTATCCCAATCCGTTGAGGTTGATGAATGGGTAAGAAAAAAATTTCATGCTGATTGTTATCCTGTTTATATAACGGGACCAAATGAAAATGAATTAAAGCCGAACAGTGATGAAGACGGTTCTGTATGGTTTATTGATGAGTGGGGTATAAAATGGAAATGTCCTGCAGATGGATTATATTATGAACCGATAGATCCGCCATTAAAAGAGCTTAGTTTGAAAGAACTGCAAAATTATCCTTGGCCAGACCCGGATAGTGATAAGAATATTGAGGGGTTATCGGAAAAAGTTAGAGATATTTATGAGAATACTGAATATGCTATCGTGTGCGGTGGTCCTTTATATGGTGGGGTTTTTGTACCTGCTCAACAAATGATAGGTTATGAAGAATTTTTTGTTAAATTATTAATAGAACCTGAATTTTGTACTTATGTAATGAATAAAATTGTTGATTACCATATTGGACAGTGGGGAAAAATACTCGAACAATGTGGGGAGTGTATTCAAGTTGCTGTGATGGGAGATCATTTAGGAACTCAGTTTGCACCACTTATGAATTTAGATACTTATAGAGAACTTATAAAACCTTTACAAAAGAAAGTTGTTGACTTTATAAAATCTAAAGCGCCACATATAAAAATTGTGTTTCATTGTGATGGAGCTATTAGATCATTCTTACCTGATATGATTGATGTTGGATTTGATGCTTGGAATCCTATTCAAGTTTCGGCTGATGGTATTGATGATACAAAGTGGTTGGCAGAGCAATATGGAGAAAAGATTTGTTTTTGGGGAGGTTCTTGTGATAGTCAAACTATACTTGCCACAGCAACTCCGGAAGAAATAAAAGAAGAGGTTGAGAAAAGAATTAACGATATGGCGCACAGAGGTGGCCTTATAATGTCATCAATTCATAACCTTCAAGAAAATATACCTTTAGAAAACATAATTGCTCTATATGAAGCTTTTTATGAAAAAGGTGTAAAATTTTATGAGCAAAAAAGAAAATAAATGAAACTAAAATAAAAGTGCATTGATCCCAATGCACTTTTTAAGTTAAATCAATATTGAATTTTTTTATCTTTCTAACTATGGTTGATTGATCAACTTGTAGAGCTTCAGCTGCTTTTCTTGTGCTGCCGTATTTCGCCATAGCCTTTTTTATTAATTTCTTTTCAAGTGAGCTTTCTGCTTCTTTTAATGGTATGATTTCCTTTATTTCAACAATAGAATTTGTTTTCTTTGTATTATTTGTCAACTTTGCAGGAAGGTCCTCTTTGGTTATAATTTGATTTTGTGAAAGTATTATAAGACTTTCTGTAATATTTTCGAGTTCCCTTACGTTACCTGGCCAATCGTATTTGCGTAATATTTCGATAACTTCATTTGAAATAGATTTAGTTAAATCGTATTTGTTGTTGAACCTTTGTAGAAAATGATTTACTAAAGGTTCTATGTCTTCTACACGTTCTCTTAAAGGTGGTACGGTTATTGAAACTACGTTTAAGCGATAATATAAATCTTCTCTAAAAGTGTTAGAATCTATCATATCGGTAATCGATTTATTTGTAGCGGCGATTATTCTTACATCAAGTTTAATGGAGTCTGAGCCACCAACACGAACTATTTCTCTTTCTTGAAGAGCGCGTAAAAGTTTAACTTGAAGATTTAATGGAAGCTCTGCTACTTCATCAAGAAATATGGTTCCAGTTTGTGCAATTTCAAATTTCCCCATTTTACCTTTTGGGTTAGCTCCTGTAAATGCTCCTTTTTCATAACCGAATAACTCTGATTCTAAAAGATTCTCAGGAATAGCACCACAATTAATTTTGATAAAAGGATTATTCCTACGGTTGCTGGATTTTACAATTGTTTCTGCGATACCTTCTTTACCAGCACCTGATTCACCGAGAATAAGAACTGTAGAATCAAACTTTGCAACGTGTTGAGCTAATTGGAAGGCTTTTTTCATTTTATCACTATTTATAACGAATTTCTTTTTCATCTTAAATTGAAGTGATCTCAAATGTTCTAATTCGTGATTTTGATGATCTATAAATTTTTCTTTTTCTTCAAGTAATTTCTTTTGTGTAATCAAATCGGTTACGTCTCTTATGTTATTGAAAACATATTTTATTTCACCGTTATTAGAAAAAATAGGATTACCTGTTACAATTACTTGTTTATTTGTTTTGTAATTAGTGCAAAGAACAGTTTCGCGTTTTTTTGAGATTAAAACTTCTAAAGTTACAGAATGTGAAAACCATTGCTCTTTTGCTAAATTTTCAATATTTTTACCTATTACATCATCTTTAGTATAACCAGAGATTTTTTCGTTAGCATAGTTCGTATACAAAACTAATCCTTCTCCGTCGGTAATAAATACACCATCATAAGATGATTCAAAAAATTGAACAATTTCAGCTGGTAAATTAAACTTTAAATTAGTTTTTTCTAAAGAATTCTTCAGAAAAATCACCTCATTTTCTTCTTGTAAATTTTATATTTAACATACCAAATTTCAAAAAAAATTAACAAAATATTATGATTCTAAAGTTTTTAAAAGCATATAATGTATTTTAAATTTGAAAATTATGTCGTTATTTGTGAAATCTCAGTAATTTATATAAAAGCTATTAAACTTTAATATAGCTATATTATGCAATTATATGATTGAAAAGTCAAGTTAATCAAGGCATTATTACAACAGACAAACAAGCAAAGTTTGTCTAAAAAAAGCGAAACATGAAAGAAAACTATACCGAGAAATAGATGGTATAGTTTTACTCTGATTTAGTAAATGTAAAACAATATTAAGTTATTATTTTACATTAGAATATATTAACTTTTCTCCTTGATACATAAAGTTTTCTTTGCAATCTGGTGCGTGTTTTTCCATTTCAGCAGTAAATGATAGTACATCTCCGCCGTGCTCTTTGAATGTCCAAAAGTGACAAGGAATGGCCAGTTTTGCTCCAGTTAGTTTTGCATATTTTGCACCCTCTTCACAATTCAAATTACCGAATTTGCCGTTAATAGATAAAATTACGATGTCAGGTTTAAAATCTATTGCATCTTGAATTTTATCGGGACGATAAGCAGTGTCGCCGGCAATATAAATTTTCACACCATTTACGGTTAATAGGACACCAATTGTATCTGGAGCTAAAGTTCCGTGATCAGCGAAAACAGCTTGTATTGTTATGTTTTTATATGTAATTGGATTTCTTTTTTCTAATAAAACTACTTTTTCTTTTTTTATACCCATTTCTAAAAATAAATCCACACATGTTTTGGGTCCCATAAAGCGAGTTTGATGATTAGAAGATACTATTGGTATTGTATCGTAATCAAAGTGATCAAAATGATTGTGAGTTGTAATATAAATATCAGGTTTTAACTCGCTTGGAGTGATAAGTTTAGGAGAAAGACACTTAAAACCTTTCATTCTTTCACCACAATCTGATAAATATGGATCGATAACTACAGTAGTATCATTGCTATCTTTTAGTAAGAAACCAGCTTGACCCAACCAAAAGATTGCGATTTCGCCATTCTTAACATTAGTAGTTGCTATATCCAATGCTAAATTCATTTAATCATATCCCTTCTATAAATTAGTCTTTAGTCTAAGTTGTTTCTTTTTATTATAAAAGTGGAAAACTTTAATATCAACTAAAAATAAAAAAAAGGTATAAATATTACAAAAATATATAGATAGTAAAAAAATATTAATTCTAGCATTAATAGTATGATATTATTTATATGTGAGAACAATAATAAGGATTTAAACTTCAATCAGTTAAGAATGCAATTTAGTTTATGAAGTTGATGCAAGTGTGCATAAAATTGATGCAAAGAAACATAAAAAAAAGGTGTTCAAATGTTTTTTTTAAGAGAAAATGCTATAAAAAAACAATATTAAAGGTTTGAAGTTTTGGCATAGTAATTGCTTATGTATTTAAGTGATATAATGTTTGAGTGAAAATCAATTGACTCACAACATAGATTTTTAAAATTTTAGGAGGTAACTAAATAATGAAAGTACAAACTGAATTTAAATTAGAAAACAGAGACTCTATATGGTTTCAAGAAAACTCAGCTCCTGTAAACGTAGCATATGCTAAAAATGTGTGTGACGTAGCAATCTTACCAATTGGAGCTATTGAACAACATGGACCACATTGCCCATGTGGATCAGATACTTTTAATGCAATTGGTATTGCTGAAAGAGTAGCTAGAGAATCAGGTGCTATGCTTTTACCTTGCCCAATGTATGGTTCACATCCTCATCATCACTGGGGTATGCAAGGAACAATTCCTCTAAAATATGAGACTCATATAGCTTTACTTGAAGATATTATAAGAGGAGCTGCAGTTGCTGGATATAACAAATTCCTTATTCTTTCTGCTCATGGTCAAGTTTCTTCAATGATCGTTGCTACTCATAAATTAGGAATTGAAGGATTATTCACTATTTCTTCAACTTGGTATGACTTCTTAAGAGATAACAAAACTGTTCTTAAAGATTATATGTGGCATGCAGATGAAGCTGAAACTTCATTAGCATTATGCTTATACCCAGAGTGGGTTAACTTTGATTTAGCAGTTGCAGGTGGCGGTACTCCATTAATAGATGCTAAATGGAAACTTGCTCCAGGTCAAGGAACAGCTCCAGGTACTATGTATCACTTCGAAGGAACTTTCGGATTACCAGAAAAAGATGATTTAGCAACTGGTGTTATCGGAGATCCTACAAATGCTACAGCTGAAAAAGGAGAACTATTAGTTTCTGCTACTGTTGGTCATTACTGTGAATTGATTAAAGAAATTAGAGCAAAATATCCATGTGGAATTAATCCATTAGGATTCAGAAACCCAATGGGTTATGCTGGTTCTGAAAATATCGTATATGACAAAGATCACGATCAAAAAGGTCAGTTATTAAAATAGTATAATAATATACTCAGTATATACCTTAAATATACCTACAATGTCTCTATGTGTTGTGGGTATATTTTTATATAAAGATACAATGCTAACATGAACTTAATGGTTATTAAGTTCATGTTTTTAATTAAAGAAGTAAATGATAAGGTTTAACTTGAAATATTTTGTTGCAAATTCTATTTATAGCAGGAGTATATGCATTGATACATAAAAACGATGTAAACTTACATCGCAAAAGTGTGAAAAATTAAAATAAAAGTAGAGTAGAATGCAAGTAAAACATTGTTAAATATTAAACTATCTTAGTTTGGAAGGATTAAGTCTAGAAAAACAAAAATTGGCACAGTTATTGCTAATATATTTATCGTAAAAAGAAATTAGTATATAGAGGGTTAAGAAGCTAGCTTCGTTCTATATATAAAAATAACAATATATTTATGGAGGAAACAATAATGAAAGCTATGAGATTTTTGGAACCTAATAAGTTCTCTTATGACGAAGTTCCAACACCAGAAATAAAAGATGATGAAATACTTGCAAGAGTTAAAGCAGTGGGTATTTGTGGTTCAGACCTTGAATTACTTGAAGGGGAAATGCCTCACCAAAAGAATGGATTTACTACTTTCCCACTTATTCCAGGACATGAGTGGAGTGGAGAAGTTGTAAAAGTTGGTAAAGATGTAATTGGATTTGAAGTTGGTGACAGAGTAGTAGGGGACGTTAGTCTTGGATGTGGAAAATGTGATTACTGTAGAGAAGGTAAATTCAACTTATGTCCAAACAGAGTAGTAACTGGTTCATACAGAAATAAAGATGGTGCTTATGCAGAATACATAAACATTCCATCTAGACATGCATATAAAATTCCAGAAAACTTAAGTTATGATGAAGCTGCTTTAATAGAGCCAACTGCCACTTCTTACTATGGAGTAAAAAGAGGTAGAGTTACATTTGGAGAAACTGTTTTATGTATTGGTGATGGTCCAATAGGTTTAATGGCAGCTCAATGTAGTAAAGCTGCAGGTGCGTCAAGAGTATTAGTAGTTGGAAGTTGGAATGAAAAACTTGAGATAGCAAAAGAGTTAGGTGCAGATGATGTATTTAACTATCATGATGGAAGTATTTCTGAGTGGGTTAAATCTGTAACTGATGGAAAAGGCGTTGACGTTGTAATCGAAAGTTCAGGTAGTTCATCGACAGTTGATGAGTCTCTTCTTTCATTAAAACCAGGCGGAAGAATAGTATTATTAAGCTTATACTGGAATTATTCTTTTGAAACAAGAATTAATGACATTATCCTTAAGGATTGTGATGTTATTGGTGTATTAGCATCAAGAAATACATTCAGACCTACTTTAGCTATGATGGGTAATGGAACAATTAAAGCTAAACCATTGATAACACACCATCACAAATTAGAAGATTTTGGAGATGCTCTTAAAATCATTAAAGAAAGAAAAGAAATGAGACTTAAAATGCTATTGCATCCATAAGATGTAGATTAGTAAATTTATAATTTAAAAAGATTAAAATCAAAAGTATTGGAGGCATTCTATTATGATGCGTGAAAATAAATTAAAAAAAATGATTAAAAATGGTGAGTGTGCAATTGGTACATTTGCAAAATTAAATGATCCTGCAGCTGTTGAAATTTTAGGATTAGTTGGATTTGATTTCTTCGTATTAGACAATGAACATGTAGGTATGAGTAGAACTCATATGCAAGGTGTAATTAGAGGAGCCGATGCTGCTGGTATAGTACCAATAGTAAGAGTTAGAGAAAATAGAGCTGTTGAAATACTACAAGCACTAGATGCGGGTGCTCTTGGAGTACAAGTACCTAACGTTGATACTTTTGAACAAGCTACAGCTGTAGTAGATAGCACAAAATATGCGCCATTAGGAAAAAGAGGTTTTTCACCAACTACTAGAGCAGCTTCATTTGGATTATTTGATAAAATGGAGTTTATTAAAGAGTCAAATGAAAACACTTTAGTTGTTTCTCATTGTGAAACTGTTGAATGTATGAACAATCTTGATGAAATTCTTAAGATTGAAGAAATAGATGTTATTTTCATAGGACCTATGGATTTATCTCAATCAATGGGACTTATTGGACAAGGAAATCATCCACAAGTACTAGAAGCTGTTGATACTATTATCAAAAAAGTTAAAGCTGCTGGTAAAGCTGTTGGTACTGTCTCATCACCAGCTAATGCTCAAAGTTTTATAGACAGAGGAGTACAATATCTTCTTGTAGGTTCAGATACTGGATTTATTGGTGCAGGAGCAAGAGGAGTACTAAACGCAATTAAAGGTAATAAATAAGTAAAAGAAAGTTTCAATAACTTGTCTTCCATAAGTAAATTAATAATTTGAGTTATTTAATTAAAAATTGGAAGACAAGCTATTTAAAATATAGTAGAACTGATTGAAAAAACAAAAAGAGCTAATACTATATTTATAATACGAAATTTCTTAAAAAAAGGATATAGAATTCAGTAATTAGAGGTAATTTTTTGAAAGATATTTGTAGTAACTTTTTGTAATCATTTACAAAACACACTCAAATTTTATTGCTGAAAAGTAACAGAATTTCACAACAATGGTTAAATTCAAATTTAACATAAAAAACAAGGGGGTTTTTAATCATGAAAAAATCTATCAAATTGTTAGTTACTACTTTACTTGTAGGTGCTATGGCAGTATCTATGACAGCTTGTGGTGGTAGCAAAGGAAACGACAAAGCTAGCGGTGATGGTGAAAAGAAAGCAGAAAAAATTGAAATACGTATCGGTCATGAAAGTAGTACTGATCATCCAGCACACAAAGCATTGTTAGAGTTCGAAAAAGCGGTTGAAGAAAAATCAGAAGGAAGAATTGAAGTAACAATTTTCCCATCATCTCAATTAGGTAAAGCAATGGATATGCTTGAGCAAGTAAGACGTGGAGACATTGAAATGAGTTTAGGTGCAACTACTCTATTCACTTCAACTATTCCAGAATTTGCAGTTTGGGATTCTTTCTATATGTTCGATGATGCAGCTCATGCTCATAGAGTATTAGATGGAAAAGCTGGTAAAGAGTTAATGAAACCATTAGAAGCAATGGGTGCTACTGGTTTAGGATACATGGAAATTGGTTTCAGAAACTTCTCAAACAGTAAAAAACCTATATTAACTGCTGATGATGTTAAAGGTTTAAAAATTAGAGGATATAATCCTATACAAATTAAAGCTTGGGAGTCTGTTGGTGTTTCTTTAACAAACTTATCTTGGGCAGAAGTATTTACTTCATTACAACAAAACTTGATCGATGGTCAAGAATGTGCTACTACAAGTTTTGTTTCAGCAAAATTCTATGAAGCACAAAAATACTGGTCTTTAACTAGACACATCTACACTAACTACTTATGGTATGGAAATACAAAGTTCATGGATAGTTTATCTGCTGAAGATAGAGCACTTGTAGAAGGTGAAGCAAAAGTTGCTATTGATTTAGAAAGAGAAATAATGGCTAAGCAAGAAGAAGATACTTTAGCTAAACTTCCTGAATTTGGTGTTGAAATCAACGAAGTTCCTGTTGAAGAAAGACAAAAAATGGGTAAAGCTATGAATGAAGCAGTAAAAGAAGAAATCGTTGGAAAATGTGGTCAAGAAACATTTGACATGGTAATGAGTGAAATAGAAGCCGAAAGACAATAATAGCAATATTAAAGTAGAGATAGAGTAATAAATAATTAAATCGGTAACATCTAAAATTTACTTTTAGATGTTGCCATTTAAGTATTTTGCTTATCTAACTTAGAAAAAAACAAGGGGTTGACATTGGGATGAAGAAAGTATTTTCTTGGCTTGATATAAATTTTGAACCAATTATGATGGCTACATTATTTTATATCATGACAATTTTAATTACTTTACAGGTAATATTAAGATTTGGATTTAGTGCTGGATTTTCATGGGCAGAAGAAGTTTCTAGATTTATGTTTGTTTGGTTAATGTATTTTAGTATTTCTTATACTACAAGAAATCATAGACATATAAAAGTTACATTTATAGTAGGCAAATTTCAAGAAAAAGTTCAAAAAATCATAATGATCATAGTAGATTTCTTGTTCTTGGCATTTACGGGAATAATATTTATATCTGCGGTAAAAATTTGTCAATCAGTTGTTGAATTTAATGATAGAGCAACAACTTTAGATATTTCAATGAACTTTATGTATGGTGCAGCGGCAGTAGGTTTTGTTTTAATGATAGTTCGACTTATTCAAGGAATAGTGTGGAAAATCAAAAACTTTTCTGAATCACTAGAACGCTTTGAAAATCATACTGGAGTCTATACTGGAGCAAATGATATATGCTTTGCGATAAAAGACTCCGGAAATAAAGAGGAGGACTAAATTATGACTATTGCATTACTATTTGGAAGTTTCGTATTATTTTTATTATTATCAGTACCTATAGCTGTATCTTTAGGGTTAGCATCTATAGTTACAATCTACGGTGTAAATCCAATAAGTGTGGAAGCTTTTACACAAACAATGATACAAGGACTTAACTCTTTCCCATTAATGGCTGTACCTCTATTTGCTTTTGCAGGAGACATTATGGGTAGAGGTGGAATTTCTAAGAGATTAATTGATGTATCAGGAGTATTTTTTGGTCGTATGACTGGTGGCTTAGGAGTAGTTTCTATAGTAACATGTTTATTCTTTGCAGCTATTTCAGGAACAGGCTCTGCTACAGTTGCAGCTATCGGTGTTGTTATGATACCTGCTATGGTGAAAAAAGGTTATGACAAGCCATTTGCTGGTGCACTATGTGCAACGGCTGGAACAGTTGGAACTCTTATTCCGCCAAGTATTTGTATGGTTGTTTATGCTATTGCAGCTAATGTATCTGTTACAGGTATGTTTACAGCAGGAATTGGTCCAGGATTATTAGTTGGTTTAGGTTTGATAACTTATACAGTAATTATGTCAGTTAAAAATGGTTGGAAAGGTGATGACCATAAATATACTGCAAAAGAAGTTGTAGCAATTTTTAGGGATGCAATACCAGCACTTATGGTTCCAGTTATTATATTAGGTGGTATTTATGGAGGAGTATTTACTCCAACTGAAGCCGCAGCAGTTGCTTGTGTTTATGGTATTATAGTTAGCGTATTTATATACAAAGAAGTTAAATTTAAGGATTTACCGTTTATAGGTTTTAACTCTTGTTTATTATGTGCAGCAGTTATAGTTATTATAGGAATATCTTCTGGTTTTGGACGTATTCTTACAATAACGCAAGTTCCTGTTCAAATTGCAAATGCAATATTGGCAGTAACTTCAAATAAAATAATAGTATTACTTTTAATAAATGCATTACTACTTGTAGTTGGTACTTTTATGGAAACAAATGCAGCAATTATTATTTTGGTACCAATTTTATTGCCAATAGTTGTGGCATTGGGCGTAAATCCAGTACACTTTGGTCTTATAATGGTTCTAAACTTGGCCATAGGATTTATTACTCCGCCTTTAGGAGCAAATTTGTTTATGGCGTGCCAAATTAGTGGTATAAAATTTGATGTACTTGCTAAAGCAATATTACCGTGGATTGCAGTTATGATAATAGTGCTACTAATGGTTACTTATATACCAGCTATATCATTAACACTTCCAAAATTACTTGGTATTCCAGTTTAATTAAAATTCTAAAATTTATGCAAGTCCAAATAGTATTGAAAAATACTGTTTTGGACTTGTATAATTAAATTTAAGTATGTATAACTATAAAATTGAAAGTTATCAGTGATTAATTTTCCATTGAGTTGAATTCATGATTTTAGATTTTCTAAATAGAATTATCCAATGCTGTACACTGTTAATTCATAGATGTTTTGGTATTAAAGATTATAAAAATTCAACTATTGTTGTTATTACTGATGTTATTACTGAAAAATAATCAACAATATCATGACAAAAAATATATAATTTATAAAGTTTATATATAGATAAATCGTATACTTTATAATAAAAAACTATAAGAATGCTAGTATTAGCAAATTAGAAAGAGGATGGTACATTTATGTCAACTTTAAGAGAAAGAAATTTTAGACGTTTAAAACAAAGTATCGCCGGAGAAAAATCCGACGGACATGCAGTATTTAACTTTTACACATTCCCGTTCTTCCAAGCAGTTACAGGAGTTAATTTAGATGATTATTTCCATAATCCAGAAGTGACACTTCAATGCCAAATTGAAGCATTAGAAAAAGTGGATGGAATCGGAAATGTACTTCCAGATATGGGTTCTGTTGCAGAAGCCAGTGGACTTGGTGGAATAGTTCAATTTGATGACAATGGATTTATATCAGTTCATCCTAATCCTCGTATAGCAGAGGCAGAAGAGGTAGAAGAATTAGATTGGTTAGAACCTGGAGATCCATATGGAGATAACTATATGAAGCAAGCTCTTGAAACGCTACAATATATGGTGGATAACTGCCCGGAAGGATACAGAGTTAATCCACATCCTATAATGGGACCTTTCACAACAGGTGCAAATCTTAGAGGAATTAGTGATTTCTGTGCAGATGTACTTGTAGAGCCAGAAATAGTTAATAAAATATTAGATGCAGTTGTAGAAACTACAATAAGATTTATTAGAGCTCAAGAAAAGATACTAGGTTCTTTACATCACATATTAATAGCAGATGACCTTTCTGCATTCCTTAGTGAACCTACTTATAGAGAGTTCATTTTACCTAGATATGAACAAATATTTAAAGAATTTCCTAACACTCAATGGTGGTTACACAATGATTCAACAGCTCGTCACGTAGCAGGTGCTATAGCTGATGCTGGATTTGCTGCTTGGCAATATTTACCAGAGATACAACCACAAGATGCTTTGGAATTGACTGGGAATAAAGTAACGCTTTTAGGTGGATTAAGTCCACTTGAATTACAAGATATTACTCCAGAAGAAACTTATGAAAGATGTACTGAGGTACTTAAGTCATTTGGTGGAAACAACAAATGCGTACTAGCTGCCGGTGGTTCAATAAACCAAGTACCTATTCCAAACTTAAAAGCTATGTTTAAAGCAGCTGATGATTACAAAATCAAATAGTTTATAAAAGTTTAATTGAATTAAAGCTCTCCGAAATGGAGGGCTTTTTTGTTTAAAGACTTTTTATACTTAACAAAATCATTTTCAGTGCTATTTTTCTAACTTTGAATTCTCCTTATATTTTTAATTTATCTTGCTTTTGTTGTTTAGCCATTCTATAATATATTTAGAAAAAGTAGTGATGAAAATTGAAAATAATATTCATATATTGTTTAAGCATAGGTGGAAGGTTAAAATATGGATAAAGTTAATAAGGAACAAGTATTAATAAATAAAAGAACCACTTCAGTTGATGTAGCAAAGGCAGCAGGTGTATCACAGTCAACAGTATCAAGGGCATTTTATAAAGACAGTAATTTAAAAGAAGAAACACGGAAGAAAGTTTTAGAAGTAGCTAAAGAATTGGGTTACAAACCAAATGCTATTGCGAGAAGCTTGATATCAAATAAAACAAATATAATAGGCATAGTTATGGGTGATGTTGAGAGTCCTTTTTATGCATATATATTGACGAGTATTACGCAGAGATTGCGAGAAATTGGTAAGCAGATATTGGTGTTTAATGTAAAACATAATGAAGAAGTTGACAGCGTTTTATCTAGTGTTCTTCAGTATCAAGTTGATGGTATAATAATAACTCATGCATCTATTTCTACGGAATTAGCTACTGAATGTACGAAAAATAATATACCAGTTGTTTTATTTAATAGGCTTGTTCCAGGGGCGAGAGTAAGTGCGGTATGTTGTGATAATGTGACAGCTGTAAGAGATGTAGTAAATTATCTTGTTCAAGACAAGGGATTTAAAAATATTGCATATATTACAGGGACAGAAAATAGTTCTACAAATTTAGATAGAAAAAAAGGATTCATTGATAGGTTGAAGGAATTAGGGATCCAGAATTATATTATTGAATTTGGAGACTACACTTATGAAAGTGGAAAAGAAGCGATAAAAAGTATATTAGAAAAAGGCGATATTCCGGATGCTATTTTTTGTGCAAATGATTTAATGGCTTTAGGAGTTATGGACTATCTAAGATTTAATGAAGGTGTAAAAATACCAGAATATGTTTCAATTGTTGGATTTGATGATATTTATATGGCGGCTTGGCCATCATATTCTTTAACTACGATACGTCAACCAATAGAGAAAATGGTGGATGCATTGATTCAATTATTAGAAAATAAACTATCAGATTCAAATTTAGAATCAGTTACTAAGCTTTTTCAAGGTGAACTTGTTATACGTAATTCTAGTGAGAAGAAATAGAGTATAAATGCATTTAAAATTATGAGTGAAATGATAAGGGAAAGAGGTGTTTTAAATAATGTTAAAATTATTTTGAGACACCTCTTTAATGGTATATCTATTAAAAATTACATCTTTAGGAAAATAATTTTTAATCCAAATATTCAGAAAATTAAACTACAATAGCTATTGACATTACTATATTATTGAACTATAATAAAAACAAGAAATTTATGAATACGTATGCAATAGTATTTGACTTTAATTTGTTTATGAGATGTTTATAAAATTAATTCAGAATACAGATGAGATGGATACGTATACATAAACTGTTAATTTTAGAAGAAACGGAATAATATAATTATGTATCATTGACTAAGGGTATATTATATAAAACATGCATACGTATGCAAGAAAACTTAATGTTTTAGTAGAATTAAAAATAATCATTATTTTAAACTACTAGTATATATTATATCTATAAAGATGAGTATTCCAGCCTTTAAACATATTTTTTTACATTTATATGAATACGTATGCAAGGGGATGGGTATTATAGATAAAATAAAAAAAGAAAACGAAATTATTAACACTAAAATAACTATGAAAAAAATAAATGCACTAGACGTTGCAAAAATAGCTGGTGTATCGCAATCTACAGTATCAAGAGTGTTTAGCTCAACATCAAAAGTTTCACCAGAAACGCGAGAGAAAATTTTGAAAGTTGCAAAGGAAATTGGGTACAAGCCAAATGCCATCGCTAGAAGTTTAATTTCTAGCAAAACTAATATTATTGGAATTGTTATGGCTAATTCAAGTAGTCCCTTTTATTCAAATATATTAAAAAACTTTACAAATAAGCTCCAACAAATGGGCAAGCAAGTACTTTTATTTAATATAAGCATAAATAATGGAATAGATGATATTCTCACTAGCTTATATCAATATAGAGTTGATGGATTGATTGTTACTTCAGCTTCTGTAACTTCTGACGTAGTTGATGAATGTCTTCAAAATGAGATACCTATTGTTTTATTTAATAGATATGTTCCAGGAGCATTTGCTTCAGCTGTTTGTTGTGACAATGTAGAGGCGGGAAGAGAAATTGCAAATTATTTATTAGATAATGGTCGCAAAAAATTCGCTTATATTTCAGGAAATGGGAATGCATCTACAAATATTGATAGACTTAAAGGCTTTAAAGATCGCCTCAATGAAAGAGGAATTAATAATTTGATTTTAGAGTATGGTGATTATTCATATAAAGCAGGAAGAGAAGCTGCAATGAGACTTATGAAATCAGAAACAATACCAGATTGTATATTTTGTGCAAATGACAATATGGCAATAGGAGCAATGGACATGATTAGGTATGAATTAGATTACAATGTACCTCATGATGTTGCAATAGTTGGTTTTGATGATATTCCTGCTGCTGAATATCCAAGTTATAAGTTAACAACTTATCGTCAACCTATTGAAAAAATGGTAAATGCAACTGTAGAATTACTGGAAAAGAGGTTAGAAAACATATATGTAGAACCAACTTTAAAATTAATACATGGTAAGTTGATAGAAAGAAAATCAGTCTAAAAAATGAAATTTATTTTAAAATATATTCAAGAATAAATATAAAGAGGGAGTGAATTTTATGTCAGAAAACACTGTAACAATGAGACCAGAGGTTTTAGAAACTTTTATAACAGAATTATTTATGAAAGCAGATATGAGTGAAGAAGATGCAAAATTTCATGCACAAGCATTAGTTAAGACAAATTTAATGGGTGTAGATTCACATGGAGTAATTAGAGTACCTGCTTATTTTGAAAGACTCTATAAAAAAGCTGTTAATCCAAAACCTGATATTAAAGCAAGAAAAGGAAGTTTAGGTTTAGAAGTGTTAGATGGTGATGATGGTGCAGGTTTCATCGTAGCAAGAGATGCAATGAAAAGAGCTATTGAACTAGCCAAAACTCATAATATAGGAGCTGTTGGAGCTATTAGAAGTAACCATTTTGGTGCAGCTTCATTATATACAAGAATGGCTGCTGAAGAAGGCATGATAGGTATAGCTATGACAAATGTAATACCCTTAATAGTTGCTCCAGGTGCTAGTAAACCAGTTATTGGTAACAACCCATACTCAATTGCAATTCCTAGTTATGGAGACTTTCCATTCTGTCTAGATCTTTCACACTCTGTTGTTGCTGGTGGAAAGCTAACTCTTGCAATAAAGAAAGGTGAAAAAATTCCAACGGATTGGGCTACTGATAAAGATGGTAGACCAACAGATGATCCTAAAAAAGCTTTTGAAGGATTTTTACTTCCAATGGGAGGATATAAAGGTTTAGGACTTGCTTATGCAGTAGATATTTTATCTGGATTAATAACAGGCGGAACATTTGGACATGAATTAAAGAGTATGTATGCTGCCCCAGATGATCCAAGTTTAACAGGTCACTTTATGATAGCAATAAATGTTGAAGCTATTATGGGAAAAGAAGAATTGAAAGAAAGAATGAATGAATACTATAAAAACTTAAAGAGTACTCCAATGTGGAAAGAAGGCATGGAAATGTATCTTCCAGGAGAAATTGAATATTTAAAAACTGTAGAAAGAATGGAAAAAGGTATTCCAGTACCAATGAAAACATATGAAGAGTTAAAAGAATTAGCTAAGAGAATGAATGTAAAAAGTCCTTTGACTTTAATATAATAAAAAAATTTCAGGAGGTAGTTAAATAATGAAAGTACAAACTAATTTCAAGTTAGAAAACAGAGATTCAATATGGTTTCATCAGAATTCAGCACCAGTGAATGTAGCTTATGCTAAAAATGTATGTGACGTAGCGATTTTACCAATCGGAGCTATTGAGCAACACGGACCACATTGCCCATGTGGGTCAGATACTTTCAATGCAATAGGTATTGCAGAAAGAGTAGCAAAAGAATCAGGTGCAATGCTTTTGCCTTGCCCAATGTACGGTTCACATCCTCATCATCACTGGGGTATGCAAGGAACAATTCCTCTAAAATATGAAACTCATATAGCATTACTTGAAGATATCATTAGAGGTGCAGCTGTAGCAGGATATAATAAGTTCCTTATTATTTCAGCTCATGGTCAAGTTTCTTCAATGATTGTTGCTACACATAAATTGGGAATTGAAGGATTATTCACTATTTCTTCAACTTGGTATGATTTCTTAAGAGATGACAAAACAGTTCTTAAAGATTATATGTGGCATGCAGATGAAGCAGAAACTTCATTAGCATTATGCTTATACCCTGAGTGGGTTAACATGGATTTAGCAGTTGCAGGTGGGGGTACTCCATTAATCGATGCTAAATGGAAACTTGCTCCAGGACAAGGAACAACTCCAGGTACTATGTATCACTTTGAAGGAACTTTCGGTTTACCAGAGAAAGATGATTTGGAAACTGGTGTTATCGGAGATCCTACAAATGCTTCAGCTGACAAAGGAGAATTATTAGTTTCTGCTACTGTTGGTCATTACTGTGAATTAATTAAAGAAATTAGAGCAAAGTACCCATGTGGAATTAATCCATTAGGATTCAGAAACCCAATGGGCTATGCTGGTAGTGAGAATATCGTATATGATAAAGATCATGATGATAAAGGACAATTATTAAAATAAATTTGTTTTAGGATGGAATAACTATAAATTGCGAACAAGTTCGCAATTTATAGTGACAAGTTACAAGTGATAAGTGACGAGTTGTGGATACCTTTCGTAAACGAAAGCTTTTAATTAAACAAAAGATCTTTATTCCATCATCGAAGATTATATAGGCTTAGTTAAAGATTTTCTGAAAGAAAATCATCATTATCTTGTCACTTGTAATTTATCACTTGTCACTGATTTGTTTCACAATTTATTTTAATTATGAATTAATTATTTTGCTATTAACGCTATTTTAAAATATACAAAATAAACTCGGAGGAGTGATGAAGATGAAATTGAAAGAAAAAGTTGCAGTAATAACAGGCGGTACTAAAGGAATTGGTCTTGGGATTGCAATAGAATATATAAAAGAAGGCGCTAAGGTTGTTATTGGAGGTCGTAATGCTGAAACAGGCAAAGAAGGATTAAAGACGCTGCAAGATTTAGGTGGAGATGCTATGTTTGTTCAATGTGATGTAGCAAAATTAGAAGATCTTGATAATATTATTGCAAAAACTGTGGAAAAATATGGAAGAGTAGATATATATGTTGCTAATGCTGGAATTAATGATCCAAATAAAACACACTACTTAGATATCACTCCAGAACAATATGACAGAATTATGGATGTAAATTTAAGAGGTATGTTCTTTGGTGGACAAAAGGCTGCTAGACAAATGGTTAAGCAAGGGGAAGGTGGAGCTATAATAAATATGTCATCAGTGAATGCTCATTTGGCTCTTGATTCACAAATGGTTTATACGGCAAGTAAAGGTGGAATACAACAATTAACAAAAGTACAAGCAGTAGCATTAGCACAACATGGTATAAAGGTAAATGCTATGGCTCCAGGTCCTATAGAAACTGATTTGATGAGAAGGGTAGGATCTAATAAAGAACTAATGGATACAATCATATCTAGAACACCAATTGGAAGAATTGGAAGTACTAAAGAATGTGGAAGACTAGCAGTATTCCTTGCATGCGAAGATAGTGATTTTATATTTGGTCAGTCAATTTATAATGATGGAGGAAGAGGGTTCCAAGCATTCCCAGTACCAGGTTATAAAACTGTAACAGAGGAAGATTATGAAATTTTATTAGAAGCTAAAAAATAAGAAAATACTGATTAATAACTATTAATTTTAATATATAAAATTTTAGGAGGCAAAGTATTATGAGTAAACCTAGAGTAGGATTAATTACTTTTGGAGATCCAAGAGATCATGAATATAATAACTTTTTCAAGAGATATGCAGAACCAAAGTATTTTGATGGAATAGAGTATTTTAGTAGTCTTCCAATAGATTTAGTTTATGGGGAGAAGGTTGCATGTACTATACAAGACATAGATGAGCAAGTAGATATGCTTAAAAAAGCAGGTGTTGAATCTTATATAGCTTACAATCCTTGTTGGTCTTGGCCAAATATGGTAGTTAGAAGTGTTATTGCTTTGGATTTACCAACTGTTCTAGTTACTAATTGTGACCCAGGAACTCATGGTACAGTTGGATTATTAGGAATAGGTGGTACTCTAAGTCAAATCGGTAAACCACATATTAGAATTAGAGCTGACTTTGGTGATAAAGTATTTGAAGAAAAAATGATGCCTTATCTACAAGCAGCACAAGTTGCTAGTAAACTTAAAGGCGAGATTTTTGGAATGTTTGGTGGCCGTTCTCTTGGTATAGATACTGGAGTTCATGATCCTATGCAGTGGAAGGCTAAATTTGGAATAGATACAGATCATATAGATCAATTAGAAATTATAAGACAAGCTGATATGATAGATGAAGATAGAGTTGAAAAAATGACTAAGTGGCTCGTTGAGAGTGTAAGTAAGGTTTCTTACAATGAAAAATTAACTTCTGATAAACTTAAATATCAAGTTAGATGTTATCTTGCAACAAAAGATATTATTGAGCAAAGAAATTTAAGCTTCTTATCAGTAAAATGTATGCCTGATTTAACAAATAATTATGTTCCTCAATGTTTATCAGCAGCATTCTTACCTTATTCATATGATGGAGAAGGTCCAAAGAAACCAATAGCAATGTCTTGTGAAGCAGATGCAGATGCAGCATTAACTATGGAAATGTTAAAGATTATTTCTGGAGATGCAGCAACAATGTTTGCAGATGTAAGTCATATGGCACCAGAAAAGAATTTACTATACTTACCAAACTGCGGAGGAATGACTGCTTGGTTTGCTAATCGCTCAGATGATCCTGCAGAGAATATGAAAAAAATTGAACTTCGTCCAGCTAATAGACCTGCAGGTGGAGCATCAACATTTATGATGGCAGCTCCAGGAGAAATCACTTTAGCTCGTTTATACAGAGTAAAGGGACAATATAAAATGGCAATTATTCCTGGTGAAGTTATAACTCCAGATGCAGAAACACTTGATGAGTTTGTAAAATCAAGAGGATCTCATCAATTACCAACAGCGTATGTAAAAGTAAGTTTTGATTTTGATGAGTTTGTTGATGAATTCGGATCAAATCATATAGTAGGTGTTGGTGGTATATATGAAAAAGAGTTAGTAAGTGTTTGTGAAATGTTAGATATAACACCGGTTGTTATGAAATAAATTAGTTCATACTAAAGTTTACAGTTTACAGTTTATATTTTACAGTTGACAGTAAAGGATACCTTTTGCTAGCAAAAGATTCTAATCTTATTTGAAAATTTTCTGGAAGAAAATCATCCATTACTGAAAATTGTAGACTGTCAATTGTAAACTGATAGAAAAGTAGCGAAGCAGCTTTTCTATATTACTGGGAGGGATAGCATGAACGAAAAGATTATTAAAAAGACAGTTATAGAAGAATCTTTACCAAATGAATGGTCAGAAGATTTAGTTCAAGATATTGATGAATTATTAAATAAAAGCAAACATAAATTAGTTGTTTTAGATGATGACCCAACAGGAACTCAGACAGTACATGATTTACCAATACTTACTGAATGGTCTATAGATATTCTGACTGAAGAATTTAAAAATGATGAGTATAATGCATTTTATATACTTACAAATTCAAGAGCAATGTCAGAAGAAAATGCGATAGCTTTAAATAAAGAAATTGCACAGAATTTGAAAGAAGCTGCTAAAAATACTGATTCTTCATTTGCTATAGTTAGTAGAGGTGACTCAACACTTAGAGGACATTTTCTAAAAGAAGTAAATGCACTGCAAGAAGCTCTACAGGAAAAATTCGATGGATGGATTCTATTTCCTTACTTTTTAGAGGGTGGTAGATATACAGCTAATGATATCCATTATGTAAAAGAAGGAGTGGATTTTATACCTGCAGGTTTAACTCCTTTTGCAGATGATCATACCTTTGGATATAAATCATCTAATCTTAAAGAGTGGATAGAAGAAAAGACTAATGGAGATGTGAAAAAGGAAGATGTTGTATCTATAACATTAGATGACATTAGAAAAAGTGGACCAGATAAAGTTAAAGAAAAGCTTGTCAAACTATTTGATTCTCAGATTTGCATAGTTAATGCTTTCACTTATAAGGATGTAGAAGTTTTCGTTAAAGCATTATTGGAAGCTGAAGGGTCAGGAAAAAAATTCTTATATAGAACATCCTCATCTTTTGTAAAAACAAGAGCAGGAAATACATCGAGATCTCTTCTAAGTAAAGAAGAACTTAATGTTAATAAAAAAGGTGGCGGCTTACTTATTGTAGGATCTTATGTTCCAAAAACAACTGAGCAAGTTCAAACATTAATTAAAGAAACAGACATTGAAAGTATAGAAATTGATGTTTCATTATTAATAAATGAAGAAACTAGAGAAAATGAAATAATAAGCATAGCTGAAAAGGTAGATGCTATATTGGAAAAAGAAAAAGATGTAGCTATCTATACTTCAAGAAGAGTATTAAAAGGTGATGAGACTAAGAGTAGTCTAGCTAAAGGAAATCTTATTTCTGATGGTCTTATAGAAATACTTCATTCATTAGAAAGTATACCAAGATATGTAATAGCAAAGGGTGGAATTACATCCAGTGATGTAGCTACAAAAGGGATTGGTATAAAAAGAGCGGTTGTTATGGGTCAGATACTAAAGGGAATACCAGTTTGGAAAGTTGGAAAAGAAGGTCGATATCCTGATTCAACATATATAGTTTTCCCAGGCAATGTTGGTGACGAGTATGCATTAGCAGATGCTGTGAAAATTTTAAGTAAATAATTTATTAGTTGTCAGTTTACAGTGTACAATGGACAGTTAAGGATGATTATCTTTCAGAAAATCTATAATTAAACCTTTATCATTTTCGATAATCTAGTAATGGACTTTTGCTATGCAAAAGGTATCCACAACTGTCAACTGAAAACTGTGCATTGTGAACTGTACTGGAGGTTATATTATGTTGATTAACGAAAAAAAACTTTTGATGGATGCTCAAAAAGGTAAATATGCTGTAGGTGCGTTTAATGTATATAATATGGAAGGTGTAAAAGCTGTGATTTCTTCAGCACAAAAGGAGAAAAGTCCTATTATTCTTCAACTGCATCCAATAGTTTTAGAATATGGGGGGGCACCCTTCATTGAAATGTGTAAAAAAGCATCAGAAACTACTGAAGTACCAGTTGCTATTCATTTTGATCATAGCGATAAAGCTAATGATATCGAGTTAGCATTGAATTTAGGAGTAAAATCTGTTATGGCTGATGGGTCTCAATTAGAATATAGGGACAATCTGAAGTTTACTAAGAAGATGGCTGATTTAGCTCATAAATATGAAGCAGTAATTGAAGGAGAGTATGGCAGGCTTAGTGGTTCAGAAGATGGAATTACAGTTGCAGAGCATGACGCAAAGCTTACTAATCCCTTAAAAGCAAAAGAATATGTTGAATATACTAGTGTTGATAGTTTAGCAGTATGTATTGGCAATGTTCACGGACACTATAAATGCGAACCTGTCATAGACTTTGAAAGATTAACTGAAATTTCTAAGTCTGTGGAAGTTCCTCTTGTATTACATGGTGGTTCAGGACTTAAAGAAGATGTAATTAAAAAATGTATTGAGCTGGGTATATGCAAAGTGAATGTCAATACTGAAGTTAGAGAAGCATATTTAAATGCTATGAAAAAAATGAGTATATCAGAGGAAAAGAATGATTTATTAAAAATAATGAATAATTGCATAGAAGCTATGGGAGATATTGTGGTTAGTAAAATAAAATTATTTGGCTCTTACGACAGATATTAAAAATTAGATGAGGTGAAGAAAATGTTAAGAAAAGATGAAAAATTCAATAATAAAGTAAAACACTTACTAAAAGACGGTAAAAAAGTTGTTGGAGGATGGTTACAATCTGGGAGTAATATAACAGCAGAGGTAATGGCTAGATCTGGTTTTGACTTTTGTATTATAGACATGGAACATGGTCCTGGAAATATTATGACTTTAATTTCTCAATTACAAGGAATGAACGGATACGGGGCAACACCACTTGTACGAGCACCTTGGAATGATTTTGTAGCAATAAAAAGAATCTTAGACGCAGGAGTACATGGTCTTTTAGTTCCATATGTAAGTACAAAAGAAGAAGCAGAATCAGCAGTAAAAGCATGTAAATACCCACCAGCAGGTGTTAGAGGGGTTGCAGGAAGTCCAAGAGCAGAAGGATTTGGATATAACATAATGAACTATATGAATCACGCAGATGATGAAGTTATGTTAATGACTGCAGTAGAAACTCCAATTGCTGTTGAAAATATTGAAGAATTAGTAAGTGTTGAAGGATTAGATGGTATATTTATAGGACCAATGGATTTGGCTACTTCAATGGGACATTTCTGTGATCCAAAACATCCAGAAGTTCAAGAAGCTATTGCTAAAATAGAAAAAACAGTATTTGCTTCTAATAAATTCTTAGGAACTGTTGCTGGTAGCTTTGAACAAGCAAAAGTACTTTATGATAAAGGTTATCAGTTTGTTATTGTAATGTCTGATACAGTATCATTAGGTAAACTTGCAGTGAAAAATGTAGAGAGTTTTAAAGAAGAGTATCCTAATAGATAATCAAGAGGGTGGACACAATGCCAATTAAATTGGAAGTTTTTGATGAAAAAATCTTCGATATTATAAGCCTTGAACAAGAGTTAAAAGTAGTTGCTTCAGGATTTACTTTTATTGAAGGGCCTATTTGGAATGAAAAAGAAAAACATTTAATTTTCAATGATATTCCTGAAAGTGTTACTTATAAGCTTGATAAGAATGGCGATGTTTCTATAGTTATAAAAGATAACAATAAGTCTAATGGTAATTGTTATGATAATAAAGGAAGAATTATTAGCTGTGAGCATACTAAAAGTAGATTAAGTATGATGAATGTAGATGGAAGTAATAGAAAAGTACTTATATCTCATTATAATGGAAAGGAATTAAATAGTCCCAATGATGTTGTTGTAAAAAGTGATGGAACAATATACTTTACAGATCCACGATTTGGAAGGAATCCATCAAGAGTTGGCGTGCCAAGAGAGCAAGAATTGAACTTTCAAGGGGTATTTAAGTTATGTTCTGAAACTCATGAGTTAACATTACTTGCAGATCATTTTGAAAATCCCAATGGACTATGTTTTTCAAAAGATGAAAGACAATTGTTTGTAAATGATTCTCCTAGAAAAACTATTGAAGTATTTGATATTGACAATGATGGGAATTTAGATAATAAGAGAATTTGGGCTGTGACTGAAGGGGAAGGTCCTGGACTACCTGATGGAATGAAAATAGACAGTGAAGGGAATTTATATTGCTGTGCTCAAGGTGGACTTCATATCTTTGATAAAAATGCAAGATGTCTTGGTGTAGTGCATATTCCAGAACAACTAGCTAATTTTACTTTTGGAGGTAGCGATTTAAAAACATTGTACTTAGCAGCCTCAACAACAGTTTATACAATAAGAGGAAAAGTTCCATTTTAAGAAATATTTACAAATAACTTTCTTCCCTTTTTTTAAGAAAGGGAAGGTGTTGTTTGTAAAATTCATTCAAATTCATATGAAAAGTAAAATGTAATACAAAAAGTAAGAAAATTCAAAAAATAGTACTTGCAAAAAAAGTTGAAAAATGTTACAATAACATACATATTAGATAAAAAATACCTATACACAAAAAGTTATCTGACGTTTAATAAGAGGCAAATCAAAACTAACAAATCAAAATTGACAATTCAAAATTAATTAAGTTAAAAAAGCCAAACTTGAAAAGACATATTAAGCAACTTCACTAAAATCACTAAAATTTATAAAATCACTAAGATAAAATTACTAATAATTAAAAATGTTACTGATAATTTTAGGCTTGAGAAGTAAACATTTACATATATCTTTGGAATATTAAAAGTTGTGTATAATATCATAATGTTTAAACAAAATTTTATATAAATGAGGGGGATTTTTAGTATGAAAAAATCTATTAAATTGTTAGTATCGATGTTACTTGTAGGTGCAATGGCAGCAACCATGACAGCGTGTGGTGGAAGTAAGACAAACAACTCAGCTGATAAAGGAGAAAAAGAGCCTGATAAAAAAGCTGAAAAAATCGAAATACGTATAGGTCATGATAGTAGTGTTGAAACACCAGCTCATAAGGCGTTATTGGAATTTGAAAAATCTGTAGAAGAAAAATCAGATGGAAGAATCGATATAGTAATTTATCCAAGTGCACAATTAGGTAGTGCTCAAGAAATGTTTGATCAAACTCGTCGTGGAGACATAGATATGGGAATAGGTGCAACAACACTTTTCACTCAATCTATTCCAGAGTTTGCAGTTTGGGATTCTTTCTATATGTTTGATGATTCTGCTCATGCTCATAGAGTGTTAGACGGAAAAGCTGGTAAAGAGCTAATGAAGCCTTTGGAAGCTAATATGCTTACAGGTTTAGGATACATGGAGATAGGTTTTAGAAACTTTTCAAATAGTAAAAGACCTATTACATCAGCAGAAGATGTTAAAGGAATAAAAATTAGAGGGTATAATCCTATACAAATAAAAGCTTGGGAATCAGTTGGAGTTACTTTAACAAGTTTATCTTGGGCTGAAGTATTTACTTCATTACAACAAAACTTAATCGATGGACAAGAGTGTGCTACTACTAGTTTTGTTACTGCAAAATTTTATGAAGCACAAGAGTACTGGTCTTTAACAAGACATATATACACTAACTACTTATGGTATGCTAATACAAAATTTATGGATGGTTTATCTGCTGAAGATAGAAAACTTATTGAAGATGAAGCAAAAGTAGCTATAGATATGGAGAGAGAATTGATGGCTAAACAAGAAGAAGAAACACTAGCTAAACTTCCTGATTTAGGAATCGAAATCAATGAAGTTCCAGTTGAAGAAAGACAAAAGATGGGTAAATTAATGAATGAAGCAGTAAAAGAAGATATAGTAGGAAAATGTGGTCAAGAAATATTTGATATGGTAATGGGTGAAATAGAAGCTGAAAGACAATAATAGGTAATGCAAAAGTATTTATAGTATAACAAAAAAATGGTTGGTAACATCTAGAATATCTATTCTGGATGTTACCATTTAAATAATTTAATTACCTGACTTAAAAAAATAACTTGAAAAAATTTTAAGGAGTTGACATTCAAATGAGAAAAGTTTTTTCTTGGCTCGATATAAATTTTGAACCAATTATAATGGCTACATTATTTTATATCATGACAGTTTTAATTACCTTACAAGTAATATTAAGATTCGGGTTCAGTGCCGGATTTTCATGGGCAGAAGAAGTTTCAAGATTTATGTTTGTTTGGTTAATGTATTTTAGTATTTCTTATACTACAAGGAATCATAGACATATTAAGGTTACTTTTATAGTAGGTAGATTTAATGAAAAAGTACAAAAGATAATAATGATTATTGTTGATTTTTTATTCTTAGCTTTTGCAGGGTTTATATTTGTGTCAGCGGTGAAAATATGTCAATCTGTTGCTGAGTTTAATGATAGAGCAACAACTTTGGATATTTCAATGAATGTTATGTATGGTGCGGCAGCAGTAGGATTTATTTTAATGTTAGTTCGACTAATTCAAGGAATAGTGTGGAAGTTCAAAAATTTCTCGGAATCACTAGAATACTTTGAAAATCATACTGGAGTTTATACTGGAGCAAATGATATTTGTTTTGCAATTAAAAGCTCTGGAAAGGAAGAGGAGGACTAGATAATGACTATTGCATTACTATTTGGAAGTTTTATATTATTTTTAGTATTATCAGTGCCTATAGCAGTATCTTTAGGTTTAGCATCTATAGTTACAATTTATGGAGTGAATCCTATAAGTACTGAAGCATTTACACAAACAATGATACAAGGACTTAACTCTTTCCCATTGATGGCAGTTCCTTTGTTTGCATATGCTGGAGATATTATGGGTAGAGGTGGAATATCAAAGAGATTAATTGATGTTTCTGGATTATTTTTCGGACGTATGACAGGGGGACTTGGAGTAGTTTCTATCGTAACCTGTTTATTCTTCGCAGCTATATCAGGAACTGGATCTGCTACAGTTGCAGCTATTGGGGTTGTTATGATACCTGCTATGGTGAAAAAAGGTTATGACAAGCCATTTGCAGGCGCATTGTGTGCAACAGCAGGAACAGTAGGAACTCTTATTCCACCAAGTATTTGTATGGTTGTTTACGCTATTGCTGCTAATGTATCTGTTACAGGTATGTTTACTGCAGGTATTGGTCCAGGATTATTAGTTGGTCTTGGTTTAATAATGTACACAGTATTTATGTCAGTTAAAAATGGTTGGAAAGGTGATGACCATAAATATACTGCAAAAGAAGTAGTTAATATAATTATTGATGCGATACCTGCACTTATGGTTCCAGTTATTATTTTAGGTGGTATTTATGGGGGAGTATTTACTCCAACTGAAGCAGCAGCAGTTGCTTGTGTTTATGGAATAATGGTTAGTGTTTTTTGGTATGAAGAAGTTAAAATTAAAGATTTACCATTTATAGGTTTTAACTCATGTTTATTATGTGCAGCAGTTATAGTTATAATAGGAATATCTTCAGGATTTGGACGTATTTTAACAATAACTCAAGTACCTGTACAAATTGCAAATGCTATATTAGCAATTACATCAAGTAAAATATTAGTATTGCTTTTGATAAATGCTTTATTATTAGTAGTTGGTACTTTCATGGAGACAAATGCAGCAATAATTATTTTGGTTCCGATTTTATTACCAATAGTAGTTGCATTAGGAGTAAACCCAGTACATTTTGGTCTTATAATGGTTTTAAACTTGGCAATAGGATTTATTACCCCTCCACTAGGAGCAAATTTATTTATGGCATGTCAAATTAGTGATATCAAATTTGATGTACTTGCAAAAGCAATATTGCCGTGGATTGCGGTTATGATAATAGTATTATTATTGGTTACGTATATACCAGCTATTTCATTAACTCTTCCAAAATTACTTGGAATACCGGTTTAATTAGTTATCAATTGAAAGTTGTAAGTTATCAGTTAAGGATGATATTCTTCATTCTTCAGAATATCTAAATTTAAATAAAAGATTTTGCTATACCGCAAGGTATCCGTAATTTATAATTTACAATTTACAACTTACAATAAAAAAATTATATTATATAAGGAAGGTATATATATATGACAACTTTAAGAGAGAGAAATTTTAGACGTTTAAAACAAAGTATTGTAGGAGAAAAATCTGACGGACATGCAGTATTTAACTATTATACGTATCCGTTCTTCCAAGCAGTTACAGGAGTTAAGTTGGATGATTTTTTCCATAAACCTGAAGTAACTCTTGAATGCCAAGTTGAAGCACTTGAAAAAATAGATGGCATTGGTGATTTAGTTCCAGATATGGGATCTGTTGCAGTAGCAAGTGGACTTGGTGGAATAGTGAAATTTGACGATCAAGGATATATTTCTGTTCATCCTAATCCAAGAATTGCAGAAGCAGAAACAGTAGAAGATTTAGATTGGTTAAAACCAGGAGATCCATATGGAGATAACTATATGAGACAAGCACTTGAAACGTTGCAATATATGGTAGAACACTGTCCAAAAGGGTATAGAGTTAATCCACATGCTGTACAAGGCTCTTTTACAACAGCAGCAAACATTAGAGGGATTAGTGATTGTTGTGCTGATACTCTAGTGGAACCTGAAATAGTTAATAGAATATTAGATGTAGTTGTAGAAACTCAAATAAGATTTATGAAAGCTCAAGAAAAAATCTTAGGTTCTCTGCATCACATATTAGTAGGAGATGACCTTTCAGCATTTCTTAGTGAACCTACGTATAGAGAATTTATTTTACCAAGATACCAGCAAATGTTTAAAGAATTCCCTAATACTCAAAGGTGGTTACACAATGATTCAACGGCACGTCACGTAGCACCAGCAATAGGAGATTCGGGAATGGTTGCATGGCAATATCATCCTGATATTTCTCCGCACGATGCTTTAGAATTGACTAAAGGTAAAGTATCTCTTCTAGGTGGCTTAAGTCCACTTGACTTACAAAAATGGACTGCTGATGAAACTTATGATAAGTGCATTGAAGTACTTAAATCATTCGAAGGTAATAATAAATGTGTACTTGCTGCTGGTGGTTCAATAAACCAAGTTCCTCTTGAAAACTTAAAAGCTATGTTTAAAGCAGCAGATGATTACAAAATTAAATAGATTATAAAAGGTTAATTTGTTCAATTATTAATTTAGTTTACAGTATAAACTCATTAGAATGATTTGTTTTTCATACCCTTGTTTTTCAAATCATTTCATAATGAGTTTATATTTTGATTCTGTTTAAATAAATGTTGGTTTTACATTCATTAAAGGGGAATAAAAACATATGAAAATGTTGCCATTTTTTATAGAAAAATTTTCTTTTAGCTCAGATTATCCAATACATGCACATGAGTATTCACAATTATTTATAATTACCAAAGGTAAGGCAGTACATATAATTAATAATAAGCAATTTCAAGTTAAGGAAGGTCATGTTTATGTAGTAAATGAGAACAGTACACATGGATTTAAAAATGCTGAAAATCTTGAGATGTATAATATATTATATAATACAGAAGAATTAATGAAAAAGGCTGGGAGTTTGAAAAAAATTTCAGGGTTTCAAGCTTTGTTTTTAATCGAACCTTTTTATAAAAGTCAATTTAAATGCAAGAGCAGAATGATATTAGACTATGAAGGTCAAAAATATGTAGTATCTGTGCTGGAAAGATTACTTAGAGAATATAAAAACAAAGACTTTGGATTTGAGGTTGTTTTCCATTCTCTATTTATGTTACTAGTTGCATATCTATCTAGAAAATACACATCATCTCAAAATGCAGGATTTGATAAAGCTATGAAAATGGCAGAAGCTGTAGCATTTCTAGAAGCCAATTATACTAAAGAGGTGTGTTTGGATCAATTAGCTGAAAAGGCTTGTCTATCTAAAAGGCAGTTTATAAGAATTTTTAAAGAAAACTATAGTGTAACTCCTATGAGATATATTTTACAAATGAAAATAAATAACGCTTGTTATTTATTGAATAATACTAATAAAACTATTACAGAAATTGCTTTGGATTGTGGATTCTCAGATAGTAATTATTTTTCAAGGCAATTCAAGAAAATTATGAATGTAACGCCTTCTCAATATCAAAAAAATTTATAATTATTAAACTTTAAGTTATGGATAATCCATAGCTTTTTTATTTTTGTGAAGATTTTATGCCAAAAAATGGAATTTATATTAAGGTAGTAAATTTCTAATATGATATAATTTTATTAAAGTTAACAATTAAGAATCTTTTATAAAACTACTTAGAATACAAGTTTAATTAAGTTTAGATTATTGATTAATAGTATAAACTTATTATAGTGATTTATTTTAACTCCCTTATTTATAAATCATTTTATAATGAGTTTATATTTTTTTTTATGAATAAATAAATCTTATCTTTAGTTCTTTTGAATATTCTGACTAATTCCTATTTCATGTAAATTTTAAAAGCTCCAAGCAAAGAATATGGTTGTGAATGAAGGAGGAATTTGATTATGTCAAGTCTTAATTTACAGAATAAAAGAATGGTAAAGGAATATTATGATCGTCTTTATGGTGCGGATGAAAGTAATATTGGTGAGATACTGTCAGATTATTTTACAGAGGATACGAGTTTTGACTGCTCACATCCAGTAAATCATATTCAAGGACTTAAAGCGATGATAGAGCAATTTTGGAAACCGTTTTTAAGAGCTTTTCCAGATGCCCTAAAACATCCGTATATTTTGACAGGTGCAACAGATGTTAATTGTGAAGGTCAAGAAACTGAATTTAAAAACAGTGATTGGGTATGTGCAAATGGATACTATGAAGCTACATTCACTGAAGAGTTTTTGGATATACCTCCTACTGGCGGAGTGGTTTACATACGTTTTTGTGAATGTAGTCAAATTAAAGACGGTAAGATTGTTCAGACATATATGTTGTTAGATTTATTAGATTTACTTGCTCAAGCGGGTTATGTGTTTTTTAATGCGCTTGGAAATGAATGCATGATTCCTGGACCACGTACATTTGATGGTGTGATACTTGAGGAAAGCGATGCAGAGAAGGGTTCTGCTTCAATCAATTTGATTACAAATATGCATGAAGATTTAAACACATTTGCGGATAGTGGATATGAAGGATTTAATTTGGAAACAAAATTCAAAAAAGATTTTTCCTGGTATGGTCCTTATGGAATTGGCGTGTGTAAAGGTATTGAAGGTTTTCAAAAGTTCCATCAGGTGCATGGCTAAATTCTCTTCCAGATAGAATGAACAAAGATGGTTTCGCAAATTACGGAGAAAACAACTACGCTTTCATGGGTGGGTGGCATGTAATGAGTGCGACGCATTTAGGAAACGACTGGTTAGGTATTCCAGCGACTGGTGTTGAAATTGATATGCGTTGTATTGATTGGTGGCGTATTGAAGATGGAAGAGCTGTAGAAAATTGGGTAAATCTTGATATAATTCATATGTTATATCAAATGGGTATAGATATTTTTGAAAGAGTAAGAACGGGATGTTATCATTTTAAGCGGTAAAAGCATGGAGGAACGTGCACTTAGTACCCAAATGCTCTACATACGGAAAATTAATCAAAAATGGAAGATTGTACGTCAATATAGTGCAGACAGCACAGAGTGGATTAATAGCGTATTGACTGCTTGTGAATAACTGGTCTATATATAGTGAGTAAACTTTGGATGTAATGGAGGAATATTGGTGAATTCAAGAGAAACAATTAATCATATATAGCCTGACAGAGTTCTCTGGAAAGTTTTAAGAACACCGAAGAGGCAATCACTATAAAGTGTTTTAAAATAGATATAGCAGCAATTTGACGTTTATAATAAATACGCAGCCTCAATGCCAATAGTGAGAAATATTTATAAAAATAGTATGATGTGAGAAACTTTCAGGTTTATGAGACAGAGGAATGGATAGATACTTTTTTAGTATTTATATCATTCCTTTTTTTCTTGTGTATAGATGTTTTTGATAGATTAAGAAATAAAAAATATCTTTTATAGATTGCAAGAAAAACAGAGAACTATAGAATTTTTATAGTTCTTTTGAAATTTTCTGACTAATCATAAGATTATGTCATTATCATGCTAAGGGTTGGCAATTAAATTAAGGTGTTAAATTTCTCAGATGGTACAATTTTATTAAGGTTTAGGAATGATAGATTAGTTACTTAAAGTATTAAAATCGAGGTGATATTATGCAAAATAAGGAGTCTAAAGATCGAAATGTTATTAAAGAAAATTTAGGAGAAGTGACTTCAAAAAGTAAAGATAATAACTTAAAAGAAAGGGCGGTTGAAAAGAAAATGGTTGGAAAAGTAACTGCAAAGAGTGCTGAAAATAATGTAAATGATTTAAAAGTTTATTATGGTGATAGCAATGAAGTTGTCCCTTTTGGTCTAAACGATTTCAATGAATTTGTGAATATAACAGAAAGCAAACAAAGTATGAATGGTTTTGAGGACAGATATCGTGATGTAGTGGATTATATCATAAAATCAACTCATAGAATATGGGAAGAAAAGGGAATAGGTTTGATTAACAAACATTATAATAATTCTGCAGTAGTACATACAGGTAGCGATAATGCAGTAGGTAAAAATGCAGTAATATCTAATACAATGCAAACACTACATTCTTTTCCTGATAGACGTTTGCTTGGGGAAAATGTTATTTGGTCAGGTAATGATAAAGATGGGTTTTATTCATCACATAGAATAATGTCTACAGCAACAAATTTAGGGGATAGTACATTTGGTCCTGCAACAGGAAAAAAAGCTATATTTAGAACAGTTGCCGTTACGTTTCTTCACAATAATAGAGTGTGCGAAGAATGGATAGTAAGAGATAATCTATATATAGTACAACAATTGGGATTAGAGCCAATAGAGGTAGCAAAAAACTTAGCAAAAATGAGTAAAAATAAAGTTCCAGCTCTTCAATCAACTTTTGGTATTAGTGAAAATAAGGCAGGGCAATTGTCACCTCAAGAATATATTCCGAAGCATGAGGGATTTGAAATTGGAGATTTTATTCTTAGCATGTTTAATAAAATATGGCAAGGAAATTTGATTAATGAAGTAAGAAATTACTATGCTGATAATGCTGTAGTACACTTTATTTGTAATCAAGATTTAGAAGGATACAATCAAATACAGGCTATGTTCATTAGTTTGTTTGCATCTTGTACTAATGCAGATGTAATAATAGAAAGAGTTACATGTAATAAGAGAGCCAAAGAAAATGAGTGGGATGTAGCAGTAAGATGGAGAATAAAAGGAATTCATGAGGGAATAGGATATTTTGGTTATCCGAGTGGCAAACATATAGAAATTTTAGGGGTTAATCATCTAAGAATAGCTAATGAAAAAGTTATAGAAGAATGGATTACATTTGATGCCTTAGATGTTTTAAAACAGATATATACTGAATAGTACTAAGTTAGTCAGGTAAGTAGGTTTTACAATTTTAATGATATATAAATGCAAAGCATTATATATAAACAAATTATATAGGCGACAAAAGCATAAGCTCAAATTAGCAAAAGAGTAAAAAAACTATTTATAGGGAGGAAAAATAATGATAAGAAAATCTACAATGGCAAAGGTGTTTGCGACAGTAATGAGTTTGACTTTACTATTAACTGGTTGCGGTGGTGGTAATACTGCAAAAAATGATGGAGGAGATGCGGCTGGTGGCGAGCACAAAGAAATCAAACTACGTATAGCTCACATGTCTCCAGAAGAAGAAAGTATTCATCAAGGATTTGTTAAATTCAAAGAAATTATTGAAGCAGAAAATGTTGGTGTTACAGTAGAAATTTATCCAGCAGGGCAATTGGTAGGTTCTGACCGTGATAGTATTGAAGGAGTTCAATTAGGAGAAATCGATATGGCTTCTGTTGCTGCTATACAATTAGCACCTCATGTTGAGAAATTCTATGTTTTCAATGCAAACTATTTATTTGATAGTATGGATGATGCAAGAGCAAAACTTGAAGGACCAGCTGGTGATGCTTTAAGACAAGCTACTATAGATAAAAATAGTGGCATGAGAGTTGCAGCATTCTTTGGTGGAGCTAACCGTGCATTTTGGAATAATGTAAAACCAATAGAAAAAGTTGCTGATTTTAAAGGTATAAAAGTACGTACTCCTGAAAATCCACTTAATGTTAAAGAATTAGAAACTCTTGGATGTATACCTACACCTATGGCTTGGAGTGAAATGTATACAGGTTTACAACAAGGAACTATCGATGGATTAGCTTCTTCTAGACCACCAATTTTACAACAAGGGATTGTAGAAGTTCTTAAATATGCTACTGATACAAATCATAGTTACTATATGCCAGTATCATTAATTTCTGAAGCTACATACAAGAAGTTTGACGAAGCTCAATTAGCTGCATATGAAAAAGCTATTAAAGCATGTGCTGATACTCAGTGGGAATTAACTGTAAAAGATAATGAAAAAGCTATTGCTGAAATGGAAGAGTTAGAAAAAGAAGGAAAACTTACTTATACTCGTTTAACTGATGAGCAAAGAGAAGAGTTTAAAACAATATATGTTGATTCTATAGAAGCTATGGTAGCTGAAAAGTGTGGACAAGAAATACTTGATGTATTTAGAAAGTAATTAGTGATAAAAACAAAAATAATGACTAAATAATTATTGGAGGAACGCTGAAAAAGGTGTTCCTCGATTTTGATTAACTATTTGGTATTTTTGGGAGGTAAAAAGTGAAGAAAATAATTTGTTGGATTGACGACAAGCTAGAGGTTGTTATAGGGTCAATATTTCTAGCGTTAATGGTATTATTTACGTTTATTCAAATTGTTGGTAGATATGTATTGACTACACCTTTCTCATGGACAGAAGAGATGACAAGATATATGTTTGTGTGGATGGTATATATCGCTGTTGGATATGCAGTTAAAGAAGATAAGCATATACGTATAACATTTTTACATTCATTATTGCCAAAAAAAGCAGGGAAAATTTTGGATATTTTTAGTGATTTAGTTTTCTTAGGTTTTGCAATAATTGTTTCATATGTTGGTTTTGATTTGATGGGAACAATAAGATCTGGTGGACAAACAGCTGTTTCGCTACCTATTCCAATGTGGTTACTGTACCTAGTTATGCCACTAGGATTTATTTCAGTATGTGTTAGATTAATACAAAGTATTATAAAGAGAGTAAAAAGCTTTAATGATGTGAAGGAAGGAGAACAATAATGGCTGTAGCGGTTCTATTT
>NZ_BAABMF010000015.1:0-122325 GCF_050402865.1 Clostridium sediminicola
ATCTTCTTCAGTGAAAGTGATTTTACTCATTTAAATTCAACCTCTCTTTCTTCTAAATAAAGTATACAAAAAAATACCTATAGAATAAACACCTTTTCTTAGTGTCCATTCTATAGGTACCATTTTATTTTGGGCATACCATATTTATGTAACTAATTTTATTTTTATGAAATGTATGATAGAATCAAAGCAAGCTATCGATTATTGTTTTGCATACCACATGATTAAGGTTTTAAATAAAAAAATTAAAAATTGAGGGATAAAATGAAATATTTATATGAACGAGAATTAGTAAAATATAATTATGGATTGCCAATAAAAATGTATGTATGCAATATCGAGGAAGTATTTTATCATTGGCATAAAGAGATAGAGCTTTTATACATAGTAGACGGAGAACTAGAGGTTGAACTTGAAAATAACAATTATAAGCTAAAAAATGGGGATATAATACTTATTAATAAAAATAAAGTACATAAATTTCTAAAAACAGGCCAAGAGAATCTTGTAATAATATTACAATTTAATATTGATTTATTGAAAGTTTATTATCCTGAAATAGTTAATATGGAATTCTTATGTAATACTAGATTAAATAATGAAGATGAAAAATATAATAAAATAAAAGAGTTTTTAGTTAAAATATTAAAAGTTATAGACAAGAGAGAAGAGGCATTTATTATTGAATTAAATGCTATAGTTAATTCTTTAATGATTCATCTCATAAGAAATTTTGAATACTCTATTATTACTGAGGATAATCAAAGAAAATCTGATGACAATTTAAAAAGGCTAGAGAGAATAATGAAATTTATTGACGATAATTATATGAACAAAATCTCGTTAAAAGAAATTGCCCATCAAGAGTATATAAGCCCATATTATTTTTCTCACTTTTTTAAAGAAAAAATAGGTATGAATTTTCAAAATTATCTAAAATATGTAAGGATTCAAAAATCACATGAAATGCTAATAAATACCGATGAAAAAATTGTAGATATAGCATTGAAAAGCGGATTTAGCAGTTTGCAGACATTTATAACTTCTTTTAAGAATGAATATAATATGACTCCTTCTCAATATAGAAAAGAAAGAAAAAATTTAATATTTAAGTTTAATCAAAAATATAAAATAGCCAACAAAAAACACAAATATAGAGATGAAGATATAAAAAATGTTATAAAATTTATTGAAAATAGTTATTAGATAATTAAGAGCTAAGAGAATAAGATATTTACCTAATTGTTAATAGGTAAATATCTTATTTTTTTGTGCAAAATAATGATATTTATTAAACACAGCAAGATTATATATCTATAATAGCAACAGCTTGGAAGAAAAAATAATCAAAAAATATTAAATTATATGTATGAAGTCTTTTGATATGAAATATAAAAGAATTTATGTAAACAATTAAAAAGAGGTGAGCAAATGGCTTTAATTGGTATTGATATTGGCACAACAGGTTGTAAATGTACAATATTTAACCATGAGGGAATTATTCAGTCTTATGAATATTGGGAATATTCTGACATAAGTCCTGAAGATGGATGGTTTGAATTAAATCCAAATGAGATATGGGATTCTGTTAAGTATGTTATTAAAAATGCTATTAGTAAGTATTCTGGAGAAAAGGTCTTAGGGCTAAGTGTTTCTTCACTTGGAGAAGCAGCGGTTTTAGTAGATAGGTATGGGAAAGTACTTTATAATAGTTTGATTTACACAGATAAGAGAGGAAAAGAGCAGGTAGAAAGATTAGAAGAAAAGTTAGGGAAAGAGAAGATTGTTGAGAAGACAGGATTGAGTCCACATGCTATGTATACCATCAGTAAATTAATGTGGTTTAAAGATAATAAACCAGACATTTACAACAAAACTTGGAAAGCATTGCTGTTTGGAGATTTTATACTTTATAAATTAGGAAATAAAGCTGTAATAGACTATTCTTTAGCTTCTAGAACTATGGCTTTTAATGTAAAAGAACTCAAATGGGACAAAGAAATTCTAAAAGCAGCTGAAATAAAAGAAAATATTTTCGCAGATACTGTTGCTGCAGGAACAATAATTGGTGATATTAATGAGGAAATTGCAGAAGAATTAGGACTTCCAAAAGATCTAAAGCTTGTAAGTGGTGCTCACGATCAAGTATGTGCAACAATAGGGGCTGGAGTGACTAAGGTAGGAACAGCTATGGATGGTATTGGGACTGTAGAGTGCATTACTCCAATTTTCGATAACAATATAGATGTTAATGATATTTCAAAAAATAATTTCCCTTGTGTTCCATTTGTAAATAACAAGTACACAACATACGCTTTTAATTTTACAGGAGGATCACTTTTGAAGTGGTATAGAGATACTTTAGGATATGAGGAAATTATTGAGGGAGAAAAATTAGGAAAAAGCCCTTATGAGATTTTTAATGAAAGAGCAGCTAAGAAACCTACAGATATATTGGTACTACCTCATTTTGCTGGAAGTGGTACACCATATATGAATCCTGACTCAAAGGGAGCTTTTATAGGTCTTGACTTTAATGTGACAAAGGGTCATATATTTAGATCTCTTTTAGAAGGAGTAACTTATGAAATGAAATATAATATTGAGTGCTTGAAAGAAGCAGGTATTGAAATTGAAGAGTTTAGAGCGTGTGGAGGAGGTGCTAGATCAGATTTATGGTTACAAATAAAAGCTGATATTATGAATAAAAAAGTAGTTGCTTTAGATGTTGATGAAGCTGGAACATTAGGAACCATAATATTAGTTGGAGTAGCTTTAGGAATATATACTTCTTTAGAAGAAGCAATTGAAAAATTAGTCAGGGTTAAAAAAGAATTTTACCCTAACGAAGAAAACGTAAGGATATATGAAAAGAATTATTTAAGATATAAGAAGATTTACGAAGCAGTATATAACGTGATGAATTAATTTTTATTAATCATAAATAAAAAAAAGAGGGTGTTTTTATGGCTTTAGTCAATTTAACTGAATTAATGAAGGATTCTGAAAAGAACAATTATGCAATTGGTTCTTACAATGTTATTAATCAAGATATGGTAAGAGGTGTAATCAAAGCAGCAGAAGAAGAAAAATCTCCTGTTATTATGTCGCTGGCAGAAATTCATTGTAGCATGGCACCACTTGAAGTTATTGGACCAGTAATGATTGATGCGGCAAAACAAGCAAATGTACCAGTAGTAGTTCACTTAGATCATGGTGAAGATTTCGAATTATTGGTAAGGGCTATGAAGCTAGGATTTACTTCAATTATGTTTGATGGATCTTCATTGTCTTTTGAAGAAAATATTAGACAAACAGCTGAAATGAAGAAGATATCAAAATCATTAAATGTATCATTAGAAGCAGAGTTGGGACAATTACTAAGACCAGAAGGTGGTGGAGATGAAGAGGAATTAGATGAATCTGAATTGGATGAACGTGATTTCTATACAGACCCATCTCAAGCTAAAGAATTTGTTGAAAAAACAGAACTTGATTTGTTAGCTGTAGCATATGGTACAGCTCATGGAATTTACTTAAAAAAACCAAAATTAGATTTTGAGAGATTAGAGCAAATAAAGAAAATTACAGGTATGCCATTAGTTATGCACGGAGGTTCTGGTTTAAAAAAAGAAGATTATTTAAAATCTATAGATTGTGGAATTAACAAAATTAATTATTACTCAAATATGTCATATAATGTTGCTAATATCATTGGAAGAAAGATGAATGATAATGATAAAAAAGTATATTATCATGATATTTCTCAATGGGCTATAGAAGCTGTAAAAGAGGATGTTGCAAATACTATGAGAATTTTCAGAAGCTCAGGTAGAGCTTAATAATTATTTGGAGGAGGAGAAAATATGAAAAAATCAGTAATAAAATTAGGGTATTGTCCAACAAGAAGAGATGTTTTTAGTGTAAGCGAAGCAATAAAGTATAAAGGTGAAATAAAAAAAGTTATAGAGAACTATGATGTTGATATTATTGATTTAGAAGGAATTAATGAAGAAGGTTTATTGTATGATCAAAAGGATTTGTTTAAAGTAATCGATAGAATGAAGGAAGCAAATGTAGATGCTTTATTCTTCCCGCATTGTAATTTTGGTACAGAAGATTTAGTGGCGGAAGTTGGAAGAGCTTTAAAGGTACCAGTATTAGTGTGGGGTCCAAGAGATGATGCTCCTTTAGAAAATGGATTTAGAACAAGAGATACCCAATGTGGCATGTTTGCCACAGGTAAAGTATTAAGAATGTATAATGTACCTTTTACATTCTTGACTAATACACCTCTTCATAGTGATGATTTCAAAAATGGATTTGAAAAATTCGTAGCTGTAGCTAACACTGTTAAGAAATTCAAGTCAACTAGAATTTTACAAATTTCAACTAGACCAACTGGTTTTAACAGCGTTATGGTTAATGAGAATGAATTGTTAGAAAAATTCGGAATAAAACTTTATCCTGTTGCATTAGAAGAAATCACATCACAAATAGATGGAATTATTGCAGAAAAATCACAAGCTTTTGTAGATGAAGTTAAATTCGTAAAAGAAAACATAAGTAAAAATACTGAAATTAACCAAATAGAAAAAATGATAGGATTAAAAATTGCAATAAAAAGAACAGCAGAAGGATTTAATTGTAATGCAGCTGCTATCCAATGTTGGAATGCACTACAAAATGTATTGGGAATCATGCCATGTTTAGCAAATTCATTACTTGCTGATGAAAGATTCCCTTGTGCATGTGAAACAGACATTCATGGTGCAATTTCTTCTATACTTGCTCAAGCAGCAGCTATGGATGAGAAGGCAGTGTTCTTTGCTGATGTTACTGTCCGTGATTCTCAAAGAGATAATGTTGAATTATTCTGGCATTGTGGGCCATTCCCATATTCTTTAGCAAAAGATAAGAACAAAAGCCAAGCATCAAGTCATTGGATTTTAGCTAGTGGAGCATATGGTACTTGTGAATGGGAAATCCAAGGTGGAGATATCACTATAGTAAGATTTGATGGAGATCATAACAATTATCAATTGCTTATTGGAGAAGGTAAAGGTGTAGAAGGACCATTTACTAGAGGTACTTATGTATGGTTAGAAGTAGGAAACTGGCCAAAATGGGAAAAGAAAATTGTTGAAGGACCATATATACATCACGTAGCAGGTGTTCATGGTAAATACGGTGAAATCCTTAAAGAAGCTTGTAAGTATATTAATGGTTTATCAGCAGATCCAGTAGAACCTTCAGCAGAAGAATTAGATGAGAGATGGTTAGGCAGATAATACTGTAGAAGGAGGTTGTCTAAATGAATTTAAATGAGTTAAAGGAACTAAACCCGCAAATTGAAATAAAAGATGTATCTAGTAATGAATTTAAACAATACGGAAACATAGTATATGGGTATGATTTTTCCTCATATATAGAATATATGATAGAGAATACTATAGTACCAGAGGATGTTATTTATGTTGCATCGGTAGAAGAAATGGAAAAGTTAGAAATGACATCTGTTATTGAAAATGAACTTTTTGGTGAAATGCCAGTACAAATTGGATATTGTAACGGAAATAATCAATTATTAAATGCTGTTGAATATCATAAAGGAAATGAAATAAATATAGCAATTACTGACTCAATATTGCTATTAGGAAAAGTCCAAGATATTGACAATAATGTTTATTCATCTGAAAATATTGAAGCTTTTTATGTGCCAAAAGGAACAGTTTTGGATATTTATGGAACTACTCTTCATTATGCACCAGTAAGTGCATCTGATAAAGGTTTTAAGATGATAGTTATTTTACCAAAAGGAACAAATACAGATTTAGAAAGCGATAATTATAAAGAAATTGGATTATTCGCTAAAAATAAATGGTTATTATGCATAGAAGAATACAGGAAATCAATAGACACTGAAAATTGTGGGAAAGTCATAGGAGATAATATAAAAATTGATCAAAGATTTTCGTAGAAAATCAACCATAACTTGTCACTTACAACTTGTAACTTATCACTAAAATAGAGGGGGAATATCTTTGGCACAATTATTTAATAAAGAAATAAGTAAAGATTATCTAATGAAAAGAGTTGGGGATATATCTCAAATAGCTGGAGCAAAACAGTATGAGTTATCATCAGGAAAAGGAAAAGGTGTATCAGGTATTGATGTGAAAACAGGTACAGGATTTGAATTCACAGTATTACCTGATAGAGGAATGGATATTGCTTGGGCAAGCTATAAAGGAATTCCTATAAGCTTTATTTCAAAGACTGGAATTGTTTCTTCCGCTCATTACAATGAACAGGATTTAGAATTTTTAAGAAGTTTCTATGCAGGGTTATTAACCACTTGTGGATTAACTTATATGGGTGCCCCATGTGAAGACCAAGGTGAACAATTAGGACTTCATGGTAGAATCAGCAATATTCCAGCAGAGGATGTGTCTGTTTACCAAGAGTGGGAGAATGGTGAATTTATTATAAAGATTAGAGGCAAAGTTAGAGAAAGTAGAGTTTTTGGAGAAAATATTACTTTGACAAGAGAAATATCAACAAAATTGGGAGATAACAAAATTATTATAAATGATATAGTTGAAAACTGCGGTTTTAATGAACAACCCTTGATGATGCTTTATCATTGTAATTTTGGATATCCATTTATATCAGAAGATACAAAACTAATTACAAACAATAATTCTATAGTACCAAGAAATGAACATTCTCAAAGAGGATTAGATGAATGTAAGGTATTTGATGAGCCTATTCATAATTATATGGAGGAAGTTTTTTATCATGATATTTTAGCTGATGAGAATGGAGATGCTAAAGCGGTACTATTTAATCCAACTCTAGGTGAAAAAGGATTGGGGGCTTATGTTAAGTATAATAAAGAACATTTACCTAATCTTATAGAATGGAAGCAAATGGGAGAAGGAGACTACGCAGTAGGTTTAGAACCAAGCACATGGTATCCAGATGGAAGAGCTATTGCTAGAGATAAAGGTGAATTATTATTTATAGAACCAGGTGAGAAAAAAGAATTTAAGATTGAAATTGGGATATTAGATAAGGAGTGATTATTAATGGAAAAAGGTAGAGTAGCAATGCTTACAAGTGAGAGAAAATTTGAAATCATGGAGTTTGAATTACCTGAAATTAACGATGATGAAATTTTGATTAAAGTTGAAGGAAGTGGTGTATGTGGTACTGATGCACATGAATTTAAAGGAGATCCATTTGGTATGATACCAGTAGTTTTAGGTCATGAGGGAACTGGGGAAATTGTGAAATTAGGTAAAAATATTAAGAATGACACAGTGGGTAATCCAGTAAAAGTTGGTGATAAGCTTGTAACGTCAACTTTAGTTTGCCGAGAGTGCCCAAGCTGTGTAAATATGCCAGGCAAAAGTAATATGTGTGAAAATGTTGGTGTATACGGGTTGATGTTAGATGATGAAAAACATTTTAATGGATATTTTAGCGATTATCTTTTGATTAGAAAAAATTCTACATTCTTTAATGTTTCTGATATGTATTTGGATTTAAGGCTGCTAATTGAACCATCTGCAGTAGCTATTCATGCAGTAGAGAGAGCGAAAACAACTGGACTTTTAAATTTTGATTCTAAGGTTATTGTACAAGGATGTGGACCTATTGGATTATTAACATTAGCTGTGTTAAGAACAATGGGATTGAATAATATCATTGCTATTGATGGAAATGATTCTAGATTAGAGTTAGCTAAAGAAATGGGAGCAAAGCATATATTTAATTTCACAAAATTTGAATCACTAGAAGATTTAAAAGATGCTATTTTCCAAGTAACTGATGGATTAGGTGCAGAATTTGGTATGCAATGTACAGGAGCTCCTGCTGCTGCTTCGAATTTATGGAAGTTTGTAAGAAGAGGTGGCGGATTATGTGAAGTAGGGTTCTTCGTTAATGGTGGAGATGCAACTTATAATCCTCATTTTGACATTTGTAATAAAGAAATTACTGCTGTTGGATCATGGGTTTATACACCGCAAGAATATCCAATAACATTTAGTTTCTTAAAAAGAGCTCAAGAAATTGGTTTACCAATTGAAAAATTAATCACTCATAGATTTTCTTTAGAAGATATGAATGAAGCATTAGATACAAACTTAAGCATGAAAGGAATTAAAGTAGTTTATATAAACGAAAAATTCTAAGAAAAGTTTTCTAATTGTATAGAAATACCACTACATCTATTAATTTATTTATGTCCATAACTCACAATTACCTGAGATTTGGACATGAATAAATTAAGTTTTCGTATGGTATGTATTTAGATATCTCAGCTTAATATTCGAGTTCTTAGTTTCGCATGGAATGAAAATAACAAATGGGGAGAAAATTATAATGAAAATTATTACAGCATTATCATTTTTATTTTTTACAGGATTAGTTGCTTTAATTTCTTGGTGGAAAACAAGAGGTGACGACTTAGGTAGTCAAGATGGATATTTCTTAGGAGGAAGAAGTCTAACAGGGGTGGTAATAGGTGGTTCGTTGATGTTAACTAATCTTTCGACAGAGCAGTTAATAGGACTAAATGCACAGGGTTATACAGATAATATGTGTGTTATGGCCTGGGAAGTTACGACTGCAATCGTTTTAGTAATCGTTGCGCTTGTGTTTTTACCAAAATATTTAAAAGGTGGATTTACTACGATACCCGACTTTTTAGAGGAACGATTTGATTCTTCTGTAAAAAGAATAGCTACAATAATATTTTTATTAGGATATATTTTAAATCTTCTACCACCAATTCTTTATACAGGTGCTGTGGCTTTAAGTGGGCTGTTTGATGTTCCACAGTTATTTGGTATAAGCTATATGCAAGGAATTTGGTTGATGGTTTGGGCTATTGGTACTGTTGGATCTATATATGCAATTTTTGGTGGATTAAAAGCTGTTGCAGTTTCAGATACAATCAATGGCATAGGACTTTTAATAGGAGGATTAATGGTTCCGTTCTTTGGATTTATGGCATTAGGAGAAGGGAATGTTATGAATGGAATCGGGAAACTTGTGACTGAATACCCAGAAAAATTAAATGCTATTGGGGCGCCTACTGATCCAGTTCCTATTGGAACTGTATTTACAGGGATGTTGGTAATTAATCTATTCTATTGGGGAACAAATCAATCAATTATTCAGAGAGCTTTAGGTGCAAAAAACTTAAAAGAAGGACAAAAGGGAGTATTATTAGCTGGAGTGCTAAAAATAATAGGTCCATTATTCTTAATAGTACCAGGGATTATTGCATTTGCAATGTATGGACCAGGACTTGAAAGTGGAGAGGTAGCTTACCCAGCATTAGTGAAAGATGTACTTCCAAAACCATTATTAGGTTTTTTCGCAGCAGTATTATTTGGAGCGATTTTAAGTTCATTTAACTCAGTTTTAAATAGTGCTGTCACGTTGTTTTCATTAAATATATACAGACCAATATTTAAACCAAAAGCAACAGATCATGAATTGGTTGGTATTGGTAAAAAATTTGGGATTGGATTGGCTATCTTTGCAATGACCTTAGCACCATTTATATATTATGCACCACAAGGATTTTTTCAGTATTTCCAGACAATTAATAGTTTCTATATGGCACCAATGTTTACCATTATGTTCGTTGGATTTTTTACAAAAAAAGTACCACCTTTGGCAGTAAAAGTTGGATTAGCATTTTTCTTTATAGCTTACTCAATATCAACATTCGTATTAAAAGTTGATATGCATTTCTTGTATGTATCGTTTATATTATTTGTTGTAACAACTATAATAATGTTGATAATTGGAAAAATCAAGCCTATGGACAAAGAATATGTACCGATAGAAGCAAAAGTAGTAGAATTAGTACCTTGGAAATATGCAAAAATAGTTGGTTTTTTAGTAATTTTAATAATGTTATCTATGTACATATTATTCTCAAAATGGGGTATAGCAGCATAATGTTTGCTAGTAGATAAAACGTAAATATAGATAATAATAAATTTAATATGAAGATATAAAGTTTATATAAAGATATGAATACAGGGTGTTGATAAATATAATTTAATTAGACTTAAAGAATATGTAAAAGAAATATGGAATGTTTAGGACAAAATTAATGAACGGGGGCAAGGCTTTGATTACTAATGAGATAAGCTAGCTTAATCTAAAACACCAATGATTATGGCTTTAAATGAAAATGATCTTGACTACTTAAGTTTTGAAGAGGCAGCAATGTTGGTGAAGTTTTATATTAATAATTTGCTAAAAAATGTAGCTCTTCATTTCGATGGAGAAGATAAATTTGAGACTGTTATAAAAGCAATTGAGGTTGGTTTTACATAAGTTAAAGAAAGTAATAAAAATTCTTTTGAAGATACTATTGAAAAGACTAAGGAAATTGTGAAAATTGCCCATGAAAATGGGATAGCAGTAGAAGGAACAATAGCTAGAAATCAGTTAACAAACCCTAATGATGCGAAATATTTTGTTGATAAAACAGGGGTAGATTCATTGTTAATAAATATTAGTAAAAAACATAAGGATAATGAGTTTTACCTTGACTTAGTAAGACTTGCTGAAATAGTATATTTAATCAATAATCCTTTAGCTATGGATTGTACTAATTTCTTAACGAGTATGATTAAACGATGTATCCGAATTGGTATTAGCAAGGTTAAAGTATATACAGATTCAATGTGTAAGAGAGCAATTGTTACTACAGAAATTACAAGAAGAACTTTGAAAAATATACAAAATGAAGATGAAGAAATGATAAAAGATAAATCATTAAAATATTTAAATGTGTGCACAGGTTAATGCAATACTTAAAAATTGTATAAAAATAATTATTGTATAGCAATTTTTATAAAGTTGTTATACAATTTTTTTATAGGGAAATTTGTTGGAAAAATTTATATTCATTTATATATGAAGAAAATATTACAATTTATAGTAATTGAATACTATTTATAAGCCGCTGGAGGGGATTATATGAATGTCAAAGATAGAATAAAAGCCTTAAGAGAGCAGATGAAAGAAAAAGGTATAAGTGCATATATTATACCTAGTTTTGATGCACATCAAAGTGAGTATGTTGCAGACCACTGGAAATCTAGAGCATGGATATCTGGATTTACAGGCTCAGCAGGGACAGTTATTGTAACAATGAAAGAGAGTGGACTTTGGACTGATGGTAGATATTTTATTCAAGCAGAACAACAACTTCAAGGGTCTGGAATAAAACTGTTTAAGTTAGATCATTCAAAAGGAACATCATATTTAAAATGGTTAGAAGATTCGCTTTCAGAAGGAAGTTGTGTAGGTTTTGATAGTAAGATATTTCCTCAATCAATAATAAATGATTTGGAAAAGAAATTATGTAAAAAAGAAATTACTTTGAATGGGAAGTATGATTTAATAGATGTTATTTGGAAAGATAGACCTGAGATTCCTAGTACACCAATATTTATTCACAAGACAAAATATGCAGGGAAATCTACTAAGGAGAAGTTAGTTATTGTAAGAGAAGAAATGAAAAAAAGAGGAGCGGATTATTATTTATTAGGTAGTCTTGATGACATTGCTTGGCTTTATAATATTCGAGGAAATGATGTACCTAATAACCCAGTTGTTATCTCTTATGCACTTATATCAAAGAAAAATGCGTGGTTCTATGTTGATAACTCAAAATTAACTAAAGAAGTAATCGAAACTTTAAAAAATAACGGAGTAGAAATCAAAGAATATAACCAAATAGAAGATCAAATAGCTGGATTACATGAAGGAAGTAAAATATTCTTTGATCCAGATAAAACAAATAACTGGTTATATAATGCTATTCCAAAAGGTTGTGGGAAAATTAAAGAGAGCAATATAACAACTGATCTAAAGGCAATTAAAAACGAAAAAGAAATTGAAAATTTCATTAATTGTCAAATAAAAGATGGAGTTGCTATGGTTAAATTCCTATATTGGTTAAAGAAAAATATTGGGATGGAAGATATAACTGAAATTTCAGCTGAAGTTAAGTTAGAAGACTTTAGACGAGAAGCAGAGCATTTTATTGAACCTAGTTTTGATACAATTGCAGGATATAAAGATCATGCTGCTATGATGCATTATAAAGCAACTAAGGAAAGTGATTACATTTTGAAGAAAGAGAAAATGTTTTTAGTAGACTCAGGTGGGCAATATTTAGATGGAACTACTGATATTACTAGAACTTTTGTTTTAGGAGAAATTAGCGAAGAAGAAAAACATGATTTTACTTTAGTATTGAAGGGGAATATTGCTCTTAGTAAAGTTAAGTTTTTATATGGTGCAACAGGTTCAAACTTAGATATAATTGCGAGACAACCTCTGTGGGAGGAGGGAATTGATTATAAATGTGGTACAGGGCATGGAGTAGGATTTTTATTAAATGTTCATGAAGGTCCACAATATTTTAGTAGAAATCCAAGTAATGTAAAGCTGGAAAAGGGTATGTTAATAACTAATGAGCCGGGGATATATAAAGAAGGAAAGCATGGTATTAGAACAGAAAACATATTGTTAGTAGTAGAAGATGAAAAAACAGACTTTGGACAGTTTATGAAGTTTGAGACTATTTCTTATTGCCCAATTGACTTAGACGGAATAAAAGTAAGTATGCTTACTGAAAAGGAAAAGAAATGGCTTAATGATTATCATAAAAAGGTTTATAAAGTATTATCACCATATTTGGGTCAATTAGAGAAAGACTGGTTAAAGAGAGAGACTAGAGATATTTAAAATGCCTATGTTTATAGAAGAGATATTTGAATAAGATTATATATAAGAGTTATTTGATTATGAGGCGAAAATATATGAAAAAAATAAAATTTATTCTTGTAACAGAAGCTTTGATAATGTTTTTATTTTTAGGTTGTATTATATGCGGCTGTGAAAATAAAGAAAAAAGTATCTCTATAAATACAAAAGAAAAGAACGAATCAGATATAGGATTAAAATTAGATGAGTATATGAAAGCATATAATGAAAACTGCAGCTATAAGTATAGTGGTACTATTTTAGTGGCTAAGGGTGATGAAATATTACTAAATAAAGGATATGGAATGGCAAATTACAAAGAAAACGTTCCTAATAATTCTAACAGTGTATTTGCAATAGGTTCTATTACAAAATCATTTACAGCAGTTGGGATTATGCAGCTTCAAGAAAAAGGGCTATTAAATGTGGATGATCCTATTTCAAAATATATAGAGGGTCATAAAAGAGGAGATGACATTACAATTCATCATCTTTTAACTCATACGTCAGGAATAAAAAGAGAGGGAATGTTTTTAGGACGTGAAGAAGTTCCATTAGATAGAAATATAGATTATATAAATAAAAATTCTTTGCTATTTGAGCCAGGAGAAGATTATTCTTACAGTAATGCAGGATATAACATCTTAGCAGCAATAATAGAGAAAGTTTCAGGTAAATCTTATAATGACTATATTAGAGATAATATTTTGATTCCTCTTGAAATGAATACTTCTAGATGTGGAATTGATGATTCATACGTAGATAATCAATCTATTGGATATGAAATATTAACTAATGACCCTAAGATATTATCAATATATAATTTTTCCTGTATTACAGGAGGTGGAAATATATATTCTACAGTAGAAGATTTGTATAAATATGATAGAGCACTATATCCTGAAAAATTATTAAATAAAGAATCTTTAGAAAAAATATTTACACCGCACTGGGGAGATTGTAGTTATGGATACGGATATGGATGGGAAATAACAGAAAGGTTTCGTCATAGGAAAATTAATCATGGAGGATGTATAGGTGGAGGCGGCTATAATTCAATGATTATCAGATATCCTGACGATGATTATGTATTAATATTTTTAACAAACAATTCAGATCATACAGCTCTTTATGCAGTTTTTGATTCTATGGAAGCAATAATTTTTGAAGAAGATTATATTATGCCTGAAAAAATAAAAACTGTAGATGTAAATTCAGAGATATTAAAGGAATATGCTGGTGAGTATGAATTTGGGGAAGGGTTCATTGTTACAGTAACTTTTAATAATGGAAAACTTTATTCAGATGCCGATGATGGAAATATTTATGAGCTTTTTCCAATAACCGAAAAGGATTTTTATTATGAAAACCATGAGTGTACTCGTGATGAATTTATAATGGATAAAAATAATAATGTTGTTGGATTAAAGATTTCCAACAATACGAGAGTTTTTGAAGGGAAAAAGATAAAAGAGTAATACAAAATGAATCTTAAATTATATAAGGAGTAAATTATGGAAAAATATAATGAGATATGGGAAATATATATAGAAAGTTTTCCAGAAAATCAACGTAGAAATTTAGAAAATCAAAAAAAGGTACTTAAAAATCCTTTATATAAATTCGAACAAATATGTTTTGAAGGTAAATTAGTTGGTTTTATAGGAATTTGGGATTTGCCTAATTTTGTTTTTCTTGAGCATTTTGCAGTAAAACGCGAATTTAGAGGACAAGGATATGGGACAAATATACTTAAGAAAATTATTCAAAAGTGTTCAAAAAAAATAATCTTAGAAGTCGAGAAGCCAGATACAATTAAAGCAAAAAAGAGGATTGATTTTTATGAGAAGTTCGGATTTAATCTTAATGAATATGATTATTACCAACCTGCCTATAATGAAAATACTAAACCAGAAGAATTATATATAATGTCATATCCGTCAAAAATCGATAAGGAAGAATTTACGAAAGTTAGAAAAGATTTATATCTTACAGTTTATGGATGTAGCATTTGAATAAATAAAGTAAAAGTGAAATATAGTAGTAGAGTTAACTACTACCATATTTCGCTAGATTCTTCTTCATTATCATCAAGTGGTTTCTCAACAAAATCTTCAATATCAACATCATTACATCCTTCAATGAAATCTTTGATAGCTTCTTGGATAGGTTTCTTAAAAACTTTTTCATTACAATTATCATAGCTTTCATGGGACCCATTCCAATTATTGCAACAGTTTCCTTTGTCACATGGAATTACTTGTCTATATGGAGGTGGTGGAAGTTTAGCATGATAATTTTCTGTTATTGGGTAATCTATATGAGCTAGATCAGCATCATATTGTTTTTCTAATTCATTAACAACAATTTTACCAATTTGACGACCAAGCTTTAAGCCTTCGGTATTATCAATTGGGAAATGAACTCCTGCATATAAACGAGAAACTGCACATTCTTCAGCTAATTCTTTAAGCCTTTCTTTTTCTGATTGGAAGAAATAACTTAAAACTATTTGAGCACAACCGGCTATTGTAGCATGGCCAGATGGATAACTAGGATGGTTAGGTGTAGGTAAATAACTGACCAATTCCTGATCTAGTTGGTTTGGTCGTGCAATGTTCCAGGCGAATTTGAAATGCCATGCTATTACAAAAGCATCATTTAATGCTCCTTGAGTTGCTGCTAAGATACGAGCAGCTTTAGGTGCAGTTATTTTGTATGTGTCAATTAAAATATCAATAATAGGTGTCCATTGTTTTGTTGCTGGGCCTGTTCCCCAGTATTTTGCAATGCGCTTTTGTCTTGGAGTTAAGCACTTAAGTGTTTTTTTCACTTCATTGAGTTGTTTACCTTCGAAGTCAATAGACGAATCTGGTTGGCGTATTTTAAATGCAAGTATATTACCATAATTATCTGTAAAAGCTCCATGCTCATCTTTTTTTAAAAAATAGGTAGGCCATGAGCTAGCTTTAGGATCTTCAGCTGGTGGAACTCTATTTTCATTTGTATAAGAAAGCTGATACCAATAGCGAGGTACATTAATATTTTTAAATTTACAATTATTCATATACATTCCTTCTAAAATTATTTTATACTTATAAATATGCTATTCTTACATTTTAAGTTCAGTTACAATTATTTGTAATATTTAGGTCAATTTCATATAAAAGATATGTTATAATAAAAAATTGATGTTATGTTTTCGGATTTTAACAAAGTTTACATAAGATAAAATTTTTTACAGGAGGATTATTATGAATTATTTTTTTGATGAGTTATGGAATTATGATACTCATGTTAATGATTTCGAATTATTTGGAATTATACATATTTCAATTTTGTTATTTGTAGCAGCAATCATATTATTTATATACTTGAAAAGGGATAAAATAAAAAAATTACCACTAAGATCAATAGAAATAATTTTAGGTCTTATTATGATTACACCTCGAGTATTACTGTATTTTTGGTATGGGACATATGAATCAAGTTTACAAGAAATATTGCCATTGTATTTATGTAGAATTACTATTATGTGCACAGCATTTACACTGTTTACTGGAAAAAACAATGTTAGATTTGTCACATATTTTTGGGGAATGTTTGGATCCATACTAGCATTAATTTTTGTAGATACTAGTGGATATGGTTTTCCACATATTATGTTTATATCATTTTTTGTAGGACATGGGTTATTAGCTATATCTGTTTTTTATATGATTTTTATTAGAGAGTATTTGCCAAGTTATGATGATTTCAAAAAAGCTAAATTATGGACTATAATTTATATTCTTGTAGCATGTGTTGTGAATAGATTAGTAGGTGGTAACTATAATTATTTAGAACGAAATCCATCAGTATTAAACATGCCAGTAGAATTTGTTAATAGTATTTTTTATAAGCTTATGATTTTAGGATCATTTCTCCTAATACAATGCATACTATATTTGCCAGTGCATCTAATAAGAAAGAGAGAGGCTGATTCTGAAAATAATGATATATGTGCGTTATAATTTAGTATGTTATGGGTAAAGTGATTTTTATGCTAAAATATAGTAAAGCAAGAAGGGAGTTGATTTTGTGCAAAGAATTTTTTATGAGAATCCATATGAAAAAGAATTCACCGCTGAAATTATAAATGTAATAGAGAAGAATAATGAGTACCATGTTGAACTGGATAAAACTAATTTTTATCCAGGTAATTCAGATGGACACAATGATACTGGATATATAGATAATACTGAAGTTTTAAAGGTATATGAAAAGGATGATATAATTTATCATGTAGTTAAAACAAAGCCAATTAAAATTCACAGAGTTAAGTGCAGTATAAAATGGGAAAAAAGATATGAGTATATGCAGAAACATCTTGGGTGGCACTTGCTTTCAGCTTCATTGTTAGATTTATTTAATTTAAAAGCAAGTGAGGACCCAGAAAGAAATAAGTATAACTATATGGATATTGATAAAACTGTTGATGAAATACAAATTAGAAAAGCAGAAAAGATGGTAAATGAAATAATTAGTAATAATATTAGTATTGAAGTAACTTATCCTACTAAGAAAGAACTAAAAAAATTATCTTTACAAAGGGTAACTCAAAAGAAAAATAAACAAATTCGAGTAGCTAAAGTAGGTGATATTGCAGCCATTCCAAGTGAAGGGATTTTTCCTAATTCTACAATTGAGATACAGATGTTAAAAGTAACTAGGTGGGAAAAGCAAGGAAAAGGCACTAGAATTCATTTCATTTGCGGTGTTTCAGCAGTTTCCGATTATTTCGTGAAATCTGAAGTAATTGACAAAATCACAACTGCTTTTAAGTGCAATGAAAGTGAAATATTAATGAAAGTAGAATCACTTTCGGATAAAATAAAAAATACTAGTTCTGAAAATGTGTCTTTAAAAGCAAAAGTTGCAGAGTTTGAAATACAAAATATGTTGAACGAGTGTGAAACGGTAAATAATATTAAGATTTTAAGGAACATATATGATAATGAAGATTTAAAATATGTAAGTCTCATAGCTAAGAAACTAGTAGCTTTTCCAAAGGTTATTGTTTTATTTGCTATAAAGTCTAAAGACAGAGCAAATATCCTATTTATGTGTTCAAAGGATGTAAAATTTATAAGCATGAATGATCTTTTAAAGGATGCAATAACCTTAATTGATGGAAAAGGTGGAGGAAGCAATCTTTCTGCACAGGGTGGAGGTAAAAATAATAATAATTTAGATTCAACTTTAGATTATGCTTATAATAAGGTTAAAAGTGCAGGCATGTTGATTTAATCTATCATTTTATCCCATTAGAGTTTTTTCTTATAATAATAAAATTGTTCTTTAGCTTAAATAATTTTTATTTAAGCTAAAGAAAATACTAGAGCATAATGATTAAATGCTATTTTCTACAGATGTTTTACTAAATAATACTTTCAAATCTACTTCAGTTATTATCATTCCAGTTAGAATTAATAAGGCACCCAACATTCCTTTGCTACTTAACAGTTCCCCTAAAACAATGTAACCAAATACTGCAGCAAATACAGGTTCAGCTGTATATATTAATGCTGCATGTGTAGGGCTTGTAAATTTTAGGGCTACACTCTGAACAATAAAAGCTCCAGAAGTACAAACTACACTTAATATTATTATATTAATCCATACACCATTGCTGGTTGGTATTACTGGACTTTCAAATGCTAAAGATGTTATTAAACTTAATACTGCACATACACCTATTTGAACAACGGCAAGTGCAACAGACTCAGATTTTGTAGTATATTTACTCACAAGCAATACATGAATAGCGCATGTTATAGCGCATATAAAAGTAAGTATATCACCATTATTTATTGAAGCTACATTTTTATTTAGAGTTAGCAAACCTAATCCAATAAATGCTATGAAAACACTAAAGATTATTTTTTTGTCAGGAATTTTTTTCATAAGTATTGTTACAAATACAGGAACTAATATTACACTAAAACCTGTTATAAAAGCCGATTTTGAAGCTGTAGTATAATTTAGTCCTAAAGTTTGTAATGCAAAGGTAGCATATAGAGCAACACCTAGAATTATTCCATACTTTAATGTTTTTTTGTCTACATTAATCATTTTTTTAAAGAAAATAATAGATGACAAAATAAATGCTAGAAAAAATCTAATAGTTAAAAAATTAAATGTAGCTAATTCAGATAAAGAGTCTTTTGTTAGTAAGAAAGAAGCTCCCCATCCTATAGTTAATAATATTAATGATATGTCAGCTTTTAGATGTTTTGACATACAAACCCTCCTCGTAAAAGATAAAGATATTAAAATAATAATATGTAAAATTATTTATCTAATATATATATTATCTTATTTATTAACAATATAGTTTTGTAAGATTTCAAATTTTAAGAGGGTTTCGTTTGTGAATTTTACAAAGATATACTTATTAAATTATATATTTTGATTGCTATGCTTAATTCCTCATAAAAATCATTAATATTAGTATTCTTATTAAGAATTTTATGTATTTTATCAATTCTATATCTTATTGTATTGTTATGTTGAAATAAATCTATTGAAGTAGCTTTTATATCGCCTTTATTTTCTATATACTTTATTGCAGTTTTTAGTAGTTGAGTATCATTTTTTTTATCATAAATTAATAAAGGTAATATCATTTCATCATGATATTTTTTTACCCAAATATTATCAATAAGTGGTATCAATATTTTATTAGTTCCAATTTTATTAAAAAATGAAATGTTTTTTTTGTAAGCGAGTGAATGTTTATAGGCATGCAGACTTTCATTGATAGAAAAATTTAAATGGTCTAAATTTTCATATAAGCTACTTACTCCAATAATATATTCTAAAGAATTAAAACCTAAAATTTCTAATATATTTAGGATGATTTTTTCTACTTCTGTATTATTTATATTATCATAGGTAGTAATAATTAAATATCCATCGTTATAAGGAATAATCTTGTCCAATTGACTTAAAGATTTTTGCTTTTCTATGGAGGCATATTTTTCTTCAAAACTTATTTTTTTGTTTTTTCTTTCACAAAATATTACTATGTTTTTTTCACTAAAATTTCTATTTATTTCGTATGCAATTTTTTTTATAATTACATTGTTTAAATTTTTATATAAAATATTATCCACTTTCAATGCTAAAGATTGAATATCATTTTTATCTTCAATAGCATTTGTAACACATGTTATTAGGTCTTCAAAATATATATTTCCAAATATAAATATAGGAAAAGATTTACTATTAGCTAACGCAATGACTTCTTTAGGTAGGTCATGGAAATAGATATTTTTTATTGCAAGGCCACTGGCATTTACTTCAATTAATTTTTCAACATATTCATATAACTTTTCTATTTCATCCTTTATAAGAAGTAATGTACTTATAATAAACTCGCCTTCAGCAAAACTTTTTTCAATCATTTCTATAGTTTCATGATCTAAAATTCCTACATGATTAACTGTATTGTTTAAACCTTTAGTGCCTGATATTAATTTGAAATTCTTAAAAGTTTCCAATTGTAATAATTCATTTATACTTATTGACATTATAAATCCCCCTAGAACTCTATAATATCATAAAATTTTATATAACTATAAATTTTCGAAACTGGGTTTGGGTAAAATAGAATCATGGGAAGGATTGGAAGATTGATTTAAAGATAATAATTAGCATTAAAAATAAAAACTGACTAAGTTAGATATGAGTGTATTGTTTTATTTTTTTTATGTATTCTTTCGTAATATGTAAGAATAAGCTCGTCCAATTCTTGGCTTAATTTAATTACTTCCATATCGTTTAGTTGATAGTTAAGGTTTTCTATTAGGTTATTCAATTTCTTTTTTGTTGTTTCGATATCATTAAACATTACTTTAAAAACACCCTTTTCAATATATTTTTAATAGAAAAACAGGCAATTTATAGAGTTTATAAATTTACCTTAATGTATATATTAATACAACTTTTTACAGTATAACTTAATAAGTATAAAAAAGCAATATATTGAAAACGTAAACACGAAAAATATATAAAATAAATTATCAAAATAGTTTGCCTGCTTGTAAGTTTAAGAAATGCAATAGTGCTTACTTGTTTGCAAAATTGCATCAAAAGGACGTGTTTTTGTAGATTGTTTAACAAAAGGCTTGAATATTTCAAGAGTATAACTTGGTATAAAAATTGCTATATATGGTAACGTATACTTTCTTCTAGATTAAGAGTAATTTAGAAGAATTTATTATTTTAACTATGAATATCATAGAAGTGAGGTTGGTAAAATGATTAAGTACACTGTAAATGGGAGAAGTTTTCAAGCTCCACAAGGTATAACAATAATGGAAGCACTTTTAAGTGAAAATATTGAAATACCTAGACTTTGCTATGATCCAAGACTACATGACCCAAATAGATCTTGCGGTTTATGCATTGTTAAATTAGAGAAAGAAGGCAAGATAGTTCGTTCTTGTGATACACCTTTAAGAGAAGGTATGGTAATAACTACAAACAGCAAAAGACTAAGAGAATATAGAAAAGTTAGAATGGAACAGCTCCTTTCTGATCATAATGCTGATTGTGTAGCTCCGTGTCAAAGTACATGCCCTGCAGGTATTGATATCCAAGGTTATTTAAAACATACAGCGAATGGTAACTTTTCAGCAGCACTAAAATTGATAAAAGAAAATAATCCATTTCCACTAATATGTGGTCGTGTTTGTCCACATCCTTGTGAGGCACAATGTCGTAGAAACTTAGTTGATGATGCTGTGAATATTAATGGAGTTAAAAGATTTGTTGCTGACTATGATCTTTATTCAGAGGAATCATATATACCCAAAGTAGCTGAATCTACTGGTAAAAAGATTGCTATAGTTGGAGGGGGACCGTCAGGTTTATCTGCTGCATATTACTCAGCTATTAAAGGACATGAAGTTACTGTCTTTGAGAAACGAGCTAAAATGGGTGGTATGACGAGATATGGTATTCCAGATTATAGACTTCCACAAGATGTTTTAGATAAAGAGATAGAATTTATAGAAAAATTGGGAGTAACATTATTAAACAATAAAGCACTTGGTATTAATATAAGACTTGAAAACTTGCAAAAAGAATTTGATGCAGTTTATCTGGCAGTTGGTTCTTGGCAAGCATCATCTATGAGAGTAGAAGGAGAGCAACTTCCAGGTGTTTGGAAAGGTATAGAGTACCTTGAGCAAATAGCTAAGGGTAAAAATATTAATTTAGGTGATAATGTTATTGTTGTTGGTGGTGGAAATACTGCAGTAGACTGTGCACGTACTGCACTTAGAAAAGGTGCTGGTAAAGTTTCCATAGTATATAGAAGATCACAAGCAGAAATGCCAGCAGAATCTTACGAGATTGAAGAAGCAATCAAAGAAGGAATCAATATGGTTCTTTTAACTGCACCTGTAGGATTTGAATCAGATGATTGTGGCAAATTAACTGGTATAAAATGTTCTAAAATGGAACTAGGAGAAGCGGATTTATCAGGAAGAAGAAGGGCTGTTTTAGTAGAAGGTAGTGAACATATTATTGAAGCTACTGCAGTAATAGGTGCAATTGGACAGAAAACAGATACAGCTTATCTATGGAATGATTTGCCTCTTAAACTAAACAAATGGGGTGATATAGAAGTTAACGGTAAAACTATGGAAACTTCTGAAGAAAAAATATTTGCTGGAGGAGACTGTGTTACTGGACCAGCCACAGTAGTACAAGCAGTAGCAGCAGGAAAGCAAGCTGCTGAATCTATGGCTCAGTATTTGATTTGTGGTTATGCTCCAGAACAAAAGGAAGATTATTCTTGCAGTAGAGGTACTTTTGAAGATTTACCTAGATATGAATTTGCTAACTTACCTAAATTGGGTAGAGCTAGTAGCGAAGAAATTCCAGTAGATAAAGCAATTTCAGGATTTGATGAAGTAGCATTTAGTATTACAGCTGAAGAAGCAATGGAAGAAGCAAAAAGATGTTTAGAATGTGGATGTAATGAAAGACATGATTGTCAGCTTAGAAAAGAAGCAACTATGCTGGAAGTATCCCATGATAAAGAATATTTAATAGCTAGAAGATACCCTATTACAGAGGATCATCCTTTCATAGTAAGGGATACAAGCAAATGTATTTCATGTGGAAAATGTGTTGCTGCATGTAATGAAATTGAAGGACCAGGAGTATTGGGATTCTATTTAAAACAGGGAAAACTTTGTGTAGGTACAAAAAGCGGGAAACCATTATCAGATACGGCGTGTGTATCTTGTGGTCAATGTGTAGTAGCTTGCCCTTGTGGAGCTTTAGATTATAAAAGAGCAAGTTATAGAGTATTCAAAGAATTAAATAAAAAAGAAAAGAAAACTGTTGCATTTGTTGCTCCAGCAGTTCGTTCATTGATATGTTCTCATTATGGATTAGAGCCAAAAGATGCATCACCATTTATTGCAGGGATGCTTAAAAAGTTAGGTTTTGATAAAGTTTTTGATTTTACTTTTGCAGCAGACCTTACTATAGTAGAGGAAACAACAGAATTCTTAGGAAGATTGCAAGGCGGAGTTCTACCACAATTTACTTCATGCTGTCCTGGATGGGTAAATTTTGTAGAAAAGCGCTATCCAGAATTGATTCCTAATCTGTCAAGTTGTAAATCACCTCAACAAATGATGGGAGCTACTGTTAAAAATCATTTACCTTTATGGCTGAATGATGGAACTACTAAAGAAGATATCTTTGTTGTATCGGTAGTACCATGTATGTCTAAAAAAGGTGAAGCGGCTAGAGAAGAATTTGAAGTGAATGGAATTAAGGATGTTGACGAAGTTCTTACATCTGTAGAACTTATTGAAATGATGGAACAAAATCATTATGACGCTTCTGATGTTGAAAAAATGGATTTTGATAAACCGTACGAACAAGTATCAGGAGCTGGAATTTTATTTGGTGCATCAGGTGGAGTTGCTGAAGCTGCACTAAGAATGGCTGCTTCAAAACTACGCTCAGAAGGTGAAGAAAGTAAGTTAGAATTTAATGAAGTTAGAGGGCTTGAAGGTATCAAAACAGTGTCTGTAGAATTAGATGGAAAAGTATTTAAAGTAGCAGTTGTAAGTGGACTAAAAAATGCAGAACCAATAATAAATAATATTATTAGAGGCGGTAGGTCAGAATATGATTTAATTGAAATAATGGCATGTCCAGGAGGATGTGTTTCAGGAGCAGGTCATCCAGTACCAAAGACTCAAGGAGTTATAGCAGAAAGACAAAATGTATTGGTGGAAATTGATAAGAATAGTAAAGTTAGACGTAGTGAAGAGAATCCTGATATTCTAAGACTTTATGATGATTTCTATGGAGATGCAAACTCAAAGAGAGCACATGAATTACTGCATACACACTATACAAATAGAATGACTGACTTATGTAGTAAAAATATTGATTATGCTGAATCAGTATGGGCTACTAAAACAATAGAAGTATGTGTAGATAAAAACTGCTATGAAAAAGGTTCACATGATTTAATAGAAAAAATAAATGAAAAGATAAAAAAATTAAAACTTGAGAATCACTTTAGAGTGAAACCTGTAATACTTACTGGACATTCTAAAACAGAAGGTATATTTGTATCTGTAGATGGTAAAAAAGTTAACTATAAAGAAATTGAAGATATTGAAAGTTGGCTTTTAAAAGAAAGTTAAAAAAGGGGCTGTTTCGTACAGTCCCTTTATAATTAACAGTAACACTTATCATCTTTACATGGAGAAGTGTAGTTAGCAACAACATAAGCAGTTAAATTAAGTGGATCACATGCATTTGTTTTAGGAAGAATAAATGATACTTTACGTCTTAGTGTACCACAATATTTATCACAGCAAGAACAGCAATCTTTATGAAGTATTGTAGTGAAAGTTTTAAAATCAACTATTTTTCCACAATGATCACACAGCAAAACACTAATAGAAACTTCTTTGTTAAAACAAACATTATTTAAAGTAACTCTTACTTTTAATAATCTGCTTGTACATTTATTCAAGTTAATTGGTCTTGTATTAACAGTTTTACAAAATTCACAAGGACAATAACAAATTTTTTTTGAAGTCATGCAATCTGACCTTTTGTTGTAGTCACAGGAGTTATCACAATCACACTTTTTACCAAAGAAAGAATTATACAAAAAGTTTTCGTTATTAAATTTATCTATCATATGCTCTCTCCTTTTTTATAATATAGGATTTATTATGAAGTTTTATGAAAATACTTCATAAGTACACGATTTTACTTCCATTCGTTTTCAAAATATTCATCTTCACAAATCAGTTTCGAATCAATACAATCTTCATAGTCCATGATATATTTTTTATTAATAGGAGTTACATTATTTTGATTGATATCATATTCGATGTCTAAATCATTAGTTTCATTTATCTCACAGTCAATATCATGAAAATCAATATTATTATCGTATTCAATATCAAAAGATTGATTTGAGTTTGTATCAAGAGAAGCATTAGTATTTTCATATAATTGTGTTTTGTTTTTGATATTAGTTAGTGAATCAGATTGAATAGTGTAATTTTTATCTTTATTAGTACAGTTATTAATGTAGTTAAAACTGTTATTTTTCACAAAGTACAAAATGGTCAGAGTGAACACTTTGTCAAAATGTTTTAGCTACATAAAGAACTTTTAAGTGAATATCTCCATAAATAGCTAGTTTTTTTCTTAGACGTTTCTAAAATATTATTTAAAATACTGATTTATATATAGACAAACTAGCTTAACATCAAATTTATATAAATTTCAAATCAACTAAAGAATGAGATTATATAGATTTAATTTACATAGAATTTATCTCTATATAAGTATTTTATGATTTAATTTATTACTATGTTACATATAGTAGCCATTTATGAATAAAAAATTTAGAAACAGATATAAAAATATTACTAAGTAAAGAAAGATTAATAATTCTAATACATTTCATTGTTAATATAAATATGGTATTATTAAAGTTAGAATAATGGGAAAAATTCTAGAAATGGGGGTACATATGGGGAATATTTATGATTTTACGAAATTAGATATGAGAAGTATAATGTTCATAGGAGTTTTATTATGGCTGATAATTTTATACATACTCTCTAAATCTACAAGAAAAACACATAAACTGTTTATTTTTACAGTTATAATTATTCAGCTTGTATATTTAGTGTGGAGAACTGTCTACACTATACCCGTGAGTTTTGGCATAGTGAGTTTTTTTATCGGTATAATACTTTTATGTACAGAATGGTTAGTTTTTTTTCATGGTTTAATACAAAAGATTCTTTTGTTAAAAAATCACAAATTAGAGAAGAAAGAATTTGTGAATAAGGGAGATTTACCCAAAGTAGATATTATAATAACAACTTTTGACGAGCCTATAAAAATTTTAAAAAGAACTACAGCAGCATGTTTAAATATAAGGTATCCAAAGGAATTGATTAATATTTATTTATGTGACGATGGATTAAGAGAAGAAGTTAAAGAGCTTTCAAATGAATTAGGTGTTTCTTATATAAAAAGATTCAATAATAGAAATGCAAAAGCAGGTAATATTAATAATGCTTTAAATATCATTAAAGGAGATATGGTACTTTTATTAGATGCGGATATGGTTCCTAAAAATACAATTTTAGAAAAAACTATACCATATTTTGATGAAAAAGATGTTGGTTTTATACAAATTCCTAGAGAATTTTATGGGTTGAATCCATTTCAGTATAATTTGGGGTTGAAAAGTAGAACAGAATTTAAACATGATTCATTTGTTGAAGAAAAAGATAATGTTATTTTTTTAAGAAAAGCATTAGTTAGTATAGGTGGAATACCAAAAGGAACAATTGCAGACAATGTTGCAACAGGTATGCTTTTACAAGCAAAAGGATATAAAAGTATTTTTATAGATGAAGTTTTAGCAAAAGGTTTGGCAACGGAGAAATTTAGAGATTTAAAAAAGCAAAAGGATAGGCAATGTAGAGGGAATATTCAAGTATTTAAGAAATGGAATCCATTAACTCTCAAAGGATTATCATTTATACAAAAACTTACATATTTAGAAGCGTTTATCTTTTGGTTTTTTGGGATAAAGAAAATGAATTACATTATTATTCCATTACTCTATATTACTTTGGGAATAGGAGTTTTAGATGCAAGTTTAATTCAACTAATGCAATTTTGGGTGCCTAGTTTTATCGCTTCTTTACTATCTTATAAATTATTGTCTGATAAAAAAAGAACATTAAGATGGGATCACGTTTATCAAGTAGCAATTGCGCCTTATTTATTTATATCTGCATTAAAAGAATTATTATTTAAAAGTAAAACAAAATTTTATGTTATACCTAAAGGTCAAAAAAGTGAAAAAACTGAGTTTTCATGGAAATTAGCGATACCGCATATAATTTTATTAATGATAACTATATGTGGTTGGATTTTAGTTTCATTTAATATATCTCAAAGCAAAGAAAATGGAGTAGGATTACTTTGGGTATTTATAGTATGGTCAATCTATAATAGTATTTCAATTGTGTTAAGCATTTTAGTTTGTTTTGAAAAACCTAGATATAGAAGTATAGAAAGAATAAATACAAATGAGCAAGTTATATTGAAAATTGAAAGAGAAGAAACTCATATTTGTAATATTATCGATATATCTGAAGAAGGTTGCAGATTAATTTGTAGAAAATTTCATAACTACAACAAGTTAAATGACATGGAAGAAGTTGAAATAATGATTGAAAAAATAGGTAGTATCAGAGTAAAGGTTATGTGGATTAAAGATTCAGGAAATAATTTCACATATGGAGTGAAATTTACCAATATAGATGAGAACAAGCTTATAAAGTTATCCGCTTGTTATTAAAATCTATATAAGCAACATTTTAACATTAAGTATTTAAAAAAATGTGTAATTTAAACACCAGTAAAGAAAAAATCTTTTATGGTGTTTTTTATGTATATTTACATAAAGGTAGTAATTTTTCAAATTATTAAAAAGGAGATTATAGTATGAAACTTAAAGAGTTTTTGAAAGATTGGATAATTCCGATTTTGTTTGTAGTGATTGTGGGCCATTTAATTAGGTCATTTGTTTGTTTTACTGTTCAAGTACCAACACCTTCTATGGATCCAACAATTAAACCAGGGGATAGAATATTTGTTACAAAAATTTATAATACTAATAAATTAAAAAGAGGGGATATAATATTTTTTAAATCTGATGAACGTCAAAATGAACTAATTAAAAGATTAATAGGGTTACCAGGTGAAGAGATTCTTATTGACAGATCAGGTACTATTTATGTTAACGGAGAATTATTAAATGAGTCGTATGTAGTTTATCCAGAAATAGTAACTCCTGAAAAGGAAGCTATTAGATTTAAAGTGCCTGAGGGTAATTATTTATTTTTAGGTGATAATAGAGCTAATTCAAGAGATAGCAGGTACTGGGACAACCCATATATTGAGGAAAGTAAATTACTTGGAAAAGCTAGGTTCATTCTTTTTCCATTCAAGAGATTTGGTAAATTTTAGTTGAAAAAAATCAATTTAATATTGAATAACAAATATCTATATAGACATAATAAAATATAGGTAGTTATAGTAATTAAGCTGCCTAAAATATAAATTAACAAAGGAGAGAGAATTATGAAACACAACAAAGATGACAGAAGAGATAATGTGGATAAAATTCAATATAATATTGATAAGACTATACAAAACTATCGTTTGGCTGAAGAAGCAATTGAAACTACAAGTGATGATAAAATGAAAAAAGAATTAGAAGCAAAAAATGATAGAAGAGAAGAAGCGCTTGAAGGTATGAAAAAAGAAATTAGAGATGAAGCAATAGCTAAACAGAATGGATATAAATAAGATGATATAAAATAGCCTTGGCTCAGGTCAACGCTATTTTTTTTGTGTTAAAGAAAATTTATGGTATTATAAATTATAGAAAAGTTTAGAGTATTTTAAAATGGGGTGGAATTTTGTTTAACAAAAGAAGCACAAATTCAATAGAATTTATGGAAGTATTATTAATGTTTATATTTATTATATTGTTAATAGGGAGTTTATTTTTTATTGGTAAAGAATTACAACCAAACACTACTATTTATAAAATATTAATGGGAAGCATTATACTAATTACAACTCTAATTACTTCATTAGTTGTTTTTCAATTTGTGAAAAGAAAATATATAGGGGTTCTCAAGGATGAAATTGAGGAGGAGTTAGGTAAGTATAAAATCAAAATAGAGGATAAGATTTTAACAACGAATAATCGAATATTTGGATTTGAGAAGACTTATTCAAAGCAATTAAAAAAAATCGTGAAAGACTATAATATAAAAGTGAAAGAGATTGAAAACATAAAAAGAGAGTTGAATATAAAATTGGCGGAAACTGATAGAAAAGCAGCTTACTTAGAAATTGAAATTTGTAAAGTAAAGCTTGATAATATTGTTGTTGGAGAAATCAATGATTCAAAAGGAAAAAAAGCCATCTATAACAGGATAATTAAACTAAATGAATTATATCCAGGTTTATGCGATGAAAAGTTTATTACTGGGATATATTCTAAATTATAAGGAAAGGATGGCAAAACATATGAAAATTAATTTGAAGATTTAGCTTTGCATGTATTAAAGAAAGTTTAATTTTTAACTTTTATTTAGCTAAAATAATGGGACAACTCTATGTAGGTGAGTGTGTCATTTCATTTTTGTTTATTTTACATAACTCATTAATGGTAAATGTTATAAAAAAAGTATCATTTATGATATAATGGTTATATTGTTGATTTAATTAACATAATTTGTTAATGATGAAAGTTATCGAGGGCAGGTGAAATAATTGAAACTCAAAAATGTGTCATTATTGATAATGATACTAACCAATGTAATGATTTGTTTTTTATTGGTAATAGCCGTTAGTACAAAAGAAGGAATGGAGAGATTTTTGTTCATAATTTTATTGGTGAGTATGTTTCTTACATCTAGTTTGGTAGGGTATGGGTGTGTAAAAAATAATAAAAGTGATAATGAGTAATTCATAAATAATATGTTTACAGATAATGAAGAATAGTATATGTTTAAATTAAGTTAACTTTATGAATTAGGAACTATTAAAACGATGAAGAAATGGAGAAAGATAATGTTAAAAAATAATTATAATTTTTTATTTGGATGTATAATTATATCCATAGGGATAATTATACATGGATACATAATTAAGCCCAATAATAGCAATTTATTCAATAGTGAAAGTCTAAATAAAAATATAACATTAAATAAAACAGTTTTTGGCTTAACAGATGCTGCTGAATATCTTAACATGGGTGAATCAGATGTAAAGGCAATAATAATTGCAGAATCTTCAAGATTGAATGAAACACATAGTTTTACAGGAGAAATGTTACCTTATTTTCAGGTAGACGAGAAGTACTATTTTTACAAAGAAGGATTAGATGCTTGGTTAGCAGATGTAACAATGGATAAGAGAAAATATAATACAACAAACTTTGAAATGGAACGTTAATAGTTATATTAATTATTTTAATTGGAAACAAGGAGAATGTATATGATTTTAAATAGAAATGATGATTGTTGGTGTGGTAGTGGTTTAAAATATAAGAAGTGCCATTTAGAATTTGATAAAAAATTAAAAAGATTAAAACAAATGGGTTATGAAATTCCAACAATAGAAATGATTAAGAATAATGAAGAAATTGAGGGAATAAGAAAAAGTGCTAAGATAAATAATGGCCTTTTAGATTTAATTAGTGAGAATATAAAAGAGGGCATGAGTACAGATGAAATAAATACATTAGCTCATGAGTACACAGTATCTCATGGGGGAATACCAGCTGATCTCAATTATAATGGTTTTCCAAAGAGTATTTGTACATCAATTAATGATGAGGTATGCCATGGAATACCTAGTAACGATATTATTCTTAAAACAGGAGATATCATAAATGTTGATGCAACCACTAAGTATAACGGATTTTTTTCTGATGCATCAAGAATGTTTGAGATAGGGAAAGTAAATGAAGATGCTAAGAGACTCATAGATATAACAAAAGAATGCTTATATAAGGGAATAGAAGCTATCAAACCGTGGGAGAGTTGTTTAGGCGATGTAGCTGCTGCAATTCAAGAACATGCAGAAAGTAATGGATACTCTGTAGTTAGAGAGTTTGCAGGTCATGGAGTTGGACTGAAGATTCATGAGCTACCCTTTGTGTTCCATTATGGAGAAAGAGGAACAGGAATGGTATTAGTTCCAGGTATGGTATTTACAATTGAACCTATGATAAATGGTGGAAATCACGAAATATTTATAGATGAAGATAATGGATGGACAGCTTTAACGCTAGATGGTTCACTTTCAGCACAGTGGGAACATACAATTCTTGTAACTGAAGATGGTATAGAAATAATATCAAAATAAGAATAATTGTTAAGGGGACATCTTAAAATGAAGTCTTTTAGTATAAACAAAAAATTTGATGAAATTTTACGTCATGAATATATAGATTTAGAAAAGACTCTTTTGAAATTGGAGCTTTTAAAAGAGTATACAAAAAATGAATGCTTAGGATACGAATTATTTAGACAAGCATTATATGCAAATTTAACAGAAGAATATGAGTATGCTATTGAAAAAGCTAAAGAAGCATTGAAAAAGGCTTACACTGAGAATAATGAATATTTAATAGTAAAAATAAATGTATTACTTGGGTTTATATATTGGAATAGAAAGAATTACGAAGCATGCTTTGATTACTATTTGACTGTATTGAAATATGAAAAAGATGCTAGAGTTTTAAATAATATGGGAGTTATCTACCATACTTTTGGGGATATTGATGAAGCTTATAAGTACTATGAAATGGCAAAGAAAGAATTCAATGATCCTTCGAACTTTAGACTAAAAGCAATTATTAGTACCAATCTATCAGAATGTGAATGTGAATTTGGAAACTTCAATAAAGCTGAGAAATTACTAGAAATTGCATTGGATATTAATTTACAATTAGGAAGTAAAGATGGAACTGCATATATATATAATGCATTTGGATTGTTAGAGATGAAAAAGCAAAATTATCAAAGGGCAATCGAATATTTTCAAAAGGGTGAAGATTTCTATAAAAATGAAAAGATTCTTATTTATTATCTAGATTTATTAAGAAATCATGCAAAAGCTCTTTATGAAATAAAAGAGTATGAAGAGACTAAATTAAAGATTAATGAGATTGAAAAGCTAAGAATCACATATAACTTTGGTTGTAGGAATCAAAATGAAGTAGAATTATTAGCAAAAATATATAATATAGAGGGCAAATATAAAGAAGCAAACACATTGTATAGGGAATATATTGAAATAGTTAAAAGAAATAAGCAAAAGAACAATAAGATTAGAGTAAAAAACTTAAGAAATAAAGTTGAATTATTTGAAGTAAAGAAAAAGATAAATACACTTGAAAAAATCTCAAAAACAGATGCTTTGACGGGTATAAAAAACAGACATTCTTTGAAAGATTATCGCAAAACAGTTTTAAGCAATGAGGGAATAAGATTAGAAACTGCAATTGTTATAATTGACGTAGATTATTACAAACAATATAACGATTTTTATGGACATGCTAAAGGAGATGAATGTCTTGTAAAAATAGTTGAGAAATTATCTAACAAACTTAATTCATGCGATAGTGAACTTTTTCGATATGGTGGAGATGAATTCTTGGTTATAATTCCAAATACAAACAAGAACAATGTTCTACAACTTTTAGAAAGTATAAGAAATGATATAGAATTCATGAGGATTGAAAATGTAAATTCAAAAGTTTCGGATTATGTTACATGTAGTTTTGGGGTAACAACTGTAAAAGAAATAAATGAATTGAATTACGAAGAAATATTTGCTTTAGCAGATAAGGCATTATATAACGCTAAGGCAGGAGGAAAAAATAGAATATCTTTTATTTGAAGCCCCTATATTATTTTAAATTATAGAGGGTTTTGCTTTTAGATTCTTAAAGAAGTTAAGAAATTGACACATGGTATTCCTTGTGATATTCTGAAAATATATGTAATTATTATACTATAATAGTAGTATGTTTGAATTTCAATATATTTTTATGAATAGGGGTGGAATAAATGTCATCTATTACCTTGAGGAATATCAAGAAGAATAAAGGGTTCACTCTAATTGAGCTAATCATAGTTATAGCTATATTGGGTATATTAGCTAGTATTGTAATTCCACGTTTTATTGGTATGATAGAGAAATCTAAGATTCAAACGGATAATGCAAATCTAAGAATACTGAACACAGCTACAATTGCTTATGGAGAAACTAAAACAATTACTAATAAAGATATTTTTGACGGTATAATGTTAGATGAAGAGAGAATTCAAGAATTGGTTTCTAAAGGACAATTGAGAGAGGTAATTAAAACTCAAAAGAAAGATACTGAATTTATTTGGGATATTAATAGTCAAAAATGGTTGTATGGTTTAGAAGAATCTATATCAAGTTCAGGACAAAGTTATATTTTAAATAATGCTAACCTTGATAATTTTAGAAAGGTAGGTACATGGTCTAGTAACGATGAGGGGTTTTATTCAAACTATGGACTTTTGTTCATAGATAATCCTAGAAATGAATATACAATTACAACTAAAGCTACTTTAGGCGAGGGTAATAATGGAGGATATGGGATTTTATTTGAGACATCACTTACAGATGATAATAAAGATACTGGATATGCCCTTCAATTTGATAGAGGAATTGGTAGTGGATCAATTATCATAAGACCAAGAATAAATGGAAAAGAAAAAGGGAGTATGTCTGGCTTTATTTTTGATAATAGTAATAGTTTTATTCCAGATAAGAATACTGTTGATGGCAAAGAGTGGTGGTCACAGACACACGATCTTAAAGTTCAAGTAGAAAATGTTTCTGGAGAGACGAATAAAAAACGTTTAAAAGTTTGGATTGGAGATAATCAATTAACCGATAATTTTGAATTTAATAGTGATTTGGAAGCAGAAAATAATTTTACTGGTTTTAGATCATGGCATATAGGAACAACTTATCATGAAATAAATATTAACTAGAACAATATTATTTAAAATGGGTTGTCTTTTAATTTATTAAGAGGCAACCCTTTTTGAGGAAACTATAAATTACACATAGTAATGGTTATTATTATTTATAGTTTTTTGGAGAAATACCTGTATATTTTGTAAATACACTGGTGAAATATGCAGGGTCTTTAATACCTACTAATGCACCTACTTCTGATACTAAATAGTTTTCATTCTTCAAGAGTTCTTTTGCTTTTTCAATTCGATATTTATTTAATACGGTAATAATAGAATCTCCTACTTGCTGCTTATATAAGCGGCTTAAGTAGCTACTATTAACGTGAAGATATCCTGCAATATCATCTAGTTTGATAGGTGAGTTGTAGTGTTCTTTAATATATGAATTAACTTTATGAACCAGGTAATTATAGTTTGAAGATGGAATATTCAATTTTACTATATCATCGTAAAATTGGATAAGCAGGGAATACAATTGGTTCAGTGATTTACAAACCAATATCCTTTCATTTATATTTTTTTCAATAGAATCTATACTATCTATATTAATATCTTTCTCCGAAATAGATCTACAGCAACGAGATATAGTTATGAGTACCTTAGTTTTTATTTGATTAAAGTCAGCTATTGAATGCTGATAATTCTTTAAAGTTTCACCTAGGTAGGACAGATAAGATGCTCTATCCTTGGAATAGATGTATTCTGTAAATTTACTTGCGGTTTTTAATGAATCTGGTAAAGAACTAGCAGATATTACATTAGGGTGAGATTCATAAATAGATACACTATTTTCATTTAATATATTGTTCAATGCATGAGAAGCTTCTTTATAGGAAGTTTTTAATTTGTTTTTATCAGTATGCTTGCTACTTATTCCAATGTTAACTTTAAAAGGTGTAAAGTTACTAATAGTAGATAACATCTGGTTACAGGTCTCAATCAATAGTTGTGAATTTTTACCGGTATTATCTTTAGGAAATCCAATAATGCAGAGAAGATAATTGGAATCTAGCCACACTGATACATTATTAAATTCTTGGAAGGATAAGTTGTAAAATTGCTTGATAGAGTTTTGGATTTTTTGAACTTCTTCAGGTTTTTGAAAACAACCAATTTCTGTTAATACAATATAGTAGTTATCATAATCTGTACCAAACATTTCCCAAAGTTGCTTATTTTGAATATAATTATTAGAGGGATCCAATAGAATATTTTTGATTAAAATGGGTTTTAATTTCTCCATATCTTGTGTTTCGTGTAGATTATTATTTGAAGTTTGATATTCATATATAATTTTTCTGGCTTTTTCTACAGCATCAGGCAATTCTTTGACAAACTGGGACTTAACTATATAGTCTATTACATTGTATTTAATTGCTTCTTGTGCGTAAGTAAAATCAGAAAAAGCAGAGAGAATAATTATTTGAGTATGAGGATAGTTATTATATATATTTTCACATAGTTCAAGACCGGACATAATAGGCATACGGATATCTGTTATTATTAAATCAACCTTGTTGTTTTTTAGAACTTCCAGAGCATCTAATCCGTTAGAACATTCTCCAATAATTGAACAATCTAATTTTCCCCAGTTGATTAGAGAGAGGATTCCTTGTCTTAAAATTATTTCATCTTCAACTATTAATACATTTATCATTTTATTTACTCTCCTTTTCGTGATTTGGAATTTCGGATTTTCTTGGAAACCTTATATACGCTTTTGTTCCTTTGTCTATAACACTGTCGTAGGTAATACCGTAACTCTCGCCAAAGAGAAGTTTAATACGTTTATTTGTATTATTTATCCCAATATTATGTCCTTTTTTAGAAGAAGAGTGAGTAGAATTGAAATTATCTTCTATTATAAATCCTTTTCCATTATCAGTTATTGTGAATAAAATATCGTTTCTATCATATGTAGCATTAATTGTAACTATACCATTTTCAATATTATCTTCTAAACCGTGGACTACGGCATTTTCAACAATGGGTTCTACACTTAATCTAGGTATATACAATTCATTTATATCTTCAGAATCTATCTGTATAGTGTATATTAGTTTATCTTGAAAACGAATATGTTGCAAATAGAGATACATTCTTATATACTCTAATTCATCTTTCACTTTGATGAAACTCGCGGCATTATTATATAAGCTTGCACTTAAGAGACCGTTTAAGGCGCTCACCATTTCATATAGTTCAGTCTGGTTATTTAATAATGCTTTTGTGCTGATTGTAGTTAAAGTATTGACTAAAAAATGTGGATTCATTTGTGATTGTAAAAGTTGGATTTCTGTGTCTTTCAGTAAAAGTTCACTTTTGTATACTTTTTCAATTAAAGTCTTTAACTCTGTGGTCATATTGTTGAAGGTACTACTTATATTGTTCAGTTCTTTATCTTTATATATTGGCATTTTGTAATCATAATTACGTAGACGAATTTGTTGTAAGTTAACCTCAAGATCTTTAATAAAGCGAGTATATGCGGTAACAACCATAAATGATATAACTAGAAATATCATTAAAAATGTTGCCATAATTGAGAAATATCGCAATATGGATACGAAGGTTTTATTTGTTATGATGCTTCTAGGCAGAGAAACAGTAATTTTGAATTTTGTGTCGGGAATTTCTCGAAAAACAAGAAGTTGAGTACTACCTTCAATAATTGTTTTATATCCATTTTGTATGATTGGAGCAGGGGTTAAGTCTACATTTGCATATTGGCTGTTTGTATTTATATATTCTGAAATAGGGCTAAAATAGATAAAATCTTCTTTATCTGTAATGTGGGCTGTGTAGTTTTCGGGTAATGTGAATAAAGGTTCAGCAAACTTTTTACTGTTGATTGCTATTATTAGTGTTAAATTTTTTGTAAAAGAAGTGTTTCCGATTCTGCGAATTAAAAAAGGGGTTTTATCTTTTGATAATACATAATGAGTTCCAAGAGGAAAATCTTTTGTTTGTTCATAAATGTTTTGTTGTAGTTTAGTAAGTTCATCTTGGCTCACGTGAAGTCTAGAAGTTATTGGAATACATTCATTATTTGCATAGATATATACAGTATCAATGAAACCAGACATCCATGCATCATTGAACATCATTTGAAATCTAATATCTGTTTGCATATTAGATATCAGAGTATAGTAGTTAGGGTTAGAACTATCGAAATCTAATTCACCCTTTGTCCATTTTCGTATATAGTCATTTGATAAAAATGTAAGTGAAGCATTATCCAATGAATGAAAATTAGATTTCATAGTTTTTTGAACATTACTAATTGAAAAATCTAAGTCATGATATGCATTTGTTTTTAAAGTATTGTAATATGTATAGAAAAAAAAGACTCCTGATATACATGATGCAGATATAACTAATATTATAAAGGATAATATAATCTTTCTTCGTATACTAAGATTTTTTTTCATAACTTTCCTCCGTTAGATTTATTAAAATTATATCAAAATATTTTGAATGAGTAAATTTTTTTACAAAAGCAGTAAAAAAAATAAAAGGAAGGTAAAAATATTATAATTTTTTAGTTCAAAATAATAGGTGAAAAGTATTGGGAAAAAGTAAATCAAAATAGCAAAAATTCAGGTCATAATATTACATTAACAAAATCACTAAAATTGATATAATTAATTTATGACAAACGTTTACGTAAACGAAATCAATGATAGAATAATTTAACTAAAGGAGAGAATTTGATGAAAAATAATATCAAAAAATTAGTAGTAGCTATTACTACATTAGTTATGGGGATTTCTTTAGTAGGGTGTGGAAGCAGTAAATCAAATGATAGTGCGGTTGCAGAAAATGATGGAGTAATTACAATCAAATACCCTACATTCAGAGTAGGTGTTCAATTATCAGCACAATCTGAAAATCAGTTAATTGAAGAATTTAATAAGAAATACGAAGGAAAATATAAATTAGAAGTTGAAGAATTACCAAGTGATCAATCTTATATAGATAAAATGAAAGTATTAGCTGCATCAAATGAGTTGCCAGATGTAGTAGAAGGAAAAGATGGTATCATTGAACTTGCTATAAAAAATGGTCAAGCTATTGATTTGACAGATTATGTAAACGCGGATCCGGAATATAAAGAAACAATAGGAAATGGAGCAATCGAAGCTAATACAAGAGATGGAAAATTATATTCTATTTCCAACGCAAAACAATTAATCGGTTACTTTTATAATAAAGAATTATTTAACCAGGTAGGAATAACTCCGGCTAAAACATGGGATGAGTTTATGTCCAATTGTGAAAAATTAAAAGCAGCAGGAATTACACCAATTTCGATGATGACAGGAGAAAACTGCTGGTCTACAAACCTTTTACTTGGAGCAATGATTGGTACAGCTAATGAAGATGGAAATAAATTAATGAAGACTAAATATCCTGAATCCTATGAAACTCCTGAAGTAGTAGAAGCTTTGAATAGAATGAAGACAATTTTAAAAGATTACACAACAAAAGATGCTCTTGGTGCTGGTTATGCAACGGCAGCGAACCATTTCTTACAAGGAAAAACAGCAATGATGCCTAATGGAACATGGATGGCAGTAGACTTTGGGGATACTGAAAAAGCAATAGAGGGAATGGCTGATAATGTTGGTGTTGCAATGTATCCAAATGATGGTCTATTTACACAATATGAAATTGGCTATGTTATATGTGCAAAAGATAAGGCACATCAAGAGGCTGCATTTGAATGGATTAAATTTAAGACAAATAGAGAAGCACAATTATTATATTTTAAGAACACAGGAACACTTCCAACATTTGAAAATCTAGTTGACACCCAAGAATTTCAAGATTACAAGCAGGTAAATCCAGTAGTAGCAGAGTTGGTAGAGCAAGCAAATAATGCAAAATATACATTTAACACAGTTGATAATATAAGTTACTCTAGTGTTATAGGTGAAATGAGTAAGTATTATCCAAGTTTAGCTATGGGTGACGTATCTGCAGAAGATATGGTGAAAGCTATGACAGAAGCGGTAGCAAGAAATAAATAGAAATTATTTTAATCAAGTTAAGGGAGCTGGATTTATCAGCTCCCTTAACCATAGAAAGGAGCACAACTCATGAAAGTTAAAAAGAGATGGATTGCGTTATTTGTCTTGCCATCAATTTGTTTATTTATATTAATATTCGGATTATCTATAGTTGTATTAGTTGGTTCATCATTTACTGACTGGTCCATTGGTTCTAAGATAAATTTTGTCGGTTTTAAAAACTATATTGATTTATTCAAAAATGACTCTGCATTCGTAAGAGCAGTATTTAACACACTTATTTGGGTTATATTACAGTCAACAATTCATGTAGCTATTGGTATTGCTGTTGCACTAATATTAGCTAGAAAAAAATGGTACTGGAAATTTGTCAGAACTGTGTATATGATTCCAAACATTATTTCTGCAGCAGCCCTTGGTATGATGTTCAAAATCTTATTTAATCCTGAATTTGGTGGAGTTAATACGTTAATTCATGCTATGGGTAATGAAAACTTTAATTTAAACTGGTTTATGGATAAGTCCTCGGCATTTTTTACTGTAACAATAACATGGCTTCCATTCGCAGCTACTGTAACAATTTTAGCATTAGCGGAGATTGCAGCCATTGATCAATCCATTTATGAAGCTGCAAAAGTGGATGGTTCAACAGAATTCCAGACTATTCGATTTGTAACACTTCCAATGCTTCGAAACATCATTGGTACTAGTGCTATACTAGCAGCAACTAGTATGTTTCAAAAATTAGATATTTTAATGATGACAACAAAGGGAGGACCATTAAATACTACCCTTAATATGCCAATGTACATATATAATACGGCGTTAACAAATAATGATTTTGCAAGAGCAAACACAGCAGGTGTTTATATGATTCTTATGGGATTAGTTACTGTTTTAGTTCTTAGCAAAATTTTCCGTATAGGTAAAACAGATGTTCAATAGGAGGTGTATAAAATATGAAAAATATAAATAAACTATGGAGTAAAAAAGCACTGAGTTCTACATTAATTGGTATCTTTATTATATTAATTTTAATAATCTCTGTTGGACCATTTTTATGGGTGTTTTCTTCTTCATTTAAAGAAAATATTGATATTGTTTCTGGAACTTTAGGATTTTCCAATGGTTTTAAACTAGAGAACTATAAAAGGGCATTCGAGATTGCACCCCTAGTAAAATTTTATTTTAACAGTATTGTTGTAGCACTTTTAGGTACAGGGCTTAATTTAATTTTAATGGCCATGGCAGCTTATGTAGTAGTACGTTTCCCATTCAAAGGAAGTAATACTATAAAGATGCTATTTACATCAGTATTATTTATACCGGGAGCATCTTTATTATATCCACTATACATGATAGTTAATAAGATTCATCTCTATGATAATATATTTGGATTAGTATTGGTATATGCAGGTCTTGGTATGGCAACTAGCTTTTTTATTATTATGAGTTACTATTTAACAGTGCCAAAAGAATTAGAAGAAGCTGCATACATTGATGGAGCAAGTTTCATTACCACATTCGTAAAAATAATATTACCAATTACAAAACCATGTTTCGCAACTGCAGGTGTATTACAGTTCTTAATGTGTTGGAATGAATTCCAGTTTGCGCTTGTTCTTACAACAGGTAATCAGTCAAGGACATTACCAATAGCCCTTTACTATTTTACAAGTCAATTTGCAAGTGATTATGGTGCAATGTTTGCAGCAACAGTTCTAGTTGCGCTACCAAGTGTTATTTTATATTGTTTATTACAGGAACAAGTGGTATCTGGTCTCGCAAGTGGTTCAGTAAAAGGATAGGTGACATATGAATAATTATTTAATTAGGGAAGAAAAATATGATCAATTGTTGAATAAAGCATATGAAGGAATGCTAGCTCAGGGAAATGGATATCTTTCTGTACGTGCTTCCTTTGAAGAAGGCATTGAAAATGCTCCACAAAATGAAATATATACAAGATCTATGAAAAGTGTAACTACAGAAAAACAGAGGAATACCATTTCTAAATATGGAACATTTGTCCCGACTATAATGGGGCACCATCCTTTGCTTAGAGATGTAATTATCAACTTACCATACTTCATGGATTTTAAAATATATTTAGATGGTAAAAAAATCGATATGATTAATAGTAATATATCTGAATATAATCGTTCTTTAAATATGAGAAATGGGGTATTAAAGAGAAGTTTTGTGATTTCAACAGAAAATGGTGCTATGATACGTATTGATATGGAACGTTTTGCAAGTATGGAAAGTAAGCATTTATTTGTACAGATGATTTCTTATGAGGTATTAGAAGGTAGTGCACTTATGGAAATAGAATCTGGTATAGATACAGATATTACAACAAATGGGTATGAACATTTTAAAGAATATCGTGCATTTGAAGCAACAGAATCTGGAATAAATGCTAAAGTTGTAACCGACTTAGATTTTGAAGTATATATGATTTCAAAAGTTACTTCGAATACAAAGGCAGACTGGGAAATCAAGAAGGAGCATAAAAAAATAGCATATTGTAGTAAAAGAGAAGTTCGAGCAGGAATGGCAGAGTGTTTTACAAAATTATCAGTTGTAACAACAAGTAGAGATTTTTATCAGAATTACGTTGAGCATGGTCAGAATATTTTACAAGAACAATCACATTTTACATACCAAGAGTTATTCTACAAGAATGAACAGAAATGGAAGGAAAAATGGTTGAATTGTGACGTTATCGTAAAAGGAAACGATGAGTTGCAAAAGGGAATTAGATTTTCTATTTATCATCTACTTAGAAGTAATCACGAAGATGACTATCGAGTACAGATTTGTGCGAAGGGATTTGCAGGAGAGGCATACTATGGACGGTATTTTTGGGATAGTGAAATATATTTACTTCCATTTTATATCTATACTAATCCAAAAGCAGCAAAAAATATGCTTTTATACCGCTATTATACATTAGATGGAGCAAGAAAAAATGCGGAACGCTATCATTCTAAAGGAGCAAGATATCCGTGGCAGTCTGGACTTACTGGTGAAGAACAATGTTCTCTTTGGGAATATGCAGATAATGAAGTACATATAACTGCTGATGTAGCATATGCAATTATGCATTATTATAATGCAACTAATGACTATGAATTCATGCGTGATTATGGTGTAGAGATATTACTGGAAACAGCTAGATTTTGGACGTGTAGAGTAGACAAGGATTTGAAAGGTAATTATCATTTATTAAATGTTATGGGACCAGATGAATATTCCCCAATGACAAGAGATAATGCATTCACAAATCGTATGGTTATGTATAATCTTAGTAGTGCAATAGAAATGGGGGCTAAGGTGAAGGAGAAAAGTCCTGAGGAATATGTGAAACTAATGGAGAAAATATCTTTTGAACCAGAAGAATTAGAAGAATTCAAAATAATTGCAGATAATATGACTTTACCATATGATGAAGAACGAGATTTGTATCTACAAAGTGCTGATTTTGAAGATTATGGTGAGATTGATATAAATGGCTTATGGAATGATCGTAATAAAGCATTTGGACATTTCGTAACACAAGAAAAAATATATCGTACGAAATGTATTAAGCAGGCTGATATTATTGCACTTATGACTCTTTTTCCAGAAGAATTCACTAATAAACAGGCAAAGATTGCATATGATTACTATATGCCACTGACAACTCATGATTCTTCTCTATCACCAGCAGGACATTCTTTTATTGCAAATAGAATTGGAAGAGAAGAAGATGTGCACCACTTTATGAAGCAGGCACTAGCTGTAGATTTATCCCTTCTAAAAAAAGGAACAGAAGAGGGAATCCATATTGCTAATTGTGGATGTATCTGGCAGTTGATCATTATGAGTTTTGCAGGAATGGAAAGTGGTAGAACGGCAGATGAATTTAAAATTACTCCAAATATGCCAAAGGACATTGAAGGACTTTCCTTTAAAGTATGGTTTAGAGGAGAACAGAAGATGATTAAAATATCCAATAACGGAAAAAGCATAATAATAGACTAAAAATAATAGAAAACCTTGATAGATACATAAAATATTTAAGTTTAATAAATAGGCTATAGGCAAAGAGACTTTGGCTATAGCCTATTTTTCAAAGAAAATATTCTAGAAAAAGTAGATTTAAAAGAGAAAGTTAATATAAATAAAGAGAATTACAGGAGAGAAATGAAAAGAACGAGTATTCCTAGGCTGGTTCTTAACACAGGAGAAACTTTTTATTCTGCTCAAAAGATAGATCCAAATAGTAGAGTTATTGAAGGAATTCCATTGTCTCCTGGAGTTTATGATGTAAAAGTGAGAATTGTACAAGATCCTCTTAAATCAAATCTTAGAGAAGGCGAAATAATGGTTACAGAAAGTACAAATCCTGGATGGACCCCATTATTTGCTATTGCTAAAGGACTTATAATGGAGTATGGTGGACCTGTTAGTCATGGCGGTATAGTAGCTAGAGAATATAGCATTCCTGCAGTAGTAGGTATAAATTCTGCTCTAGGTATTTTAAAAGATGGACAGAAAGTTAGAATTAACGGTGAAAGTGGAGTTATTGAAATATTAGATTGAAAAACAATTAACATAGTCATTTTAAGTGAATAAAATACTATATAACCAATGTTAACAGGTATTCTATGGGTAAAAAAAAGAATTGTCAAATTCAAAACAAAAATATTGAGCCTTGTAGTGCAGTTTTGGGGAATACAGATCCTTTTATAATAAAAAATTGTTTGATTTATAATAATCAGAATAGATTATACTTGTTTTTAAGAACAACACCAGGAGAAAATTGTAGCAACGATGTATTATTGAATACAAATATTGAGATTTCTGCTTCAAATTTTTTAATAGGATTATACTTGACAAAGATAGAAAAAAAACTTATAAAATATGATAAGAATTTAAAAATTCACTCAGATAGAAATATAAATAATTTTATACACAGAATGATTCAAAGTAATAATAAGATAAAATTTAAGAGTAATACTTTCTTAAATGCTGTAGTTTCAAATGGAAATGCAATCCAGCCATTGATTAATTTTTCAATTCAAATTAGCAACTTAGCCTATGTAGTTGTACTTACTTTGTTTATTGTAGAGAAGAATCCAGCTTTATTTTATGGAAGTAATAATTTTGCTTTTAATAATAGAATAAATAGATTTTTAGCTTCGCAGAATATTTTTATTCAGTTTTAATAGAAGGATCTTTTTTAAAACATTTCTGAGAACTCAAATTAGAGTTCTCAGAAATGTTTTTTAAGTTAATATTAAAAAATTAATCAAATTCTATAATAATATCAATATTATTATAGAAAAAGTTTTTTTTTATTTTAGAAAATAATGCTATAATAAAACAAAAATAACTATGCTTTTAAATAACTATAATTTTATGAATACATATAGAAAGAGGATTTGATTAATGATAAATGAATGGGAAGACTATTATAAAATATTACAGGTTCATTTTATGGCGGAGCCAGAAATTATAAAAAGTGCATATATTAAATTATCAAAAAAATATCACCCAGATGTTAATAAATCTTATGGCGCTCAAAAAGCTATGCAAAAGATTAACGAAGCTTATGAAACCTTAAGCGACCCTAAAACACGAACTCAGTATTTAATTAAATGGATGAGTAAATACAATGCCTTAAATAGCACAAAAAAAAGTTGTAGCCAAATTCACCAACTGGATTTTGCTGCTGAACCTTGTAAAAGAGTATTATTGTCTTACTTAAGTTTTATATCTAAAGGAAATTATGATATGGCTTATGATTTGCTATCAGAAATAGATAAAAAAAGTGTATCTAAAAAAGTTTTTATTAAATGGCAGTCACTTGTAGCTGAAATATATAAATTGAAAAGCTTTGAATGTAGACTTAAGAATATTTTTAAAGATGTAACTATTAACAACAATTCTTTTCAAATTGTTGTTGAACTACAGGCTGAAGTGATCGAAGAAAATCTTATTATGGGTAGGGTTGAAAAAGATTCATTCTCTAAAAGTCTTGTATTTGAAAACAATGAATGGAATATTTTTTTAGGCTATACCAATATAAAATCAATTATACAAAAGTTTAATAAACTGGCAAGTTTGAAAAAAATCAAAGATGATGATAATAAACCATTCAAAATGAAATCCCTCATAGAATGGAATAGTAGATTTCAAAGTAAAAATGAATTTATTAAAATATGTGAAAATGAACAATTAAGGCATAATAGATATGGGAATAAATTTTCTATAGTTCAATGCTGTCTTTCAATAAATCAAAATGAATACAAGATCAAAAGGAATATTATTAATTATACAATAGAAATACTTAGTAATAATACTAGAAACCTAGATGTAATTAGCAAGTGGAAAGAAAATGGAATTTTAATATTACTTCCTGAAACAGATGAAAGTTCTGCATATATAGTAGCTAATAAACTAAAACGTATATTGAAGGAAGAAATTAATGAGTACGATTTTGATTTTTTTGCAATCGAGCAAAAAAGCTTGTCTTTTCAAGAACTAATTAAAAAATTACCTAAATGATAATAAATATTTGAAAAAGGAGAAATATTATGGCAAAAGATAAAGGATTAAGAACCATAGAAGGTGTATATATTCCAACCTTATTAACTGTATTAGGTGTAATCTTATACCTTAGACTTGGGTGGATAGTTGGAAATTCGGGATTGATGGGAGCTTTGGCAATAATAGGAATTGCACATTTGATTACTATTGCCACGACTTTATCTATGTCATCAATGCTTACAAATATTAAAATAGGTGCAGGAGGGGCATATTCGATTATATCTCAATCTTTGGGATTGGAAATGGGTGGAGCTATAGGAATTCCACTATATTTTTCACAAGCTATTTCAGTAGCTTTTTATATTACTGGATTTACTGAATTGTGGGGAACTTTTTTTCCGAATCATTCTACTCTATTAATTGCATTTATCGCATGGATTATTTTGGCAGGATTATCTATGTATAGTACTGAATTTGCTTTTAAAGTGCAATATTTTATATTTGCTATAGTTATAATTTCCTTGATTTCTTTTGTGTTTGGTAATGCTTCAAGTAACTCAAATTTACAATTGGTAGGTTCTTTTGGTGAAGCGAGCTTTTGGCAGACTTTTGCAATATTTTTTCCGGCAGTTACGGGTATACTTACAGGAGCAACTATGTCAGGTGAACTTCAAAATCCACGAAGCAGCATTATTAAAGGTACATTAGGAGCGGTAATAACAGGTCTTTTTATATACATATTGGTTGCCTATTTATTTGTTATAAAAGCGCCAATAAATGCTTTGTTAGATGATAGTATGATAATACTTAATTTGAGTTTTTCAAAAACTGCTGTTGTTGCAGGAATAATGGGAGCAGTGTTATCTTCAGCCTTATCTACACTTGTAAGTGCACCAAGAACATTGTCAGCTATCGCAGAAAATAGAAGCACACCTTTTTATAGTTTTTTTGCTAAAAAAACAAGTAAAGGAGAACCTAAAAATGCAATTGTTTTTTCATCCTTATTATCGTTAGTGGTACTTTTTTTTGGTAATTTAGATGGATTAGCAACTTTACTTACTTTATTTTTTCTAACTACATATGCAATGATTAACCTTGTTGTATTTATAGAAAAAATTCTTGGTATTGTAAGTTTTAGACCAAGTTTCTCAGTATCAATTATAGTTCCTATAATAGGATTTAGTGGTTGTTTATTTAGTATGCTTTTAATAAATAAATTTTTTACTGTAATTACTATTCTGATAATGACAATAATATATTATAATTTAAAAAAGAGGAATATAAGCTCATCTTGGGGAGATGTTAGAGGTGGTATTTTTATGGCATTAGCAGAATGGGCAGCACAAAAATCCATGTCAATGCCATATCATCCAAAGCTTTGGAAGCCATCGTTAATTGCACCAGTAGAGTATCCAGAGGATTTTAAAAGAATTACAGATTTTATTAGAAGTTTAATATATGATTCTGGTAGATTATATTATTTAACAATAAATGAAAACAACGATAATATTAATTCTATTAATTTGAGAAATGAAGTTTTAAAGCCTTTGAGAGAAGAAAAACTTTTTGCTCAAGAAATTGTTATAAATGGAGGAGAATTTCATAAGGAATTACCAATTGTATTACAAAGTTTATCAAGTATATTCTTATCTCCAAATATTATTCTATTTACTTTAAGTTATGATAAAGAAAAACAAAAAAAGCTCGAAGAAATATTTAAAAGTAGAAATTACACAAAAATGGGGTTGATGTGTCTGCATATTGACTCGAAATTTAGCTTTGGACAAAAAAGAAATATAAATTTGTGGCTTAGAGATAAGAGTCCTAATAATAATTTAGCAGTTTTGAGTGCTATACAATTGAGTAAAAATTGGAATTCGAATTTAACATTATGTAGAATTGTTCAGGACCAATCTGAAATTGAGGAAGAACAGGAACATTTAAGTAAATTTATTGAAGATGGAAGACTACCTCTAAATACTAAGGTTATGGTTCTAAAGGGTGAATTTGATGAAGTTATTAAATCAATTCATACTGATTTACATATAATGGGAATGCCTATATATGAAAATCATATTGAAATTGAGAATATGGTTAAAATAACTAATTTAGTATCTGCTAGTGTAGTTTTTGTTAGTGATTCTGGGTTAGAAAATGCTTTAGTTTAAGCTATTCATTGTTATAAAAGCGTGCTCAATTTTGAGCACACTTTTTAAAACAAAAGATTGTTATTTTTTTATACTAAAAAGCATTTTATATGTATCACTTAATGTTTCATGTTGGATTACTGTTGTATCAAACTTAAGTAACTTAAAGGTTGTCTGAACACAAAAACCTATTGTTAAAGCTGATACTATTGTTCCAAGACCAACCATGCCGCCCAGTCTCCAGCCACAAAGTACTGCTAAAAGCTCAATTGATCCACGGCAAATACCGATAGGCAGTCTTGTTTTTCTTGTAAGTGCAATCATCAAACTGTCCCGTGGACCTGCCCCAAAGGCAGATCCGATGTAAAAGTATGAGGCAAAAGCAATTACAAACAATCCTAAATTTAACATTATAATGCCCCAGAAGAAATTGTTGGCCACTGGTAATATATTAAATACCAAAATTAAATCGAGAAATATTCCAATAAGAAACATATTTAAAATTGTACCAAGTCCTAATTTTTCTCCAAGTAATACAGTAATTATTACAATTAGTAAACCTGTTAAAATTGTAGCAGTTCCGATGCTTACTCCTACTGTTTTTGAAAATCCAACATGGAAAACTTCCCATGGTGCGTATCCAATATGTGCATTTAGTATAATGACGATTCCTAATGCATAAAGAAAAAGTCCAAAAATTAAGCGTAGTAGACGGAAATAATACTGTTTTATAATAACCCCCCCCTCATATAATATATAAATAGTAGTTTTTCTGTATATTGTATGACTTAAAAACAAATGATAAGACAAGTGTATGACATACGTTGGTTAAAAGAAAAGCATAAGTAAAATCGGTGTATATACTGTATTTCCCTTTATTATACTCGTATTAATAGTTAAGTCAATAGAATATTGTTTGTCATACATTTTAAAATGCAGGTAAAAATTAATACGGAATATTATACCCACCACAGCTCACATCACCTGTAATGTAGTAATATTATTTAGTATTATTAATACACAAAAAGTAAGTTAGACTGAATTACTTTTTGTAACATTACCATAGTGTGGTTAAAACACAAGAGAGGAGAAAAGTAATGAAGAATTTTATTGAACTGAAAAATGTTAAGAAAACTTATTCTATGGGAGAAATATAGGTAAAAGCAGTAGATGACGTCTCATTTTCAATAGATAAGGGTGAATTTGTTGTGGTTATAGGCGCCAGCGGTGCAGGGAAAACTACAATAATTAATCTTTTTAGAAAGAGTAACATTTATTTGGAAAAGACTAAGTTTTACAAAAAAAGTTACCGCAAGAAATATATTTAGATATAAGCAGAGATTTTTTATGACTATAATAGGAATTGCCACATGCACTGGTTTAATGATAACAGGTTTTGGTATAAAATCAGGAATAGTGGGGGCTACAGATAGTCAATTTACCAATATATATAGATATGATATGAAATCAACATAAACGGTAAAATAATGATAGTTAAAATAGCTGCAATAACAGAGCATTATGTTCAACATTTTATTTATATGAGCTCACAGTATTATAAAAAGAGGACAGGTGATGATATTATATTTTTCTTTAATTGGATACTATTTACATTGTTCAAATTAAATGGTATAATGTTGTCGAAATAGAATCTGATTTTATTTTTTTTGATATGGTTATATTTTTAAAAACATAACGATTTCTAGGAGGGATTCTTTATGAAAAAATATAGAAAAAATATGTGTTATTTTTTTATATTAATGTTGTTAGTTGGTATTAGTGGATGTGGGACAAAGAGTGTGAATAATAAAGTTGAGGACAAGGTAGTTAATATAGACACAAAAGGAGAAGAACCAACTTTATTAGTATATTGTGGTGCAGGCTTAAAAAAACCAATGAATGAAATTGCAAATATTTTCGGAGATACTCATAAAGTCAAAGTAGAGTACATATTAGGAGGTTCAGCTCAACTACTTTCACAAATAGAATTAAGCAAAAAAGGAGATATACTTATTGTGGGCTCTGAGGATTCATATAATGTAGCTATAGATAAAGGTTTAGTTTTGCCAAGCCAATTAGTAGCTTATCATATTCCCATAATTGGTGTTCCAAAAGGCAATCCTGCTAATATTAAAAGCTTAAAAGACATGACAAAACCAGGAATTAAAGTGATTTTAGGTGATGAAAAGGCTAATGCCATTGGTAAGGCAGCGCAAAGAATAATAAAAAAATCTGGACTAGATAGCATAAATGATAATGTTGTAGCAAAAACTGCAACCGTTAATGAATTAGGAGTCCATTTAAAGATGAGTGACGCAGATGTTGCCATTATTACTAAAGACTTAGCAACGCAGATAGAAGAAATTGAAACAATTGAAATACCTAAGGAAGTAAATTCTGTTGAAACTATTCCTATAGGAGCATTAAAGAATTCGAAAAATATAAATTTGGCAAATGAGTTTGTAACTTTTGTATCTTCAGCTGAAGGAAAATTAATATTCGAAAAATATGGATTTCCACCAGTATCAAATTAAAGAAAGCAGCTGATTTTATGAAAAAAAGAAAGATAGAAGTAGTATTCTTTTTCATAATTATAATGTTTTTAACTATTGTAACTTTATTTAGCTTTACTCCTATTGCATTGATTGTTTTAAGAGGATTGAAACACATGAAGACTGCTATACAAAATAAAGAAATCATTATGTCTATAAGCCTAAGCTTTAAAACATCTTTTTTTTCCACATTAATTTGTTGTTTTTTTTCAATACCTACAGCGTATGGGTTATCAAGATACAACTTTCCACTGAAAAGATGTATCTTATTATTAGTCTATTTACCCATGTCATTACCTCACATGGTGTCTGGGATTGCTTTGTTATTATTTTTTTCTAACACTTTGTTTGGTGAACTATTATCCAAATATGGTTTGGATTTCGTTTTTTCAGTTAAAGGAATTGTAATAGCACAAGTTTTTGTTAATATGCCATATATGATAAAAATGTTAAAAAACACTTTTGATGAAATGAATTTCAAAATGGAGTTTATTGCAAGAACACTTGGATGTAATATACTACAATCTTTTTATTATATAACATTGCCTTTATGCAAGAAAGGATTAATATCAACTATTGTGATTATTTGGTCAAGAGGCCTTGGAGAATTTGGTGCAGTACTTATGCTAGCTGGTGCAACGCGTTTTAAAACAGAAACAATGCCAATTGCTATATTTTTAAATATTTCTACAGGAGATTTAGATTTAGCAATTGCAACAGCAACAATTCTAATTATTATATCCATGATACCTTATGTATTGTTTGAAACAGTAGAAAAAAAATTAAAATTTAAATAATGGTTAAACCCAATAATGAGGTTATATAAATGTTAAATATTAATAATTTATATTTACAATTAGGAGAATTTCAATTAAAAAATATTCATCTAGATATTAAGGATGAAGAATATTTTGTATTATTAGGCCCTAGTGGTGCCGGAAAGACTGTTATGCTAGAAATAATAGCGGGATTATATAAAAAAACAAAAGGACAAGTATTATTTAATAGTTCCGATTTATTAAAACTTCCCCCAGAAGAACGGGAAATTGGTTTTGTATATCAACGATATGAATTGTTTCCTCACATGACTGTAAAAGATAATATTATCTTTGGTATGAGAATTAAAAAGATAAATAAAAAAATAATAGAAAGAGAATTAAGTAAACTAGTTCATCTGCTAGGAATAGAGCATCTATTAAAAAGATATCCTGTAAATTTGAGTGGGGGAGAGCAGCAAAGAGTTGCTTTGGCTAGAGCTTTGATTATATCACCTAAAATTCTGCTTTTAGATGAGCCTTTAAGTGCATTAGATCAGTTAAATAAAGAATCGCTAAAAAAAGAATTGAAAAAAATTCATAAAAATTTTAAAACCACAATAATTCATGTTACTCACGATTTAGATGAAGCCTTGTTTTTAGCAGATAAGATAGGAATCATGCTTAATGGTGAATTGCTACAAGTTAAGGAAAAAGATGAATTTCTTGAAAAACCAAAATCTTATTTACTTGATAAATTTGTTATATAAAAGAGGAGAGATATTAATGGAATTTTATTTAGCATTAAAGGATAAATTTTATGATTTAGTTAAAAATAATAATTTAGAAAATGCAACTATTATGATTGAAACAAAATCACTGAAACCTATTGAAGCTATTGGAACTACAGAAAGAACAGATTATCCTATACTAACTGGAAAAGAAGTTCTTATGAATGCTTATTTTGAAGGTTGTGTGGGTCAAGCTTTTACAAATGAACCAAGTAGTTTTAAAGGGACTATTAAGGATGTTATAAATTTAGAACTAAATAACAATAAAAATAGAGCCATATTTATAGCAGTCTTAAATGCTACATTAAAATATTTAGGCTTAATAGAGAAAACAATTCATTGTAAAAATGAGTCTCCAGAAATATGTGCTGAAAAATATGCGATGCATATAAAGGAGGCTTATGGTGATGTGAAAATAGGATTAGTTGGATTTCAACCAGCTATCTTGGATCGTCTAAGAAAAGATTTTGATATAAGGGCATTAGATTTAGATAAAAATAATATTGGAAAAGAAAAGTATAATGTTACTATTGAAGACGGAGAAAAAGATTTTAAGGATGTGTTGGATTGGGCTGATATTATACTAGTTACAGGTAGTACTATTGTAAACGGTACTGTAACAAATTTTATGAATTTAAATAAGGATGTCATATTTTATGGTACTACAATAGCTGGTGTTGCATATTTAGAGAAAATGAATAGATTGTGCTTTTGTGCAGAATAAGGCATGTTCAAATAAGAAGGTGAAAATACTGTAGATAAATTTGTGTTAAAAAATTTATCTACAGTATAAAAAATCAAAAGTATTTTTTATAAATTTTTTCCAGAGTTTTCTGGGCTTCAAACTCAAAATTATTAAATTTCTTCATAAGATCTTTAGCTTCTTTAGTAAGTGTAGAGCCACCACCTGAAACACCGCCAATCTGTTTTTCCAAAACAGTAAACCCAAGAACATCTTCCATCTTAGAAATAAGATTCCATGCCTTACTATAAGACATATTCATAGCTATTGCAGCTTTTCTTAAGGAACCAAGTTCTTCTACTTTCACCAAAAGGGATCTAGGACCTTTTCCAAATATCTTTGATTCATTATCTTTTATCCAAACTTTCCAACCAAGTTCCATTATTCTAAGTCCTTTCTACGCTCTTCTATATTTTAACCATATAATAATTATAGTTTGATTATATAGTAATTACAAATAAAATAATAGGATTACTCGAGGTATATTTGAGAAACTAGTCACGGCTATAACTTAACTCTACCTTGATATTTCAAAGCTTTAATATTTAGTAATCTAAATCTATAATTCTATTTTCAATAATGTTAATGAATTCTGGTTATATCATTCATCTACTGTAATTTTATACACTGCTTACATTTTTCGGATTAGTAAATTTTACGGGTAGAACAAATTTAATGGAAATATAAATAAAAATATAAAAACAATTAATATTTATCGCAAATTATGGTAATATATATATATATTTCAGTTAAATAATAATTTATACAAGTCCCCAAATCATTAGTACACTGACGTTTTCAACATGTATAAATTAAATATCAAGGTGGAAGCACTATAGATAAACTTTACATAAAATTAAGGAGCGTTTTAATTATGGATAACTTATATAATGGATTTTTTCAAAATAATCATTCTATAATGCTTATAATTGGTTCTGACAATGGAAATATAATCGATGCAAACAGGGCTGCTTGTGATTTTTATCAATATAGTTATGAGGATATGTTGCAGCTACAAATTACTGATTTAAATATAATTTCTGAAGATAAAATGGACTATGAAATAAATCGTTCAATAATTAATAATGAAAATCACTTTTTTTACAAACATAAATTAGCAAATGGAGAAATTCGAGATATAGAAGCGCACTGTGGACCAATAACTCAGAATGGTAAAAGAGTACTCTATGCAATTATTAATGATGTAACTGAACGTGTGAGAGCAGAGAAAAAAAATATTAAATACAAAAATAAGCTAGAAAAGGAAATTGAAGATAGAACAAAAAAACTTCAAGAAATTAATGATAAGCTTAATAAAGAGGTTCTAGAGAACAAGAGAAATATGGAAAAGTTGAGAATTAGCGAAGAGCGATTGAAGTTTGCCTTAGATAGTTCTGGTGATGGGGTATGGGATTGGAATCTGGTAACAGATGAAGTTGTATTTTCTAGATTATGTAAGGAAATGCTAGGATATGAGGAAAGTCAGATAAAAAATGAATTAATTGAATGGAAAAAACGTATACATCCAGATGATTTAGAAAGAAACTTGAAAATCCTTAAAGGATATATAAAAGGAAAAATCCCGGAATATAGAGATGAATACAGGGTTAGAACAAAAAATGGTTCTTATAAATGGATTATGGATAGGGCAAAAATAATTTCGTGGACAGATGAAGGGAAGCCACTTAGATTTATAGGAACCCATACTGATATTACGGATAGAAAGTTGATGGAGAGGCAGTTAAAGGATGCAAAAGAAAAGGCAGAAAAGGCTTTTAAAAACAAAAGCGAGTTTATAGCAAATATGTCACATGAACTTAGAACGCCTCTTAATGTTAATTTATCAGCAATTCAACTTTTTCAATACTACTTGGAGAATGATGGGATTTTAAATAAGAAAAAAATTTCAAAGCATTTGAAATCTATGAGGCAAAGTGGTTTGAGATTGTTAAGATTGGTAAATAATTTAATTGATACAACAAAAGTTGATGCTGGTTTTTATGAGCCACATTTTTATAACTATAATATTGTAAACATTATAGAAAGAATTGCTATTTCAGTGGCTGACTATGCTAATTCGAAAGATATTAATCTAATATTTGATACAGATGCTGAAGAGATAATTACTCAATGTGATGTTGATATGATAGAGAGGATTATGTTAAATATAATTTCCAATGCTATAAAACATACTGAAAGAAAGATTACTATAAATATATATAGTGATGAGAAAAATGTGATTATTACTGTAAATGATGATGGTATGGGGTTGAAAGAAGAGCATAAAGATATAATTTTCCAAAGATATAAACAAGTTTCTAATATCTTTGCTCGCGAGAATGAGGGAACTGGATTAGGACTTGCTCTAACAAAATCCCTTGTAGAAATGCATGGAGGCAGTATTAATGTAGAAAGTGAATATGGCAATGGAGCAGAATTTATAATTAAACTTCCTTTGAAATATAATTGTGATGAAAAGGTGATTTTAAATAATGTTAATTCAGATTCATATGATGAAGAGTTTGTAAAAAAAATGTTTGTTGAGTTTTCAGATATCTATAAATAGAAGTATATAAAAATTTTCTGGAAAATATAACTTTTGGCACATGTAAAAAAAGTATATACCTTATATAATTGAATTAGGCATTTATTTACAAGTATGGATTTTCTATTATATAAAGGTTGGTTACATGAGTTTAATAAAGAATAAAAAGTATATGGAGGAAGGAAAATGAGAGGCTATAAAATTTTAATTGCAATTGCATTAGGAGCTGTTTTATTAATACCATCATTTACTGGATGTAATAAAAACGAAAGAGAGATATCTAAAGAAGAAGGTAAAAAAACATCAGATGTATCAACACAAGAAACAAAAGAAGAAGTACCACCAGTAGCAGATAAAGAACCAAAAGTAACATCTCAAAAAGGAGATATTGTAGATTCTGATAAGTTGTATAACAAAGAGGGAAACTACGAAGTACCAATAATAACTGATTGGATTGGAAAGGTATCTTATGTGATGGATGGAACATCAACGATTATATACCATATAACGAAAGATAAAAATGAACTTGAGCTAAACCCTGAATTACTACACATTGATGTGGCAAATAGTGGAGATAGTTTTGATGGGGAAGTGTTTATGGAAATAGACGGTAAATCTTATTATTATATACCTAGATTTGATTTTCCATATTCAGAAGGAAGTGCTGATGCAATTGAATTTTCAGCATTTTATGATGATATTCAAATAGTATTGCAATCTGTTTGGTTAATAGACGAATCAGCTTGGCAAGATGAAATTAAATCAAAAAATATAGGCACAAAACCAAAAGGAACTGTCGTGGATAATACCACCATACTATTTGGTAGTGGAAATTATACTGTCACTGTTCCAAATAATTGGGTTAGAAAAGTTTCATATAAAGTGTCACAAAATACAATAACTTTTTATCATATTACTATAGACCCAGACGAATATGAGATAAGTCCTGAAATAATGAAAATTGATGTTGCAGATGGTATGCTTTCTGATGGTCCAGAAGTGGCCTATTCTAACGGGGATTATACCTACTATTACACACCAAGATTTGACTTTCCATACAAAGAGGGAAGTGATGATGCAAAGGAATTTACTGCACTGACTGATGACTTGGAAAAGGTATTAGAATCTTGTAAGTATAAATAATAAAGTGATTGAGTTAAAAGTAATTAGTTTTGGAATAATTTAGAACTTATTTTGGAATTATTTAACCATAATGTACAATATTTAAGCATAACAGAAGACAAAAGTATTTATAGAATTAGGTTAGATGGATTAAATAGAAGTAAAGTTAATTCGTATGGTGTTGATAATTTCAATGTATCAGAAGAATGGATTTATTATACAACTAATTTTGATGATAATACTTATAGAATTAAAATTGATGGAACTGGTAGAGAAAAGTTAGATTAATACATTGCCCTCCCCTTAATAATAGGTGAGGGCTTTTTGATTTTCAATTAAATGTAGTATACTGTGATATATAGATTAAGTTTACGTATGATTAGTCGTTAGAAAGGATGATGAGTACATGGAAGAAAAAATTTTAATTGTAGATGATGAAAAAAGTATTGCGGATTTAATTGCATATGCTTTTAGAAGAGAAGGGTATAGTGTTGAAACGGCTTATAATGGAGAAGAAGCATTAAGTAAAATAAAAAATTTTAACCCACATATAATGATTATAGATGTAATGATGCCCAAAATGAGTGGATTTGATGTATGCAGGAAATTAGACAACAGAGAAAATTTAGGGATTGTAATGCTTACTGCAAAAAATGATATTGTAGACAAAGTATTAGGTTTAGAATTAGGGGCTGATGATTATATAACAAAGCCATTTGATATAAGAGAAATAATGGCAAGAGTTAAGTCACTACTTAGAAGATTAAGTAAAAATTCTAATGAATCTGAAGGCACAGATATTCAAATAAAAGATTTAAAAGTTATTCTAAAACAAAGAAAAGTCCTTATTAAAGAACAAGCATTGGAATTGACTCCTAAAGAATTTGACTTGTTTGCTCTTTTAGTATCACATCTAGATAGAGTATATACAAGAGAAGAACTTTTAGATTTAATTTGGGAAATGGATTATATTGGGGGAACTAGAACGGTAGACATTCACATTCAGAGACTTAGAAAAAAACTACAAAAACCCTATGAAAATATAATACAGACAGTATATAGAGTAGGATATAAAGCTATAGGAGAAGTTTATGAAGGTTAGTATAAAGATAAAATTCAGTGTATTCTTAGCACTTCTTTTACTTTTGACAGTGAGTATACTCAGCATATTTGTATTGAGAGGAATACGAAACAATCAACAGAAAGATCATGAAATGTATTTAGCACGACAAACTAAAATTGCAAATACATATATTCATCAGATGTATCTCACAGAATCAATAAAAGAAGGAGAGAAATTTTTACAAGAAAGGTCACAAGAAATTGTATCACAATTAACTTCAATAAATGGAATGCATACTGTGATTTATAATATGAATGGGAAAAAAATAGTCGATTCTATGCCGTATAATGCAAGAATAGATGTTGAAGATATACTTTCCTATGCCCTAAAGGATCAAATAGCATATCAAACTGTAGGAAATTATATAGAATACTGTGCACCGCTCCATAATGTGGACCAAATAGGAGTCATTAAATTTTATTATCCCCTTAAAAAAAGTATTGATTTTTATAATAACATAAAATCCCTTTTTATCAGCATAGGTACGGTTGTATTTATATTTACTTTTATTGTCGCATATTTTTATTTTAATACATTTTCAAAAAGTATTTTTAAACTCAAAAATGATACATTAGATATTAAGAGGGGCGTATATAATAATATTATTCCTCTTAGAAGAAATGATGAACTTGGGGAATTGAGTGAAGGAATTTATTATATGAGCAGTCAAATTGAAAAAAACATTAAAGAAATGGAAGAAGAACAACAGAAATTGAACCTGGCAGTACAAAAATTAAAAGCATTAGAAAAGCAACAGAGAACTTTCATTGGGAATATAACTCATGAATTCAAAACACCTCTTACCGTTATAAAAACATATATGGATCTATTAAATATCTATTCAGACGATCCTAAATTGCTACAAGATGCAAAAGTGAACATCGTAAAAGAGACTCAAAGATTGCATGATATGGTGGAGAAGATTTTACACTTATCCTCATTACAAAAATATGAGTTTGAATTTCAATGTGAAAAAATAGATGTGAAAGAGATACTTGAAGAAATTTGTAGCCGAATGAAAGGAAAAGCCCAGAAGTATAATATTAGCTTAACAACAAGCTTGCAATCCGCTTTTATTCTAGGTGATAAAGAAAACTTAATGCATATTTTTATTAATTTAATAGACAATGCCATAAAATATAATACCCTTGGAGGAAAAATATTTATTAATAGCTATACAAAGGATGAAAAAGTATTTATAGAAGTAGCAGATACAGGAATTGGAATTCCAAAAGAAGCAAGGAATAAGATCTTTGAACCTTTTTATACAGTCCAAAAAAATCCTTCGAGAGATCATGGCGGAACAGGATTAGGTCTTCCTCTTGTAAAAGAATTGATAGAAAAACAAAAAGGAACAATTTCATTATTAGATACAGAAGAAAAAGGAACTACATTTTTAATTTCTTTTCCAATGAAAAGTTTACAGTTCGGAAACAAATAGATATACTTTCGAAAAATCAATATTGTATAGTATATTTATAGAAGATAAGGAGGAATTGAAAAATGAAAAAAAGAAATGTAGTAGTAGGTGCTTTAATAGGTAGTGCTGTAGTAGTTAGCACTTTGGTTGCAACTATTAGCCACGCAGAGGTGGATAACAAGGTAACAATAATAAAAAATACACAAGATATTTTAGCAACTCAAGTTGTTGCATCCAAAATAGATACTTATGAAGGTGTAACAGGATATGATTGGTTCGATGAAAATAAAGTAGTAATCACAAAAGAAAACAAAGAATTAGAACCAATAAAAACTGAGATTGGTGATTTTGAAGTGAAAAATCTTTATTTACAAGATTTAAATTCTAAAGAAGAAAGAAGTATTGGGGATCAATCAAAATTCCAAGATGGAGCAATTTTTTCACCTAATAATAAACATATGTTTTATAGAAATCAATACGAAAAGAATAGTATAGGGTATATTGTAAATTTAAAAAATAATATAGAAGTTAAAATTTCAGATAGTTCTATAGATGAGTATGATTTAAGTGAAGCTCAATGGATTAATGATGAAGAATTAATTATGCCTTGTAGCAGTATTAAAGGTTTTGCTATTGTAAATATTAGTGGAACTATAACAAAAATAAAAGATGTAGAAAGTGGAGTAATGGGAAAGGAAGATCCATTAAATGGACTTAGCATCACAAATCCAATGAAAGTTGGAGATAAAATATATTATATAACCATACATCGGGGAGCAGATGATGATGATAAATTAAACGTTTATGACATTAATACAAAAGAAAAGAAAGAATTGATTAAAGATGAGGTTCAAACTATTAGCCTATCTCCTAATAAAGAACAACTTCTAATGCTTACATCAAATCTTGAGAAAGATGTAAATGAATTGGTATTGATAGATTTAGAAGGAACACAAAGAGAAGTATTAGCTGAAGGATATATATATGGTGCAACTTGGTCTCATGATGGAACAAAGGTATCTTATATATCAAATGGAGAAGGGAATGAAGGGGTTAATGTAGTAGATGTAAAAACAAAGAAAAAATCATTGATTTCTGCTGGAGAATATTATATGCCTGTTGCATGGAGTCCATCTGATAAAAAAATAATGCTTCATAGTAAAAAGTCAAAAAATAATGGAAGATTATTTGATGAAATAGATGTTATGAATGTAATTACTTTAAAATAGCCCATAGGATTTAGATAATATGGTTTAATCTAAAAAATATATAGATTTTATAATTTAAAATTCTTCATAATTCCTTGATATTTTATTAGTAATATTATCTCATAAGATAAATACTTACAAAATAGAAATCAAAGGAGTGTGAAATAATGAATAACTTTAAGAAACTTATAATTCCAGGAACAATTGCATTAAGCGTATTGGGAGCATCAACTGCTTTTGCAGCAGGAGCTACATCTACAAATCTATGGAATGACATTAGTAAAGGAGTTACTATGGAACATAGAGGAAGCCTTAAAGGTGGATTTGAAAACAGAGAAGATAGAGAAGCATTAAGAATTGAAAGACAAGAAACAGAAGGAGAAATAATTAAAAAAGCTGAAGAATTAATTCCTGGTGTTGCTGAAAAAATTGAAACCGTTAGAACAGAAATAAATACAGCACATGATGGTATGAAAGAAAAGATTGATGATATTAAAGAAAAAGTAGAAAGTGGAGAAATCACTAGAGAAGAGTTAAGAGAAAAGCTAGGAAATAAAATGGGTAAATTAGGTCATGGATCTAAAGAAGAAAGAGCTGCAAATCCATGGAGTGAGTTAGAATCAGCTATAGAATCAAAAGATAAAGAGGCTACTCAAACAGCAGTTGAGTCGATCTTAGAACATATGAATGAACATTTGACTTCAATTAACGAAAAACTTGATGCTTTATAATAATAAAACAAATAGTAAAACACCTTATTTTCAAATAATAAAAAATTTGAAGTAAGGTGTTTTATTTAATTTAACAATGTTATTATTTTTGAAAATGTACTTCTATAAGAATCAGTAATATAGAAAATTCGAAAAATATTTCAAAAAATCAAAAGATATTTAAAAAATATTGACATTATGATTTAACAATTATATAATTAAATACATAAAATAAATAAGAATCTTATCAAGAGCGGTGGAGGGACTGGCCCTATGAAACCCAGCAACCAGAAGGAAACTTCGAAGGTGCTAAATCCAGCAGGTTATTACCTGACAGATAAGAATAGAAGCTGTAAATATAGCCTTCTTGCATTATCTGCAAGAAGGCTTTTGCTTTTGAATTAAAAAGGGGGACTAAGATGTTAAAAAAATCATGTTTTGAAATAGTAAATGTTGAAGGAGGTTTATATGCATATAAAGGATTTATATTCTAAGAAAAAACCAGTGATATCATTTGAAATATTTCCACCGAAAAGGGAATGTAATGTTGATACAATATATAATACTGTGGAAGAATTTGCAAATTTAAATCCAGATTATATAAGTGTAACCTATGGGGCCGGTGGAGTAGGAAGTGATAAAACAGTAGAAATTGCATCAATGATAAAAAATAAATATAAAATTGAAGCACTTGCTCATTTAACATGTTTTGGATCAAGTAAAGAAAGAATTGCTTTAAAAATAGAAGAATTAAAAACCAATAACATTGAAAATATTCTTGCTATGAGAGGTGATATTCAAGAAGAAATTATTTTGAAAAGTAATACAAAATATAATTATGCGACAGACTTAATTAAAGATATAAGAAAGTTCGGAGGATTTTCTATAGGTGCGGCGGCATATCCAGAAGGACACATAGAATGTGATGATTTGAGAATTAGTTCAATACATCTTAAACAAAAGGTTGATGCAGGCGCTGATTTTTTAATAACTCAATTATTTTTTGATAATGAACTTTTTTATAAGTTTTTAAATTTAAAAGAAAAGCTTTCCGTAAAAGTACCTATTTCTGCAGGTATAATGCCAATACTTAACAAGAAACAGGTGCAAAAAATGATATTTATGTGTGGCGCATCTTTGCCATCAAAGATTATAAAGATTTTGCATAAATATGAGAGTAATCCTGATAGTTTAAGAAGAGCAGGAATAGAATATGCAGCTGAGCAGGTAATAGATCTTATTGCTAATGGAGTAGATGGAGTGCATATATATACGATGAATCAACCGGAAATAGCAAGAGAAATTCTAAAAAACATACAACCTAAAATTAGATAATACAGTGCAGAGAAAATCAGTTACTACAATAATGAGAACAGAAATGAAAGATATAATGCCAGAAAAAGGTGTTTATTATAGAAGGGATGGAAGTAATTGTGGACTTTAAAAAATATTTAAATGAAAATTTTGTTGTTTTTGATGGAGCAATGGGTACTATGCTTCAAAATTCGGGGTTAAAACTAGGTGATATTCCAGAAATATATAATATTACACACCCTAAAATAATTAGGAATATTCATAAAAGATATATAGAAGCAGGGGCAGATGTTGTTACTACTAATACATTTCAAGCTAATGAATTAAAGCTTGGAGAATGTCCATATAGTCTGGAAGAGGTTATAGAATCAGGAGTAAAATTAGCAAAGGAATCTGGAGCAAAATGGGTAGCTTTAGATATAGGACCTCTTGGACAGCTTATGGAACCTATGGGAACTATTAGTTTTGGAAGGGCATATGAAATTTTTAAAAGACAGATAGTGGCTGGAGTTAAGGCAGGGGCTGATATTATCTTAATTGAAACTATTTCTGATCTTTATGAAGCTAAAGCAGCTGTACTTGCAGCTAAGGAAAATAGTTCATTACCTATATTATGTACAATGACTTTTCAAGAAGATGGCAGAACATTTATAGGTAATGATCCCAAAACTGCAATAATTACTCTTCAGGGGCTTGGAATAGATGGATTTGGAATCAATTGTTCTTTAGGTCCTAAAGAAATTATTCCATTAGTAAATGAGATTCTACAATATTCAAAGGTACCAGTAATGATTCAACCTAATGCAGGTCTTCCTCAAATTAAGGATGAGTGTACAATTTATGATATAAGTCCTAGTGAGTTTGCGAATAATATGAAAATTATGGTGGAAAATGGCGTTAGGATACTTGGAGGATGTTGTGGAACAAGTCCAGAATTTATTATGAAGATAAGCAATATTGTTCATGGTGTGAAGATAATTAAAACGCATCCCAAAGGTGTAACTGCAGTAACTTCTGGCAATAAAACTGTAATTTTAGACGGTAAAAAAACTATAATAGGAGAAAGAATAAATCCAACGGGAAAGAAAAAATTGAAGGAAGCACTAAAAAGTAGAAATATGGAATATATACTTAATGAAGCTATAAATCAAACTAATGCAGGAGCTGATATATTAGATATTAATGTAGGACTTCCTGAAATAAATGAAGTTGAAGTTATAAAAAATGTTATATATGAAGTACAGAGTATTATTAATCTTCCGTTGCAAATAGACAGTGCAAGTTCAAGTGCAATTGAAGCTGCTGTTAGAATTTATAATGGTAAGCCTATAATTAATTCAGTAAATGGTAAAGAAGAGGTCATGGATAGTATATTTCCTATTGTAAAAAAATATGGAGCTTCAATTATAGGGTTAACACTTGATAAAAACGGAATTCCGTCTTCAGCTGAAGAAAGGTTTAGGATTGCTGAAAGAATTGTAAAAAGAGCAAAAGAGTTTGGAATACCTAGGGAGGATATTTTAATCGATTGCCTAGTTCTTACTGCATCTGCTCAGCAATGTGAAGTTATAGAGACTTTAAAGGCAATCAAGCTTGTTAAGGAAAAACTAAAAGTTAAAACTGTGCTAGGGATTAGTAATGTATCTTTTGGTTTGCCAGAGAGGGAGTTGCTAAATAGTACATTTCTAGCAGCTGCATTTGGAGCAGGACTAGATGCTCCCATTTTAAATCCTATGTCTAAGGAGATTATGAATACTGTAAATGCTTTTAAAGTTTTATATAATGAAGATAAAGATGCAAAGAGGTTCATTGAAAACTATGGAGATACAAAAGCTAATAGAGAAGAAAAGGTTAAAGTAAATAAAGACCTGAAGGATATAATAATTGAAGGCAGAAAAGAAGAAGCGGCGCTAATTACTAAGGAGCTTTTAAAAGAGAAAAATCCAATGGAAATTATTAACGAGTATTTTGTGCCTGCTCTTGATGTTGTTGGTGAAAAATTCGATAAGGGCAAAATTTTTCTACCGCAACTTCTTAAATCAGCAGAGACAGTTAAAAGTGCTTTTAAAATTATAAAAGAGCTTGAAATTTATAGTAATGATAAGAAAGTTTCCAAGGGTAAAATAATACTTGCCACTGTAAAAGGAGATATACATGATATTGGAAAAAATATTGTAAAGATGATGCTTGAGAACTATGGATTTGACATAATAGATTTAGGAAAGGATGTTCCTATTGAAGAAGTTGTAAGAGTTGCAAAAGAAAAAAATATAAAGCTTGTTGGATTAAGTGCACTTATGACAACCACAGTTAAGAATATGGAGAAAACAATAAGAGCTTTAAGAGATGAGAAGATTAATTGTAAGGTTATGGTTGGAGGAGCTGTTTTGACTAAAGAGTATGCAGAAATGATAGGTGCAGATTATTATGCAAAAGATGCTAGAGAAAGTGTAAAGATTGCAAATATGTTTTTTTAGTATAAAATACAACAAAATAAATTTTAATAGTTAAACTTTTAAGCATACCTGAAATCGTTAATATGATATCAGGTATTTTTTCAGTTTCAGAAACTATGGTTAATGACATGCAAAGAAAATCATATTGAAATAACAACATTATAATTAAGTTACATAAATATTCAAATACATTTATGTTAATACAAGTTAAGTGTTGGAATTTTAGGTAAAATGTAATATAATTTTTAATATGATAATATTTTGTAAAATTTAATTAAATAATGAATTAAAAAACTTAAAAGGAGAAGCATTATGACATGAACATGACGAAGAGTATTTAAAAAAAATTAAGGACAACAAAGGGAGATTTAAGGGGAGGAAGTAAAATGTTTAATTTTTTCAGAAAAAGTATAGCAAGGAAATTGAGTGTTACCATTGCAATCATAGTGTTTATAATATTTTTAGTAACTGGATTTTTAATATACAACAATACAAGAACTAGGTTAGTAGATGATATAAAAGAACTAATATCATTAAAATCTAATATGGTAGTTAAAGATGTTGCTAGTATATTTGAAGAAGTTAAAATCATATCTAATCAAGCAATATCAAATAGTGAAATATCAGGGTACTTAAAAGACGTTCAAAATAGAGAGGATATTAAAACACATCCATCATTTGAATTTGTTGTGAAAACTCTTAGTAACATTAAACAAAAAAATTTAGAGGATTCAGAAGGTACTATATCTGGTGCTTGGATAGCTAACTATGAAGGAAATTTTTTCTTAGGTGCAGAAGGAGATGTATCTGATGAGAAATACGATGTAAAAACAAGACCGTGGTATTCTATAGCAAACGCTGCAGATGGGGTTGCATTTACATCACCTTATGAATATAATGGCAAATTATCTCTTTCAGGGGTACAAGCAGTAAGGGATAATAATAAAGAAGTTGGAATGGTAAGTATTGAAATATCTTTAGACAGCATTCCAGGGCTTATGGAAGAGCATAAAATAGGCAAAAAGGGTAAAAATATTTTAGTATCTTCAGATGGTACATACATATATACAGATGATAAGAAAAAAGTAATAAAAGAAAAGGCAACTGATGATCCAATTTTAAAGGAATATGTAACAGCAGCATTAAATGGAGGAAGTGATGTCAAAAAGGTAAAGTATAATGGAATCAATTATTATTTAGCCTATGAACCAATAGATATTAATGGTTGGGCAATCATATCTTTAATAAATGAAGCTGAGATGATGGCTCCAATAAAGGGTGCAATTTGGGCATTAATTGTTACATTTGTATTGGGATGTATAGCATTGATTACTTTAAGCTATTTTGCAATATCTAAAAATATTAAACCAATTAGAAATTTAGTGGAAGCTTCTAATAAGATTGCAGTTGGAGATATTGATGTAAGTGTCAAGTCCGCGTCTAAAGATGAAATAGGGGTACTCTCTAATGCTTTTGAAAAAATGGTTGTAAATGTTAAACAATATGCATATGCTATTGAAAAAATAGCTGCTGGAGATCTTTCTATAGAAGTAAAACCTAGTTCTCAAAAAGATGTACTTGGGAATAGCATAAAGTCAGTTGTAGAAACATTGAGAAATCTTATTTATGAAACTGAAACACTGACTCATGCTGCTGTTGAAGGAAAATTTGAAATGCGTGGAAATATTAATAAGTTTAATGGTGGATATAAAGAAATTGTTGAGGGCATTAACGGAACTTTAGATACAGTGGTAGAAAAAATTTATTGGTATGAAGGTATTCTTGATTCAATACCTAACCCAATATCAGTAACTGATTTAGACATGAATTGGACATTTATGAATAAAGCATTAATAAAACACCTTGATGTAAATAGAGAAGATGTAATTGGAAAGCATTGTTCTAATTGGAATGCAGATATATGTAATACTGAAAAGTGTTCGATTGCAAGATTAAAAAATAACTTTGATAAAACTAGATTTGATCAAAATGATAATAACTATATTGCAGCTATGTCTTATTTATACAATAAAGCTGGTGATAAAACTGGTCATGTAGAAGTCGTATTAGATATTACTGAAGAACATAGAAAGAAAAATTATCAAAAAACAGAAGTTGAAAGACTTGCACATAATCTTGATTTACTTTCAGAAGGAAATTTAACTCTTAATTTTAATGTTGCAGAGGCAGATAAATATACTGAAGAAGATAGAGAAAATTTTGTAAAGATAAACGATTCTTTCAAAGCAGCTATAGAGAGTATATCTACTAATGTAGGAGAAGTATCTAAAATACTATCAGAAATATCTGATGGAAATTTAGATGTTGAAACTACTGTAGAATATAAAGGAGATTTTACAGAGATAGAAACTTCTTTAAATAATATAATTAACTCTCTAAATGGAATTTTATTAGACATAAATATTGCTGCAGATCAAGTGGCATCTGGATCAAATCAAGTATCTGATTCAAGTATGTCTTTATCACAAGGAGCAACAGAACAAGCAAGTTCCGTTGAACAACTAACAGCTTCCATCGAAGAAATCGCTTCGCAGATAAAACAAAATGCACAAAATGCACAAAATGCTAAAGAAATTACGGAGGAAGCAAAAGTTAATGCTACATTAGGTAACACAGAAATGGAGAAAATGTTACAATCAATGGCTGAAATTAATAAATCTTCAAATAATATTTCTAAGATTATTAAAGTCATAGATGAAATTGCTTTTCAAACAAATATATTAGCTCTTAATGCAGCAGTAGAGGCAGCAAGAGCAGGAGAACATGGGAAGGGATTTGCAGTAGTTGCCGAGGAAGTAAGAAATCTTGCATCACGTTCAGCTAATGCAGCAAAAGAAACGACAGCATTGATTGAAGGTTCTATTAATAAAGTTCAAGAGGGAACTAAAATTGCTTACAATACAGCAGAGGCTCTTAATAAAATAGTTGAAGGAGCTTCAAAAGCTGCTGATTTAGTAGGAAATATTGCAATAGCGTCTAATGAACAAGCTGTTGGAGTAAATCAAATAAATGGTGGTATAAATCAAATAGCAAATGTTGTACAAACTACTTCAGCAACATCAGAAGAAACGGCTTCTGCTAGTGAAGAACTCTCAAGTCAAGCAGAAATGCTGAAAAATCAAGTGGGGAATTTTATATTAAAAGAAAAAAACAAAACAATCATTAACAAGGAAATTGAAAATTCAAATTATTAAAAATTCTAGATAATTAATTTAAATTCATGTAATTTGTAAAGGAAAGCTAAGTTTTACTCTAGAAAATGAATGTTAAAATTATAAGGTTTTTAACATTCATTTTCTTGAAAGTTAATTACACGATTTAGTCTAGCTTGACTTGAAAATTACATATATGATTTACCTGCTAATCTTGTTCCAATAATGACATTCTTTTTAAAATTGCACTTTTATATGCTTCTGCGCTACGGGCTCCAAAGTGTGGCTCACCAACAACTTTACCATTACTATCTACAAAAATTGTAGTGGGGAAAACAGTTGTATTGTCTGTTAATACCTCTTTAAGTACTTTGTCGGGGATGAGTGTTAAGAAATTCGCTCCAGCATCTTTCATTACTTTATTGGCAAACTTAACTGTACTCTTATCTATGGCTTTCTTTTCAGTAGAAGTATCAACACAAATTGAAATGATGTTGCTACCTTCGGGACGTGTATTGTATAGTTTGGCGATATCAGGCATTTCTGCAATGCATGGACTACAGCCAGTATACCAAAGGTTTATCATAGTTATTTTGTAGTCTTTAAAATAGTCTGAGCTGATTTTCTCGCCAGTGATAGCAGTAGTATTAAAACCTGTTAAATTCTTATTAGCATAAAGTGAAATTTGTTCTACGTTTTGTTTTGTTTCTTCCTCTTCAGTTAGTATAATTGGATCACTAGGTCCTCCACTGATTACTAAAAATGCAAATCCTATAAGTATGATTATAAAAACAACACCTAATCCTTTTAAAAGACCTGAAATAACTTTTTTCATATTATCGCCTCTTTCTTTACTTTTTTACACTTATATATTTCTATTTTAATTTTACTACTATCAAAAAAACTAACCATAGATGTTTCTTACATTACTCTTACAATTTTGCAAGATAAATTGTTAAAGTATTAAAAGGGCTTAAAATATAAAAACAGCTTATTTTTAAGTAAGCTGCTTTATGATAAGTTGTTTTGTGAGTTGCAATTATAAATATTACCCTTGATTATTAATGTGTGGACTTTGGGTTCCTTCTCTTTTTAAGGAATGTCTTTTCATAGTTCTATTATTATTTTTGCCTTCTTCACTAGCTAAAGAAACTTGATGATTACACTTTTCCATTCTTACTTCCTTTTTATCTATTTGACTATCTTTAGGCATATTATTTCCTCCTCTATATTTTGTGAAATTATCATAAATAATATTGTTATTATTATTCATAGATGTGTAATAAATTATTCTGTTTCTATTGAGAAAACGAGAAGTATGATTTTTTTTAGAGTTCATTCCAATTAGTTTCAATTCTTCATATTATAATTATATAAGTTTTAGGAGGAGTTAATTGTGAAGGTAATCAAAAGAAATGGAAGTATTCAGAATTTTAATAAGAATAAAATCAAGTCAGCCATAAGAGGTGCATCTGATGATTCTAAAGAATGTTTTAATGTGTCAGATATCAAAAATATAACCGTTTGTATTTTGAAAGCTATTGGAGATAAAGAAATAATTAAAAGTTCAGAAATTGGTGAAATTATTGTAAGAGTTCTAAAAGATTTTGGGTTTAAAAAAACAGCTAAATTATTTGAAGAATAGTAAGTAAGGGACTGTCTCAGAATAAAAAACTGAGGTAGTCTCAGTTTTTTTTGTATTATGAACCGTACCCAATTTTCTTCTTATATTGGCTAGGTGACAATCCTGTGATTTTCTTGAAAGCTTTGTAGAAGTTTGAATAGTCCCTAAACCCTACAGTCATAGAAAGTTGGTTAATAGGTATATCTTTTAAAATAAGTTCCTTAGCTTTCATAATTCTCTTATAGGTTAAATATTCTATCAAAGTGAAGCCAGTATTTTCTTTAAAATAGTGACTAAGATAATACTTATTAAGATAGAATTTTTCTTGGAGTAAATCAAGGGTGATTTTAGAGCTAAGATTTTTATTTATATAATTTAGTATATTTGACGTTAATCCATCATCTAGAATAAAATTAGGGCTTATCTCTTGCTCTGAATAGAGTTTATTCAAAACTATAAGTAGTTGGATAATGTATGTTTTTACCAATAGCTGATTTTCAGTAGTGTTAACTTTAGTACATTCTTCAACTTTGGTTAATATATAATCAATTTCTTTTAAAGTTTTATCATTTCCTTTAAGTAAATTATTGTGGCCTAATTTTCTGTTTTCAAAACAGGATAATAAATTATATTTAGTAAAGTCAAAAATACTTAGAATTTCAGGTTTGAAGTGAAGAACTTTTCTTTCATATACAGTATCAGAATTAATAAATAGCCTGTGAAGTTCTTTAGTGTTAATTATTAAAATATCATTTTTTACAAGAGAGTAGCAAGTTCCTTCTATATACGATGTCGCCCCTCCTGAAATTAGGAAATATATTTCATAGCCATCATGTAAATGGGTGGAATATTCAAAAGGAGCTTTATCTATACTATGATGGAACCACAAATTATTATTAATAAGTTGCATTGAAGAATAGTTTATCATGAAATCACCCTCACTTCTTATAGATATAAATAAAATTTATCATGTATATATTATACAGCAATATTTGCAATGTTTTAAACAAATATATCAAAGTTTTTTATGTTACCATTTTTATAAGAGGTGATATTGAAATGAATAAATTTATGAATGAAAATTTCTTGTTGAATAGTAATAAAGCAATTGAATTATTCAAAAAATACGCTGAGGATATGCCGATATTTGATTATCATTGCCACTTAGATCCTAAAGATATATGGGAAGATAAAAAGTTTAGTAATATAACTGAAGCTTGGCTATATGGTGATCATTATAAATGGAGAGCTATGAGAAGCAATGGCATTACGGAGGATTATATAACGGGTAACAGAACTGATTTCGAAAAGTTTGAAGCCTGGGCTAAGACTATGCCATACCTGATAGGAAATCCTTTATATAGTTGGACTCATTTAGAATTACAAAGATATTTCAATATTCAGGATATACTTTGCGAAGAAAATGCTAAGGCTATATGGGAGAAGGCCAATGAGGTTTTAGCAAAAGAAGATTTCAGTGCTAGAGGTATTATCAAAAGATCAAAAGTAATAGGTATTTGCACTACAGATGATCCTACGGATACCCTTGAATATCATGAGAAAATTGCTACCCTTAATGATTTTGAAACAAAAGTTTTACCAACTTTTAGACCGGATAAAGCTTTAGAAATAAATAATCCTATGTTTAAGGATTGGGTATTAAAATTATCTGAGACTTGTGGTAGAGATATAAAGTCTTATGATGAATTACTTCATGAACTAGAAGAGAGAGCTAAATATTTTCATGAAAGAGGATGTAGACTATCAGATCACTCATTAGGATATGTTTTCCATAAAGAAGGAACCTTAAGTGAAATTAAGGAAATATTTAGTAAAGCTTTAAACAATGAATATATTGATGTATTAGAAGAAGAAAAATATAAGACTTATACAATGAATGAACTTGGAAAAATCTATTCAAAATTAGGATGGACGATGCAACTACATTTAGGAGCTATGAGAAATAACAATACTAAAATGTTTAATGCTTTAGGTGGAGATGCTGGTTTTGACTCTAATAATGATTATGCTATTGCAGAAAATTTATCTAAGCTACTTAATTCATTAGATGTATGCAATTGTCTTCCAAAAACTATATTATATGCATTAAATCCTAAAGACAATTATGTTTTGGGTACAATGGCAGGTAATTTCCAAGGCGATGGAATTCCTGGCAAAATTCAATTTGGAACTGCATGGTGGTTTAATGATAATAAAGATGGTATGGAAAGTCAAATGAAGTCCCTTGCAAATGTTGGGGTTTTAGGAAGATTTTTAGGTATGCTAACGGATTCAAGAAGCTTTCTTTCTTATACAAGACATGAGTATTTCAGAAGAATTTTATGTAATATGATTGGGGAATGGGTAGAGAATGGAGAATTCCCTGACGATAACCCTACATTAGAAAGAATAATAAAAGGTATTTGCTTCAATAATGCAAAAGAATACTTTGGCGTAGAACTTTAATAAAAAATAGATTGGTAAGGAGATGATAAAAATGAAAATGACTTGGCGATGGTATGGGGAAGGAAATGATGATATAACCCTAGATCATATAAGACAGATACCAGGCGTTATGGGAGCAGTATGGTCTCTTCATGACAAGGTTGCCGGTGAAGAATGGGAAATGGAAAGAATCCAGGAGGTAGCAGATCAGTTAGCGGCAAAGGGTCTTAGTCCTGCAGTTGTAGAAAGTGTAAATGTTCACGATGACATAAAGATGGGATTACCTTCAAGAGATAAATATATTGATATATATATAGATACAATAAGAAAGCTAGCTAAAGTAGGAGTTAAAGTAATATGTTATAACTTTATGCCTGTATTCGATTGGACTAGAACTGACCTTTATAAAGAAACAGAAGATGGTTCTAATGCTCTTTTCTATGAAAAGAATTTAGTCGAAGGAGTTTCTCCACAGTCTGTTGTAGATAGGATATTAGAAGGGGCTGGAGACAAGACAATGCCTGGGTGGGAACCAGAAAGACTTGCCCATCTTGAAAAATTATTTGAGGATTACAGTGGTATAACTGAAGACATACTTTTGGAGAATTTAAAGTATTTCCTTGAGAGAATTATACCAGTATGCGCGGAAGAGGATGTTAAAATGGCAATACACCCGGATGATCCACCATGGCCTATTTTTGGACTTCCAAGAATTATAAGAAGTAGAGACCATATTAAAAAGTTCTTAGACCTTGTGGATAGCCCGTATAATGGACTTACTTTATGTACTGGTTCTCTTGGTCCTAATCAGGATAATGACATACCAGCAATAATAAGAGAATTCGGAGATAGAATTCATTTTGCACATATTAGAAATGTTAAAGTTTTTGAAAATGGAGACTTTATAGAAACTTCCCATAGAGCTTGTGATGGAAGTGTGGATATAGTGGAAGTTGTTAAAGCTTATCATGAAATAGGATTTGAAGGATATGCTAGACCTGATCATGGAAGACATCTATGGGGAGAAGAAAAGGAGTGTAGACCAGGATATGGTCTATATGACAGAGCCTTAGGAGTAATGTATCTTCTAGGAATATGGGATACTCTTGAAAAGGAGAAAAACAAATAATGAGACTAAACTTAAACGAACTAAAAAATACTGGAGTATGGGAAAAAGCTAATATAGCTCTTCCAAAGTTTGATTATGAAAAAGTAAAAGCGAGTACTGAAGAAAATCCTACTTGGGTTCACTTTGGAGCTGGAAATATATTTAGAGGTTTTGTAGCAAAGGCACATCAAAATCTTCTTGATAAAGGCATGGCAGATACAGGTATAATAGCTGTTGAAACCTTTGACTATGAAGTTATTGAAAAGGTATATGAACCTTGTGATAATTTAGCATTAGTTGTTCTTATGAATAGTGATGGTAGCTTTGATAAGACTGTTGTTGCAAGTATAGTAGAAGGTATAACTACTAAAATAGACAATGGAGACTATGAAAGCCTTGTAAAAGCTTTTGAAAATCCAAGTTTACAAATGGCTAGTTTTACAATTACTGAAAAGGGTTATGCCCTTAAGGATTTCTCAGGGGAGTTTTTATCATTTGTAAAAGCTGATCTTGAAAATGGTCCTAGTAAACCTACTCATGCTATGAGTGTTGTTACTGCTCTTGTATATAAGAGATATCTTAAAGGTGCATATCCAATGGCTCTTGTAAGTATGGATAACTGTTCTCACAATGGTGATAAGGTTAAAGAAGCAGTTATTACTATTGCTAAGGAATGGCAAAAAAGAGGTTTTGTAGAAGAGGGGTTCGTTGATTATATCACTGACGAGAAAAATATAACATTCCCACTATCTATGATAGATAAAATAACTCCAAGACCTGCAGATGCGGTAAAGGAAGTTTTAGAAAATGATGGTGTTGAGGATATTGATGTAGTGATAACTTCTAAAAACACTTATATGGCTCCTTTTGTAAATGCAGAAGTATGTGAGTATTTAGTAATAGAAGATAAATTTCCAAATGGTAGACCTACACTCGAAGAGTCTGGAATTTTATTTACAGATAGAGAAACGGTTAATAATGTTGAAACTATGAAGGTAACAACTTGTCTAAATCCCCTTCATACTGCTTTAGCAGTAACTGGTTGTCTATTAGGACATAAACTAATAGCTGATGAGATGAAGGATGATACTCTTAAAAAACTAGTAGAGAAGATAGGATATGACGAAGGATTACCAGTGGTAATAGACCCTAAGATTTTAAGTCCTAAGAAGTTTATAGACGAGGTTGTAAATGAGAGATTTGCTAATCCTTATATACCAGATACACCTCAGAGAATAGCTACAGATACTTCTCAAAAGGTAGGAATAAGATTTGGGCAAACAATAAAATCTTATATTAAGGATAATAGTCTTAACCCTGCTAGTCTTGTGGGTATTCCACTTGCAATAGCTAGTTGGTGTAGATATTTGATGGGAATAAATGATGATGGTAAGGAAATAACTTTAAGTCCTGATCCTATGCTAGATACCCTTAAAGAAACAATGGATAAAATAAATATGGGGGATACTACTGTAGACCTTAATGATATTCTATCTAATGAAGAAATTTTTGGTATCAATCTGTATGAGATAGGTTTAGGTGATAAGATTGAAAACATATTTGTTAAGATGATAAAAGCACCAGGTGCTGTTAGAGCTACTATTGAAGAGTATCTTGTATAAACTTAAATAGATATTATAAAAACAGTAAGGACGAAACTTAAATATGTTTCGTTCTTACTGTTTTTGCTTTAATAAGTCATTGTTTAAAAGATTTCAATATCTGGTAAGGGCCTACTATATTTCAGTAGGGCTTAAAGTTTGTACTTTCTTTGTAATACTTTCCTCGTAATTATCTTCTTCGATTTTTGTACTCAATTTTTTTATTGCTCTATTTAATAAAATATAGGTTATTAGAAAAGAAATGAAATCTGCTATAGGTCCTACTATCCAAACCCCTGTCAAACCCCAGAATTGTGGGACTATTAATATAAGAGGGATTAATAAAATCACCTGTCTCAATAATGATAATAGCATAGATATTTTTGCTTTTCCTATAGCCTGAAAATAATTTGAACCAACAATTTGATATCCTATTATTGGTAACATAATCAAATATATTCTTAATCCAGTAGAACCAATTGAAATTAACTCACTACTTTCACTATTAAACAATTTTATAATATTTTCAGGAAACAACTCTATGATAATTAAAGCAACTGATGAAATTATCACTGCACTTAAAATGGCAAGATTTAAAGTTTGTTTAACTCTTATATAACTTTTAGCTCCATAATTATAACCTATTATTGGTTGTGATGCTTGATTTATTGCAATAATTGACATGATAATCAACGTAGCTACACTAGTCATTATGCCCATGGCACTAACGGCCATATCCCCTCCGTAATTAATCAATTGTTTGTTAAATAGAACATTTACAACGGAGCCTGCTACCTGCATCGCAAATGGAGCCATACCGATAGCTATTATCTCTTTTATGATTCTTAAGTCCAATTTCATATTTTGAAATTTCAATTTCAATACGCTTCTACTTGATAAGAAATGCATTATTACCCAAATTGAGTTAATAGTCATAGCAATTACTGTAGCTAGAGCGGCGCCTTTTGTTCCCATGTTTAAACCTAATACAAATATAGCATCCAAAATAATATTTGAAATGGCTCCAATTAACATAGTGACCATTGCAATAACGGCATCTCCTGAAGATCTTATGCAGTTATTCATCCCAAAACCTATATTTTGCATAACTGTTCCAAATAAAATAATAGAAAGATACTGCTGTGCATAGGCTATAGTATTCTCACTTGAACCAAAAGACATGAGCATGGGTGTTTTAATAATAAATGCTATAAGACTAATAAATATAGAAGCAATAATCAATAATATAAATGTATTTCCAAGAACTTTCTCTGCCTTTTCCTTATTTTCTTTACCTAGATTAATGGAAATTAAAACTCCGCCACCCATACCAAATAGCATACCAAATCCTGATGTAATTATCATTATCGGAAAAGCTACACTGAGTGCTGCAAGAGCATAGGGTCCAACAGCATTTCCTATAAAAATTCTATCAACTATATTGTACAAAGCATTAACTAAAACTCCAACAATTGCTGGAACGAAATATTTTAATAATAATTTTGGTATTTTTTCATTTTTCAACTCATAAATATTTTTCATAAATATCCCCTTTAGACTATTAGTTTAAATTCTACGTATAATTTTATATTTGGTTACTCATTATCTTTATGAAATACGCGAATCATTTATTTAGATAGCTAAATAAATAAAGATAAAAAAATTCCCTAGTAGGAAATTCTTTAATCTAAAGTAACGTTTTTATTAGCTATTTTTAATAACCTTAAAAATTCATTGGCCTCTGTATCATCTAATCCTTTTATAAGCGTGCTCTCTAACGATTTTATTATTTCACAAGATTTTTGTTCAAGACTTATTCCTTTTTCAGTTAAGAATATTAACTTAGCTCTTGCATCGGATGAATCATATTTTCTAATAACCATATCTTTTTTTTCTAATATATCAATTAGCTTTGTTAATGAAGAAGGTTTTATATTCATACTATTTGAAATTTCTTTTTGAGTAATCCCATCTTTATTCCATAAGCATTTTAAAACTTTCCACTGAGAAGATGTGAGTTCCCATGAATTTAATTCTTCATCGTGTAATAATCTTAAATTATGTGCTATTCTAAAAATATAATACCCTGGCAGTTCAGTTGTATTTAATTTCATTTAATCACCTAAAATAAATATTCTAATTAAAATTAAATATTTAGATATCTAAATATTTTTGAACTATAATAATAGTATACTACTTAAATCTAAAAATCAAGTTTATTTAAAAATTATCTTCTAAGTAAATGTTGAATTCACAGTAGAATCTCTATAAGTTACAAATCTGTCTGCCTTATTTTTTTAATATATTGAGAAGGGGTTATTGATGTGATTTTCTTAAAAACTCTACTAAAATAATTCAGATTACTGAATCCAATCATTAACGCAATTTCAGTAAGAGAGATATTACCTCTTTCTAGATATAATTTTGCTTCGTCTACTCTTTTTTGATTAATATAATCTATTACAGTCAGATTTGTGTCCTTTTTAAATTGCCGTGAAAGATGGGAGGGATTCACATGTATCTCCTCAGCTATACTTTTAAGGCTCAAGTTGGTTTGGATATTAAGATTTATATAATCCACAGCCTTTTTAACAATAGAACTGTAATTACTTGTAGAAAACATTCTCACAACATCACAATATTCATTTATCATTATAGTTTGCAATTTTTTTAAATAAGGTAGATTTGGAGCCCTTTCAATCATAATTGCAAATTTTTCTGATATGTTATGAAGATAAATTGGATGAACACCACCTCTTTCAGCTGCAACTCTAAATAATGAGTTTGATGTTAATGATAAATTTTTTAGAGATCTAATAGGACTTTCAGGGATTCTATCATTAAAATTAAAAAAAGTATTAGTTTCTTTAAGAATACGATTTACTTCATCGTTATCTCCTTTTGAAATAGCGTTCATCAGATTTTTTTCATATTTATATCTATACTCTATAATATTTTTACTTTCAGCTATAGTAGTCTTTATTTCCTCCTTATTAATTATTGGATTAATTATATCAGAGGTTATTAGTTCAGAATCAATATGGGAATGCCCGCAGAGATTAACTAACAAATCACCAATATCATTAGAATCATTACCACTTATAACGGGTAATGATTGATAAAATTCTTGGAGCTGTTTTCGCTCGCTAATTGGTAGTTTATTATTAGATATAATATCAGTGATAAAATCTCTAGATGGTATAACCGAAATAAAGGGCCCAATTAAAATAAAACCGTGAAAGGATCTATTTTCCCAGATGCCAGAAGCAATATATTCAAGGCGATAGGAATTTATATAGTAATAGTAGCTAGTAATTGTATTATTTCTTAGGATATCATTAATATTTTGATAATCATTCTCCAAATTCTGTAGTACTGCTGGAAGATTATGATTAACCAACTGTAAAATTGGATTTCCATCCTTATCAATTAACCTAACATCCATTTTAGTAACAGCACTTAATGTATTACATGTTTTAAGCAAATCATTAAAATTAAATTTCATTTTTTCTATCATAATATCACCTTCTTATACTATCATTACCATTATAATAACAAGTAATCGTTTTATATGCAATATATGTACTAAACTCAATCAAAATTGTATGAGCATTAATACAAAATAAATAATATACTTAACTTAGTTGATTATATGACTTAAATAATAAATAAACATATAAATAAGCCTAAACTTTTAAAACTAGGTAAAACGCGGAGGGAAAAGTAATGAGAAAAATTATTAATATTAATAGTACATGGAAATTCATAAAACAAGATGAAGCTAACGCAATGGAAAAAGTATTTAACGATTCAAGTTGGGAGGAGGTTAATGTACCTCACACTTGGAATGCTATTGACGGAGCGAATGGATTTGACTTTTATAAAGGTGCTTGTTGGTATAGAAAAGAGTTTGTAATAGAAACTACAGCACAAGGAAATAAAGTATTTATTGAGTTCAATGGATCTAACAGTATTACTGATGTATATGTAAATGGCCAATATATGGGACAACATAAAGGTGGATATTCTACATTTAGATTTGATATAAGTGATGTTATTGAATTTGGAGCTAAGAATATACTGGCAGTAAAGGTAGACAATACAGTTGTTGACGATGTATATCCTCAAATGGCAGATTTCACATTTTACGGAGGAATCTATCGTGATGTAAATATTGTTATTGCTAATAATGTTCACTTTGATTTAATGGATTATGGTTCAAAAGGTATCTATATAGTTCAAGAAGATGTGAGGGAAGAGAAAGCTGCATTATCAATTAAATCAAAGTTAGTTAATGATAATGAAGAAGATAAGAAAGTAAGACTTTGGGCAGATATTTTAGATGCAGAAGGTAATAATGTAGCTTATGCAGCAAAAGAAGAGGTGATAGCTGCAGGAGAAACTAAAGAAGTAGAGATGCCAGTTGTTATAGAAAACCCAACATTGTGGAATGGTAGAAAAAATCCTTACATGTATGAAGCAAAAGTGTCTATGGTGAGTTTTAACGATACTGTGGATGAGCTATCAATTCCTTTCGGTGTAAGATATTTTGAAGTTGATGCTGATAAAGGATTCTTCTTAAATGGCGAGCATCTTCCGTTAAATGGTGTTTCAAGACATCAAGATAGAAAAGATATGGGTTGGGCAATTATGGAAAAAGAACAAGAAGAAGATATAGAAATAATTAAAGAGGTAGGGGCAACTTCTATTAGATTAGCTCACTATCAACATAACCAATATTTCTATGATTTATGTGATAAAGAAGGTATGGTTCTATGGGCTGAAATACCATTTATATCTGTTATGTCAAAAACAGAATTAGAAGGTATTAATGCTAAACAACAAATGACTGAGTTAATCAGACAAAACTATAACCATCCATCAATTATGTTTTGGGGTATTCAAAATGAAATACAAATTAGTGGAGAAAGACCAGAACTTAGAAAACTTGTTAAAGAATTAAATGAGTTAACTAAAAAAGAAGACCCTACTAGATTATCTACTATGGCAAATGTTATGTTCGTGCCAGATGAAGATGAATATAATTATATGACAGACATCGTTGGATATAATAAATATTATGGTTGGTATAATGGTAAAGCTGAAGATTTTGCAGGATGGCTTGATGGATTCCATAAGACTAATCCTAATGTAAAATTAGGTATATCTGAATACGGTGCAGAAGGTATCTTACAATATCATAGTAATGATCCAAAAGTAAAAGATTATACAGAAGAATATCATGCTTTATATCATGAAACAGTGTGGAAGATCTTTAAGGAACGCCCTTACCTTTGGTCAACATATGTTTGGAACATGTTTGATTTCGGTGCAAATATCAGAGATGAAGGTGGCGTTAAAGGAAGAAATAATAAAGGATTGGTTACTTACGATAGAAAAATTAAAAAAGACGCTTTTTATATGTATAAAGCACATTGGGCAGATGAAAAGTTTGTGCATATTACAAGCAAGCGTTTTGTAGATAGAGCAGATGATGAAATAAAGGTTAAAGTATATACTAACTGTTCTGAATTAACACTTTACGTAAACGGAACTGAGATGGCTACAAAAGCAGGCGATGATAGAATCATTATTTTTGAAAAGGTTGCTTTAAAAGATGGAATTAATGAGATTAAAGTAATTGCTAACCAAGATGGTAATAACTTTATAGATGTAGCTAGATTTAATAAAGTAGCTGAGCCAAATGAAAGCTATAAAGCTCCTGAAGAAGAAGGGGGTGTAGTATCTAACTGGTTTGAGATGCCAGACTTAGATAATGTTGAAGTTGAAGAACTTGAAATTACAGATGATGTATATTCAACACGTTGTACCTTTGGAGAACTTTATGAAAAAGAAGAAGTTAAAGCAGTGCTTAAAAAGTATCTGGGAGACTTTGATGAGCATCCTATGTTTGGAATGGCACAAGCATTTGTAGTTGATAACATGGCTGAATTGGCACCAGAACAATTTAGTGAAAAAATGTTATATACTCTAAATAAAGAATTAACTAAAATTAAAAAATCATAATAACCAAAAAGGAAGCTGTTGATAGAACAGCTTCCATTTTATTGTGTTGGAATTAGTAATTATTACTTAAAGATTCTACATACCTTCCTGGTGTTACATTTTCATATTTCTTAAATACTCTTATAAATGTCATAGTATTTAAATAACCTAAAGTACTTGCGATTTCATTAACTTTATGGTTATTTTTAAGGAGTTTTTTTGCGTCCATAATTCGATAAGAATGTATATATTTTAGAATAGTATTGCCAGTATCTTTTTTGAATATATTACTGATTTGTGAAGAGGACATATCAAAATGTTCTGCTATTTTGTTTACACATAAGTCATGCTTCATATAATTTTTATGTATATAATTTAAAATTTCATTTGTTATTTCTTTGTGATTATTTTTCTTCTTTTCGTAAGCTGCTTGTAGCACATCTAGAATTTGTATATAACAGTCTTTTATTTCTTCAAGTTCAGGTTTTGGTGATAGATTTGAGAATTTATCTTCTAATATATTAAGATTTTTAGTGCAAGGATTAGTTTGGTAAACTATAGCATCATAAAGCATAAAACTAACCACAGTTATTTCATTTTCAATTTTAAATGGTACATCTATTGATAGAGTTAGAATATCAAAGGTAGATAGCAATATAGATTTTGCTAAAGTGTAATTTTTATTATTTAGTGCGTTTTTGAATTTATTACATTCTACTAATAATCTACGACATTGCCCCTTTTTTTCATTTTCTATAGATAATTCTTCAAAAGGTATAACTTTATTCTTTCCTAAAACTGTTATATACTTTGAAGCTATTTCTGCTTCTGAATATCCTTTGCAGAGATTATTAATATCATTTATAGCAGTACTTAATGTAATAGTAACTTTCAGCTTCATCCTATGATGAAAAAAGTATATAGCTTTATCTAAAATTTTATTGATATGCAGCTTTTCAATATTTACATCATAGCTATCGAAATTAATGATAGATACAATATTATTTTTGTAAGTGGTTAGATGCACATCATAGGTATTGCCAAACATTTCATTGATAACATTCTCTATAACTAGCTTTTGTAAATCTTTTTCGGTAATTTTTTCTGATTCATTAATATGAAATATTGCAATTTGGTAATATGGTTTGTCTAAATTGATATTAAACTTATTTTTTAGTGTCATCAAAGATTGATTAAATTCATTATTTTCTATAAGATTTGAAAGTAAAAAGTTTTTATAGGATGCAAATTCTTTTTTTGAGTAATCATTATCTTTATCTATTGTGGCTAAAAGCTTTTTTAAAGATCCTAAATTCTTTCTTGAATATAGATAAGATAAATAAATGCTTATTATCAGAGAAGATAGTAATGCTGATATAGAAAGAACTTTTATGTAGTTAGTAGTTAAGTGAATGTCTTTATACTTTTTTATAAGTAAGTATGTATTATTATTAGTCGTAATATTAGTAAGACAATATTTAGTTTCATCAACTTCTTCAGTAATAATAGCCTCTTTATAATATGGTTTAGATAGTGAGTCAAAAATGTGATTGTAACTAGAGTTACTTGTATAAAGTAAATTTCCAAGTCCATCAATAACTATAAATGCCCCATCTTTGCTAGCATTAAATCCATCTACAATATTATTATCATATAAAGTTATAGAAGTTTTTAATTCTCCAATAAACTTACTATTCTCTTCGTAACGGAATACGTTTACGATTTTCATACAGAATAATCCTAATATAAAAGCACATACAAAAGATATTAATAAATAAGATAGAAACCATTTGATCAAATTATTATTTTTTATTTTATCAAATAACATGAATATCACTCCTAAAAAATTATAATATTACTTCTTTGTAGTAAGATATATTTCTTTGAAATAATAACAGATTATCATAGCAACATAATAAGTATATACATTATTATTAAATATTGCTCTTATTATTTTGACTTAATTAGCACAATTGTTGCTATTTTGAAAAATATATAATTTTGGTATTAATTTCCTATAAATGCTTTAAAAACTTTGGTATATGAAAAAATGTATATAAAAAAAATGGTATATTAAGATTCTTATATTTTGGGCATTAGATTGAAATAACTAACATAGATGAAATTCAAGGTAAAGAATAGTATATTTACCGTCTAAGTGGCCAGAAGGTAAAATCAAATTGAGAAGGAGGTGAAGCAATTCTATGTTACGGACAGGTGTTATTGGCTGCGGTGTAATTTCTTTAGTTCATATTCCTATTATTATAAACAATAAAAATACTAAGTTAGTATGCGTTAGTGATATTGATACTAATAAACTTAAAGAACTTGAAGAGAAGCATCAGTGTAAAGGATACCAAGATTATAAAACAATGATAGATGAAGAAAATCTTGATGTTGTACACATATGTACTCCTCATTATCTGCATAAGGAAATGATTATATATGCATTAGAAAAAGGTGTCAATGTATTATGTGAAAAACCCGTTGTTATGAATATGAAAGAAGCATCTCAGGTAGAAAAAGTGTTGGAAAAGAGTAGCACAAAGTTAGGTGTTGTTCTTCAAAATAGATTAAACCCTACATCTATTATTCTGAAAAAATATGTTGATGAAAAGACATTAGGTGAAGTAAAAGGTATCAGAGCATTTGTGAATTGGTATAGACCTGCTGGTTATTATACGGAAAGTGATTGGAGAGGTAAGTACGCAACGGAAGGTGGAGGTGTTTTAATAAACCAAGCCATACACACATTAGACTTAATGCAGTGGCTTGGAGGAGAAATAGAGTGGGTTGAAGGTTCCCATAATACAAGATTATTAAGAGACTATATAGAAGTTGAAGATACAGCAGAGGCAATTTTAAAGTATAGTAACGGAGCAATAGGTTTATTCTATGCTACTAACTGCTATGTTGATAATAGACCGGTTGAAATAGAAGTATTATTTGAAGAAGGGGCCCTTCGGCTTATAAATAATGCTTTGTATTTACAAAAGGAGAAGTCTTTTGAATTGCTTGCTAAAGAACAAGTTACAAAGAGTGTTAAAAATTATTTTGGTATAAGCCATGGAAAGTTAATCCAAAACTTTTATAATGCTGTTTTGAATGATACAGATAATTATGTTTCTTTTAATGAAGGTATAAAAGTGTTAAAGCTTATCGAAGAAATAAGAGTAGAGGAAGGTTAAAATATATGCAAAATATTTCAATATCAGGTTTTTCAGATGAAATTTCTGATAGCTTCGAGGAACAATTAAAAGTAGTTAAAGAATTGGGAATGAAATACATTTCAATTAGAGGATTGAATGGGAAGAACATTGCAGATTATACAATGGAAGAAGTTACTGATTATATAAAACCAAAATTAGATGAATACGGAATAAAAGTTTCTTCAATAGGTTCTCCTATAGGAAAAGTATTTATTGATGATGAAGAAGGATATAAAAAACAGTTAAATCAATTAGAAAATATAGTCCGATTTTGTAATGTATTAGATTGTAAATATATCAGAATGTTTAGTTTCTATATGCCAAAAGAACAAGCTGTTGATTTTTATAAAGATGAAGTGGTTGAAAAAATAAGTAATTTTGCAAAGATTGCTGAAAAACACAATGTTATCTTACTGCATGAAAACGAAAAAGATATTTTTGGAGATACTGATAAACACTGTAAAACAATTTTAGATGAAGTAAATTCTCCATACTTCAAGGCAATCTTCGATTTTGCTAATTTTGTACAAGTTCATGTGGATACAGTAGAAGCATATAAACTTCTTAAAGATCACATTGTATATATTCATATAAAAGATGCCGAAAAAGGTGAAAATCAAAATGTACCATGTGGAACTGGTGATGGTAATATTGAGGTGGTTTTAAATGATATCTTTAAAAATGGATATGAAGGATTTTTAACATTAGAACCACATCTAGCAGTATTTGAATCTTTAAAAGATTTAGAGCTTGAAGATGTAAACGAAATTATCAAAGTTGATAGAGGTCTTACTGGTAAAGAAGCATATGAATTACAGTATAATTCACTGTTATCAGTATTAAAAAATATAAAGAAAGTAAGTTAAAAGTAACAAAAATGAATGGAGGACTAAAGAATGAGTGTAAGAATTGGGATTATTGGTATAGGACAACAAGGCTCTATGTATGCAAGTGTTATGAAAAATGGAAAATTCATGGGAATGGATGTTGGGAAAGTAAAAGGCGCTGAACTAACAGGTATATGTGATATCAGAGAAGAGAGAAGAGAGTGGGCTAAAGAAAACTTAGGTGAAGATATAAAAATTTATGAAGATTACATAGAGATGTTAGACAGTGGAGAAATAGATGTGGTAATGGTTGTAGTACCTCATTATTTACATCCAGAAATGGCTATTGAAGCCATGAATAGAGATATTCACGTAATTGTTGATAAACCAGCAGGTGTATATACGAAACAAGTAAAAGAAATGAATGAAGTAGCAGCATCAAAACCTAATGTAAAATTCGGTATGATGTTTAACCAAAGAATGAATCCATTATATCAAAAATTAAAAGAAATCATGGATAGTGGTGTAATAGGTGAACTTAGAAGAACAAACTGGATGATTACTACATGGTGGCGTCCACAAGCTTATTATGATATGAGTAGTTGGAGAGCAACATGGGAAGGTGAAGGCGGCGGTGTCCTAATTAATCAAGCACCTCATCAAATTGACTTATGGCAATGGTTATGTGGTATGCCTAAAAAAGTGAATGCTAAAATTAGCTATGGTTCACATCGTGATATTGTTGTAGATGATGATGTAACAGCTGTTGTAGAATATGAAAATGGAGCGACAGGTGTATTTATTACATGTACACATGACATTATGGGAACAGATAGATTTGAAATCTTTGGTGATAAAGGTAAAGTTATTGTTGAAAATAGCAAAAAAATCATCTTAAAAACATTAAAAGAATCTGAAAATAAATTAAATGAAAAACTTACATTTGAAGATGTTAAAGCTATATTTACAGGTCAAGGATTAAAAGATGTTATGGAAGAAGAAGTGATTGAAGTTGAATCTGCATGGGGAAGACAACACGCAGAGGTAATAGAAGCATTTGTAGCATCCATTGAAAATGGAACACCATTAGCAGCTAATGGTGAAGAAGGTATAAACGCATTAACAATTACGAATGCAATGCACTTATCAAGCTGGTTAGGTAAAGAAGTTGAATTGCCACTTGATGAAGACTTATTCTTTGAAGAATTACAAAAAAGAATTGATGAAGAGAGAAGAGAAAAAGAAGAAACAATCACTTCATAAAAATTAGTAAATTAATAAAAATAGGGAGGAATCAAATAATGAGCAAGCCACAAGTAGCAGTAATAATGATGATGTTAAAAGAAAAAATTAAAGAAGACGGGATCTACAATACTTTAAAAAAATTAAAAGATATGGGGTATAATGCTGTAGAAATATCTCAAGTAGAAATGTCTGAAGAGAACATCACAGAAATGAAAAGAGCTATCGATGAATTAGGTATGGATATTTGTGCTTTAAGTGCAGTTACTGAAAATTTTATGCCTCAAATAAAATTTGATACGCTTAAAGATGATTTCGATAAAATTGTTGAGGATGCAAAAACATTGGATTGTAAATACTTGAGGATAGGTATGCTTCCAGTTCATTATATGGGCAAAGAAGAAAAATATATTGAATTTGCTAAGGAATTGAATGAATATGGTAAAAGATTAAACGAACATGGTATGAAATTATTTTATCATAACCACCATTTTGAATTTGAAAGAGTAGGTGGTAAATTGGCAATGGATATTTTGGTAGAGAATAGTGATCCAGAATATGTTGGTTTTGAATTGGATGTACATTGGTTACAAGCAGGGGGACAAAATCCAATTGATTGGATCAGAAAATTAAAAGGGAGAGTTGAACTTGTACATTTAAAAGACTATAGAATTGTTACTCCTGAAAAATTAACTGGCTATGAAGATTTATTTAAAATGGTTCAATTTGCTGAAATAGGAGAAGGTTCTCTTGATTTTGAAGGAATAATTAAAGCTTGTGAAGAGTCAGATGTAAAATTTATGCCAATTGAGCAGGATATGACATATGGTAGAGATGTTTTTGAATCACTACAAATTAGTATGGATAATCTTAAGAAAATGGGATATAGTGAATTATTTTAAATTGCAATGGACTTAGTGCAGGCCTAATGCCTGCACCTGGTTTTAGAGATATGGTAACTATTTTGTAGATAATATTAAACTTTTAGGTTGAATGGAAACGTTAACAGTTGAAATTTCTAAGACTTAAAGTCTTGAAATATAAAAAATTAATTAAAGGGGGAAAAATTATGATTAACAAAGAAAAAAATGGTGTACAAGCAAATCAAGAAACAAATTATAATAGTGCCAAAACATGGCAGATAGGATTTTTTGCTTTAAATAACACTGCAACTAATATTGCCATGTTTTGTATGTTTTATTATGCGTTCTTTACTCAAAACATTCTTGGTCTTGGAGCAGCGCTTATAGGTACGATAGCAATGAGTATGCGTATGTTTGATGCAGTAACGGATCCATTAATAGGATTTATTATAGATAGAACAAATGGGAAGTTTGGAAAATTCAGACCTTTTATGTTAGTAGGTAATGTAATATTATTTATAACTGTACTTTTAATATTTAGAACTCCAGCTCATTGGGCAACAAATCAAAAATATATGTTCACAACTGTAATGTATGCTATATATATTATAGGATATACACTACAATGTACGGTAACAAAGGGTGCACAAGCTGCTTTAACAAATAATCCAAAACAACGTCCTATGTTTACAATGTTTGATGCTATTTATAATACTATTTTATTCAGTGGAGGTACATTTTTAGTAACAACTGTCATGGCACCTAAATATCCTAAAAATATGATTGATCCTTTACTTTGGAAGCATGTTTCATTACTTTTCATGATATTATCAGCTATTTTTACTATTTTAGCAATAACAGGAATATGGGAAAAAGATAGAACAGAATTCTTTGGACTAGGTGAAAATGCAGTACAAGTTAAGTTTAGGGATTATGCGGATATTCTTAAAAATAATAGACCTATACAAATGCTTGTTGTTGCTGCTTCAACGGATAAACTTGCAAGCACGGCTATAAGAGGTGCACAGTTATACTTCTTCTCTAATATTTTATTAAATACGGCATTACAGGGAAAATTTTCTCTCACAAGCGTTATTCCAGTTATGCTTATAACAATAATCGGTGTAAACTTTTCAAGAAAAGCAGGGATAAAAAAAGCTTTTGTAGGAGCAACTTGGGGAAGCATGTTAATGTTAATTTTAACTCTTGTTGTAACACCAATGCTTACTAAGTCTAGTACAGGTATTATAATACTTCTATGCTTAATGGCAGTACAAGCAGGTGTAATGGGTATATCAACTAATATTGTTATACCTATGATAGCAGACTGTGCTGATTATGAAACATCTAGAAGTGGAAGATTTATACCTGGAATGATGGGAACACTATTTTCTTTTGTTGATAAGATGATTTCATCTTTATCCACATTTATACTTGGAATGGTTATTGCGTGGGCAGGTTATGGAAATAGTGTAATCCAACCAAATACTGCAGTTAATTCAAAGTTCTATATTGGTATACTTTTCTGTATTTTTGGTCTTCCAATACTAGGACATTTAGCTTCACTTATAGCAATGAAATTCTACTATCTTGATGCTCCTATGATGGAAAAAGTAAAGAAAACAATTAATAATAAAAAGGCAGCAGGAGCTATTGTAGAAACAGCAGCTACTGATGCTTAAGATTTATAAATATTAAAGAAATACAAAGAAGCTGACTCATTATGAGGCAGCTTTCTTATTTAGTAGTTATTTTCATTATATATTCCGAAGGAGTTAGAGAAGTTACTTTTTTAAAAACCCTACAAAAATAATTATGGTTATTGAAACCTACTAAAATTGCTATGTCTGTTATTAAATTATTGCCTTGTCCAATCAAAAATTTTGCTTCATCTATCCTTCTTTCGTTAATGAACTCTGTTATGGTCATATTAGTTTCTTTTTTAAATTTTTTAGAAAGGTGAGATGGATTAACGTGAATATTTTCAGCTACAGACTTTAAACAAATGGGATTACTAAAATAAAAATTTATATTGTTAATAGCTTTTTGAACAAGAGGACTATAGCCCTTTGACGATAATGTTTTTACTGCATCACAATACTCAGTGACCATAGTTAATTGAAGATTATGCAATTCAGAGAGGTTTGTAGTCTTTTCTATTTGAATAGCAAACTTATCTGAAATACTATGAATATAAACAGGATGAAGCCCTCCTCGTTCTGCTGCTATTCTAAACGTACTATTAGAAGTATAAGCTAGATTTTTGAAAGCTCTTAATGGATTATTAGGGACTCTATATGTTCCATTAAATTCATATCTACCCCAAATTTTAATTGCATCTTCCGTTGAACCTTTTTCAATAGCATGTAGGAGTTCTTTTTCTATCTTGTATCTCATTTCTATAATATTATCTGAATCTTTCTCCTCCTTTAAATTTCTTTGTATATTTATGTTAGTTCTAATATCATCTGAAAAAATTGCTTGTCCATCAATGAATTTGTTTGCGCATAGATTTATAATCAAATTTCCAATATTCTTATAATCATCAGGATCAATATTAGTTAAACTTTTTAAGAATTCTTGCAATTTTAATCGAATGTGTATTGGTAATTGATTTTTATGAATGATATTGTTTATAAATTTATCGTTAGGAATTGTAGAAAGAAAAGGACCAACGATAATTGCTCCTTTATATATGCTATCATGCCAAATACCAACAGAGATATAGCTTAGGTGAAATGTATTTGTATAATAGTAAAAATACTTAGGTGACTTATCGCTTAAATGCTCATGTATAGATAAGTAATGCTGAATCTTTGAATGCTCCAATATTATTGGGAATTTGGTGTTGATTAATTGTAGTTTTGGCTCTTGGGTTTCATCAATAAATTCAACATCTAAGTCTGTTATTTTTTGTATAAGCCAACAGATTTTAGAAATATCTTCCATGTCTATATTGCTTTTTTCTATCAAAATTTTCAACACCTCTTTTCAGCTTACAATATTATAATAACAAAAAAAAATGAATAAAACAATAATTGTATACATTAAACTGAAATAATGAAAGAACAATTCGATACAAAATGATAAGATGCTATCATAAAGAGTTGAGTTAACACAAAACAATTGATTTTATGTAAACGGATATTGATTATATTTAATCTATAACTAAAAGACAACGATATAATAACAGAAAATTTTGAATAAAACAATAATTGTATACATTAAACCAAAATATTGAAAGAAGAATTCGGTTAAAAGTGATAACCTATTATCATAAAGAGTTAAGTCAACACAAAGCAATTAATTTTATGTAAACGGTTATGCTTTCTATCCTTTATTTATATAATAATTAATTATGTTTATAACTTGTCTACTTCTTGAAATAGTAAATAGAGGGCGGAAATGGTAACTTGGAAAAAACATAAAGGGAGGGTAGATGTAATTCTAAATTTATAAGTGCACATGGTATTATACTTTAAATTTAATATTTTAGGAGGAATAATCATGAGTAACAAACAAAGAAAGAGTGTTCAAGAAAAACGAGAAAATAATTACAATAGTGCAAAAACATGGCAGGTGGGATTTTTTGCTCTAAATAATGCTGCAACTAATTTTGCCTTTTTTATGATGCTGTATTACGCGTTCTACAGTCAAAACATTCTCGGTCTTGGAGCAGCAATTGTAGGTACAATTGCAATGGCTATGCGTTTATTTGATGCAGTAACAGATCCATTAATAGGATTTTTTATGGATAAAACAGATGGGAAGTTTGGAAAGTTTAGACCTTTTATGTTAGTAGGTAATATAATAATAGTTACAACCGTACTTGCAATATTTAGAACTCCAGATCATTGGGCAATGAATCAAAAATATTTGTTTACATCTGTAATGTATGGATTATTTATTCTAGGCTATACACTACAATGTACAGTAACAAAAGGTGCGCAGGCAGCTTTGACAAATGATCCTAAACAACGTCCTTTGTTTACAATGTTTGATGCTGTTTATACTGCTATTGTATATAGTGGCGGTACGTATTTTTTAGCAACTGTTATGGCACCTAAATATCCCCAAAATATGATTGATCCTTTACTTTGGAAAAATGCTTCATTACTTTTCATGTCAGCATCGTTTATATGTACTGTTTTAGCAATAATAGGTTTATGGGAAAAAGATAGAACAGAATTCTTTGGACTAGGTGAAAATGCGGTAAAAGTTAAGTTTAAGGACTATGTGGATATTATAAAGAATAATAGACCTATAAAATTGCTTGTTGTTGCTGCGTCAACGGATAAACTTGCAAGTACAGCTATAAGAGGTGCACAGATATATTTCTTCTCTAATATTTTATTAAATACTGCTTTACAGGGAAAATATTCACTTGGATGTATTATACCAGTTATTTTCATAACAATTGTTGGTGTAAACTATTCAAGAAAAACAGGAATAAAAAAGGCTTTTGTAGGAGCAAGTTGGATAAGTTTGATAATGTTAATTGCAATTGTTGCTTTGGTACCAATACTTTCTAAAACTTCTACAGGTACTATAATACTTCTAGTCATATGGGCAGTACAATACGGTATAATGAATTTATCTACTGGTATTGTTATACCTATGATAGCAGACTGTGCTGATTATGAAACTTATAGAAGTGGAAGATTTATACCTGGAATGATGGGAACATTATTTTCTTTCGTTGATAAGATGATCTCATCTTTAGCTACATTTATAATTGGAATGGTTATTGCATGGGCAGGTTATGGAAATAGTGTAATCCAACCAAATACTGCAGTTAGTTCAAAGTTCTATATTGGTATATTATTCTGTGTTTTTGGTCTTCCAATACTAGGACATTTAGCTTCAATTATAGCAATGAAATTCTATTCTCTTGATGGTCCTATGATGGAAAAAGTTAATAAGGGAATTGCAGATAAGAAGGCATCAAGCGTTATTAAAGAAGCAGCAGCTGCTGAGGCTTAAGATTTATAAATTTTAATGTAATTATAAAGGGCTGTCTAAGGCAGCCCTTTATAGTTATTCAAATTATAAGATTAATTTATGATAATACGATTATATGTTTAAACAATATCAAAATCATTTAGTAGTTTGAACTAAGTGATTCACTTTTATTATATATTCTGTAGGGTTTAGAGAAAATACTTTCTTAAAAACCTTACAAGAAATAGTTATGGTCATATTAGTTTCTTTCTTGAATTTATTGGAAATAAGTGAAGGTTTAATGTGAATAGTTTTAGCTACAGACTTCAAATAAATGGGATAATATAGTGATGTTATGTGAAGGATGAGAAACAAAATGAATAAGGTGGCATATATGCCTCCTTATTTACTTTGATAATATGATTAAAAGAAGGAGTGTCTATGATGAATTTATATGATTCAATGTTATATCCGCGAGAAACATCACAAAGATATGTTGTTGATTTAAGTGGATATTGGAAGTTTAAGATTGATACAGATCATAATGGAAGACAAAAAGGTTGGACAAATGGGTTGGTAGATTCAGTATTAATGGCTGTACCATCTAGTTTTAATGATATTTTTACTGAAAAGAAAATTAGAAATCATGCAGGTGATGTTTGGTATGAAAGAACATTTTTTATACCAAAAGAATTGGAAAATAAGAACTTAGAAATTCGTTTTGGAAGTGCTACACATAAAGCAGAAGTATGGGTTAATGGTGAAGAAATGGGGACACATAAAGGTGGTTTTATGCCCTTTGCTGTAAAGCTTAATGATGTAGTTAAGTATGGAGAAGAAAATACTTTAGTGGTAGCAGTTAACAATCTTTTAGATTTTACTACTTTGCCACTAGGAAGAACTAGCACTTTAGCTGATGGTAGAAAAGTTGTATTACCTCACTTTGATTTTTTTAACTATGCTGGGTTGCATAGAGCAGTTAAGTTAGTTGTAACACCAAAGGAAAGAATTGAAGATATTACTGTAGTTACAGATATTAATGGTAAAGAGGGAATTATTAAGTATGATGTTAAAACATCAGGGGATAATGAAGTTAACATTGAAGTGTATGATGAAGATAAAAAGTTAGTAGCAGAAGCTGAAGGTAATAATGGTGAAATAACTATTAATGATGCAAAATTGTGGCAACCAGGTAATGCATACCTTTATAATTTTCGAGCTAAAATTGTGAAGGGTGAAAAAGTGGTTGATGAATATTATATTGAAGTTGGTATTCGTACAGTTAAAGTAAAAGGTAATCGTTTCTTAATTAATGGCGATCCATTTTACTTTAAGGGATTTGGTAAACATGAAGATTCCGAATACCATGGTCGTGGTTTTGATCCAGTAGTTGCTTTGCGTGACTTTGAATTGTTAGATTGGATAAATGCAAATAGTGTAAGAACATCTCATTATCCATACGCGGAAGAATTTTATCAATTAGCTGATAGGAAAGGTATTGTTGTTGTTGATGAAGTTGCTGCTGTAGGATTCCAAGCTGTAGTTAAAGTTGAACATAAACCTGTATTTTCGGAAGAAATAGTTCAAACTGAAACACTTCAGTACCATAAATTAGAAGTTGAAAGACTGATAAAGCGTGATAAAAACCATCCTTGTGTTGTAATGTGGTGCTTGACTAATGAACCGGACAGTAAAGACTCAGCATGTGAGAAATATTTTGAAGAAGTATATTCTCATGCAAGAGCTTTAGATGTTCAGAATAGACCATTAACATATACACACTATATGGAAATTAAATTTGAAGAATGCAAATTACATCAATATGTAGATGTAATTGGATTAAACAGATATTGGGGGTGGTATGTTAAACCTGGTGAAGAATTTGTTGATGCTATGGAGATTTTTAAAAAAGATTTAGATGAATTTTCAACACCTGGTAAACCAATTATCTTCTTTGAGTATGGTGCAGATACAATGAGCGGTATTCATAAATTGCCTAGTGTAACGTTCTCTGAAGAATATCAAATTAATTTTTTAGAAGCATATCATAAAATGTTTGATTCATACGAAAATGTAATAGGGGAGCATGTTTGGAATTTTGCGGATTTCCAAACTACAGAAGGACCTATGAGGGTTGACGGAAATAAAAAAGGTGTATTTACACGAACTAGACAACCTAAAAGCGCAGCTTTTAATTTGAAAAAAAGATGGGGTAAAATAGACAATAATCATAAAGCCTAAATCTTTTTTACAATTATACATTTAGCAGAAGGAGAAATTATTATGGGGAATAGTAAACAAAAAAGTGTAGAAAACTTTTTAATTATTATGGCTATTGTTGGAGGGTTTCGAGTTGTATTTAATAAATTGAGTATAAATAATGGTTTTGGTGCATATGCAATCGTAGCTACACAGTTTTTGATTGGTGGACTTATTCTATCGATATATTTACGAGATAAAATATTCTCTATAAATAAAAAATATTTTATATTAGCCATTTTTGCAAGTATCATTTTTTTCTTATCATTTTACTTAGGTACTTTAGGGCTTGTATACACAACTCCAAGCAAAAACGCATTTCTATATCAAACATCTATTGTGTTTGTGCCATTCTTATACTATTTTGTGTACAAACAAAAAATAGATAAACATACCATAATTGGTGTTGTTATTGCTATGTGTGGTTTGGTATTTTTAACTTTGGAGAATGGGTTTGGTAATATAAATATCGGTGATATATTAACTATATTAGCTGCAGTGATGGTTGCTTTACATATGACTTTTTCATCTTTTGCTATGAAGAAGAATGAGTGCAATCCGGTTGTTTTTACAACTATTCAAATGTTTATTTCAGGAATTTTGGCTTTAGTGCTTGCTTTTATGAATGATGATTTTTCAAGTGGTATAAGTTTAACAATTTGTTGGCCACTATTATTAGGTGGTATACTTATTGGTTTTACTTTTTATGTAACCAGTTTAGGATTCAAATATTCAACACCCACTAAAATGAGCCTAATAAATTCTTTGAATCCTGTTTCAAGCACCATTGCTGCAATTCTATGTTTAAATGAAGTAATTACCTATAGATTATTTGTTGGTGGAGGATTAATAATGGCTGCACTACTTGTAATTCAATTAAAGCCTAATTTATCTAAATATATTAATCGTGTGAGAACAGAAGTCTAAATAATAGAAGACTACTGTAAAAAACAATAATTGTACACATAAAGTCCAAATAATGAAAGCTTCATTACACACTAAGTGATAAACTAAAAAGTAATTAACATAGATGATTGCAGTATTGCAATGAGCTACAACCAATATTCGAAGGAGGACAAACTATGAAAGATACTATAGCAGAATATAGAAAAAGCAAAGGGTTTTTAGTGTGCGTTGACTCTGATGGTTGTGCCATGGACACCATGGAAGTAAAACACAGAAAATGCTTTGCACCGAAAGCAATAGAACTATGGGAATTACAAGATGTGGAAAAGAAATTTCTTGAAACTTGGAATAAGGTTAATTTGTATTCAAAAACAAGAGGAATTAACCGTTTTAAAGGTCTTGTAAAAACTTTTGAACTTTTAGCAGCTAATGGAATTGATATGCCTGACTTTTCATCGATTCTTGAATGGAATGAGACTTCACCGGAACTGTCAAATCCTGCACTGAAAAAAGCAATTGAAAAAACAGGAGATGAGCAATTAGTTAAGACATTGGCATGGAGTAAAGCTGTTAATAAGGCTATTACAGAATTACCTAAGGATGACAAACCTTTTTCCAATGTAAAAGAAGGATTAGCAGCCATAAGTTCTGTTGCAGATATTGCCATTGTTTCTTCTGCCAATGGAAGTGCTGTAAATGACGAATGGACAAGACATGAGCTTGCGCCTTATGTGCAAGTGATGCTTGGACAAGAAGCGGGTAGCAAGGCAGCTTGTATAAGTGATTTAAAAGAGTATGGTTATTCAGATGATAAAATATTAATGGTGGGAGATGCACCTGGTGATTTAAAAGCGGCAGTAACCAATGGTGCTTTATATTATCCTATACTTGTTGGTAAAGAAGATTTTTCATGGACTCGGTTAGCTTCTGAAGCATTACCCAAATTTATTGATGGGAGCTACAGAGGAGAATATCAAGAAAAAATAATAGACGAATTCAATTCAACATTAAAATAAACTAAACTTATTAGGAGGTAAAAACATGGTAAATTTAAAAGCAAAACCTTTTTACTTGAATGACGAAGATATCGCATGGGTGGAAAGTATCATCTCAGGAATGTCAATAGAAGAAAAAATAGGTCAATTATTTGTTAACTTATTTATGGACTTTGATAATGAAAAAGCTAAAGAATTAATAGATAAATACCACGTTGGTGGGGCAAGATACCACGGTGGTGACTCTGAGCAAGTATATGAATTGCTATCAGAACTACAAAGATTAAGTAAAGTACCTATGTTGATAGCAGCAAATTGCGATGCTGGTGGTGACGGTGCAACGAAAGATGGTACATATATCGCATCAGCTGCACAGGTTGAAGCTACAGGTAGCGAAGAAGTAGCTTATAATGTAGGATATGTAAGTGGTCGTGAGGCTACTGCATTGGGAGTAAACTGGAACTTCGATCCATGTTCAGATATTTTATTCAACTGGAGAAATACAATTGTTAATACTAGAGCATATGGAACAACACCAGAACCAGTTATTAAATATACAAGTGCTTATATCAAAGGTTTAAGACAAAGTAATATTGCATCTTGTATCAAACATTTCCCTGGTGATGGCACTGAAGAACGTGACCAACATTTAGTTTTAGGTGTAAATGAATTTAGTTGTGAAGAGTGGGATGAAAGCTTTGGCAAAGTGTATAAACATGCAATTGATGAAGGTGTTATGTCTATTATGGCTGGACACATTGCATTACCAGAGTACCAAAAAAAATTAGTACCAGAAATGGAAGACAAAGATATTTTGCCTGCAACATTAGCACCAGAATTAATAACAGGATTATTACGTGAACAATTAGGTTTTAATGGTTTAGTTATTACAGATGCTTCTCATATGATAGGTATGGCAGCTGCTATGAAACGTAGGGATTATGTACCTGCTGCAATAGCTGCTGGTTGTGACATGTTCTTATTCTTCAACGATATAGAAGAAGATTTTAACTTCATGTTAGATGGATATAAAAATGGTGTAATTACAGAAGAGCGTTTACAGGATGCTTTAAGAAGAATTTTAGGGTTAAAAGCTTCATTAAAACTTCATATTAAACAAAAAGAAGGCACATTAATACCAGATAAAGAAGGCCTCAAAGCTATTGGTTGTGAAGAACATTTAGCTATGGCTGAAGAAGCTGCTGATAAAGGTATTACACTTGTTAAAAATACTCTAAATCAGTTACCAATCAAACCAAGTACTCATAAGAGAATAAAGCTTCATACCTTATTTGGTGAAATTGGTGGTATTACACATGGATCAAATGACGCTGAGAAAATAATTATTGAAGAACTTGAAAGAGTAGGCTTTGAAGTTACTTTAAACGATGGTACAGGAAGACTAAAAGGTAAAACTGCTGAATACTCTGAAAATTGGGATGCAGCACTAGTTTTTGCTGATATAGTAGGATATGCAGCTGAAAATAATTACCGTATTAGATGGAAATGTCCAATGTCTACTGATATTCCATGGTATGTACACGAGTTACCTACTGTATTTGTATCATTAAACTTTACTACTCATTTAACAGATGTGCCTATGGTAAAAACATATATTAATGCTTATAAAGATACAAGAACAGTTATTAGACAAACAATCCAAAAAATAATGGGCGAATCAGAATTTAAAGGTTCATACAACGAAAATGTATGGTGTAATAAATGGGAAACAAGAAGATAATTAACTTATAAAAAGTGTTAAATGTAAAATGATAAAATTAATAGTCACGGAGTTAAATCTAGAATAACACTTCTAATCTAATTTTAATCTTTGGTTAAACTTTTTTTAATGATTACGTTCTATAGTATAAGTATAAAGTAACTTATCAAATAGGAGGTAATAAAATGTCAATAAATATTGAACAAATTGATTTAATAAGAAAGAGAGCAAATGTTAGTTATGAGGAGGCAAAAGAAGCATTAGAAAAGAATGATGATAACTTAGTTGAAGCACTTGTTTATTTAGAACAGAAAAATAAAACAAAGAGTTTTAAAAATTCATCAGGTTTTATAGGAAAATTAAAAACTTTGTTTAATAAGAGCATGGAATACAAGTTCTTAGTCTATAAAAAAAGTGAAGTAGCTGTGAAACTTCCATTATTGGTGTTTATTTTACTGTTAGTTTTTGCATGTCCATTTACAATTATTGCACTTTTACTTTCATTGATTTCAGGATGGAAGCTTAAGTTTATGAAAAAAGAAACTGAAATTAAATTAGATGGAGTAGTTGAAAAAATAAATAATTCATTTGATTCAATTTCTGAGAATAAAAGTGAATGTGAATAATTTTTTTAGAAAATGTATTTATTAAAGAAATATAATTAAGGCCTAAAAGTAATTAATAAACTTTTAGGCCTTAATTATATTTTCTAAGTATTTATGATTGGAAAGGTGAGCCTATACTTCTTGTTCAAGGTTGCATGAATCATGAACCATCTGAAAAAGATTTAGAGTTTTTATCTGATGAAATAATGAAAGACCATACTAATCTCGATTGGAGAGATTTATTACCATATATCAATATTCCTACTATGGTTTTAGTTGCTAGAAAAAGCAATGTGTTTCCTTGGCAAGGAAGTGCCTATGTAGCTGAAAAAATACCAAATAGTAGAGTAGAATTTTTTGAAGACTGTGGACATATGCTTTTCTGGGAAAATCCTGAAAAATTTAATTCACTAATAAAAAGTTTTTGTGATAAATAGAAAAAACTAAATATTAATTTATAATAGCTGTTATTAGATTTGGATAGCAGTTTTTTTGTTGTGGTATAATAAATAAAAGTATGTTTTAAATTATGAGGTGGTGATATTATGGCTGAATTAAAGACAAAAAAGAATGATAAAAATTCAATGGAATTTTTGTTATCAGTAGAACACAAAACGAGAAGAGAAGACGCGTTAGTATTACTTGACATAATGAAAGAAATAACTAAGGAAGAGCCTGTTATGTGGGGAAGTAGCATTGTTGGATTTGGAACAATGGAGTATGAAAATACTACGGGTATTAATGAATGGATGATGATTGGATTTTCTCCAAGAAAGCAAAATCTAGCTTTATACATTATGAATGGTTTCAAAAAGTACGATGATTTATTATCAAAACTGGGAAAACATAAAATAGGTAAATCTTGTTTATATATTAATAAACTTGATGATATTGATTTGGAAGTTTTAAAAGAAATTATAAAAGATTCTATTGAACATATAAAAAGCAAGAAACCAATTGAGTATTAAAATAGTTATAGTTAGCTATAAAAGAGGTTACCGTAGTATTTACTATGATAACCTTTTTGGTTAAATGTACTAATTTATAAAAACTTTTCAAATCATTTCACATTCAGAAACATCAAAATATATAGCAGTACAATCATCATGTAATTTTAGTCTTTTACGACTTCTCATAGCTTTATCATTTTTCTCCAATGAACGTAGCTCTTCTAATAAATTTTTGACACCTCGAGTTTTACATTCTATAAATAATTCAGACAATCGATAGTTATTATACAATTGTGCATAACCATCAGACATAAGCAATACTTCATCTATGTCTTTTAACTTAAATTCTTTGTAAATACCTTTTTTTATAGATTCCTTTTCATGTTCAAGTATATAGTAACCATCTTTAGTATTCATTTTCATTCTATTATTTCTCAACAACTTCAACTCGTTTTTAGTAAAACCTTTAAAAACCAATTCTTTTTCTCTATTAGGGTTATTTAACATTAAACTTATTACTTCCTTATCTAAACATTTGATTTTACCATCACTCAGGTGCTTAATGTCTCCTGATTTTGTTTTGAGATTAATCTCAACATCGCCTAATACAAAACATTCTAATGTTTCTTTATTAATCCTGGCAATTGAAATGCCTGCTGAAGCTCTGTCTAGTTTTGATAAGCTTTCAATATCTACAAATTTGGAATAGTCTTCATTTAATTTAATTACTCCTGTTTCTAATATATCAATGATGGTTCTATCAAGCTGTTCAATAGTTTCATTTAAGTATTTATTCCACCAGTTAACCATCCATACAACATCATTGCCCTCATCGGTATAGTTATTTTTATTTAAAGAAGAGGCACCGTCAATGACCCAAAATGAATGTTTAGTGATTCCGTAGCCATCTTCATTATTTTCTTTAAATGTATTGGTTATATGATCTATTTTCATTTCTATACTCCTTTTTCATTTTTTATAGAAACTCCCTTAATTAAAATCATTCCTACAAAGGTTAATAGGACAATTAATGAGCCATAAGCCATTGCCAAGCCTATTTCATATTCAAAAATACCGTTAACCATAGCAATTGAGATAGGTTTATTTGATGCTGTGTATAAATAAACCGATATGGAATACTCGCCAAGGCTTCTAACAAAGACTAATAAAAGACCTGCAATAATACCTGGAGCTATAATTGGTAGAATTATTCTTCGAAATGTTTGTAACCAATTTGCTCCTAGGCACCTTGAAGCTTCTATATAAGTATCATTTAAATTTTGAAGAGAAAGTGTTGTTGACCTTACCATCAATGGTAGCAAGCTAACAAAATAAGCAATAGGAAGTAATATATATAAACCAACTAAAACTTTGTTAAAAGTGAAAATAGAAGGTTTATTAAAAGCATTTATACTATTAATAGCAATAGCACTTGCTGGCATAGCCCAAGGTAACATGACTAAAAACTCTATCAGAAATTTGATTTTTCTATTTGTCTTTACAATGATGTAGGATGCAGGCAGTGCAACCACAACACAAAATAATGATGTAAGAGCAGACATATTGATACTGTTTATAAAAGGAGCGAATGCTCTTGTTTTTGTAAATATTTTTAAATAATTATCAAAAGAAAATTCTCTAGGATAAATATCAATCATCCATGTTCCAGGTTTTACAAAGGAAAGGATGATAATTGTAACTACAGGTAAAATAATAATTGCTACTAATAGCAAAGAGAGTATAATCAAGAGCCACTTAAAAATATTATTCTCTATTTTAATGGGTTTTATTGTAATCCCCTTTACAGAAGAAACGAACTTATTCTTATTTTCATATAGTCTAACTATGGTTAAATACACCATAGATATTATTATCAATAAAACAACTTCTGCAGCTGCTATGGACATATAATTATTTGCTTTTGACAATAAAATCTGAGTTGTCATTACTTTAAAACTGCCGCCAATAATGCTTGGTGCAGAAAAAGAACCAATACCTGTCATAAAGGTAATAATGCTAGAGCCTATAAGAGCTGGTTTGATAAAGGGCAGTATTACACTCCAAAAAATTTTTAGTTTTGATGCTCCTAGACTTCGTCCTGCTTCTATCACTGATTGATCTATATGTTTAATTCCTACTGATACATTCATATAAAAATACACATATTGTGTGTAAGCATGAATAAATAATATACCCTTTAATCCTTGAAGATGGTAAAGGGGATTTTTTAACTGAAAAACAGATTCCAGAGTCTTAGTAACCAAACCACTTTCTCCATAAAGTTGAACAAAGGCAAATACAATTATTAATCCAGGTAATGCTAAAGGAAGTAACAGAAGTTTGTCTATAAGCTTTTTAAAAGGCAATTTAAAAAAGTTCACAAAAAAAGCTAAAGATGTACCAATTATGCCACAGACAATCACTGTTAAGATACCTAAGATAATGGTGTTTTTTAAAGCTGTTAAACTAGTATCAGTTGTGAGAATTTCTATGTATTTAGATAGGGTAATGCCATCTTCATTAGTGATACTTATCCAAAATGTTTTTAGAGCAGGATACAGTATAAAGCCAACTAAAATCCATAGTAATAGTGCAATCATTATCCACGATAAACTTTTTGTTTTTTTTACAGTTATTTCTTTAATCAATATAAATTCACCTACTTTACTCCTTTAGTCGCTGAATTCTGTTTGTATCTATACTTAAATAAACTTTTTCACCAACTTCAAATTCTATACTTTTATCTAAACTATTTAGAGTAACCACTTTAATTAAAAGATTATTAACAATAACACTGTATTCTAGTAAAGCTCCACTTGTTTTGATAGTTTTGACAACGCCAAAGCATTCATTAGCATCTTGATTTGAGGCTTTACTTATTTTAATATCCTGAGGTCGAACAGAAATGTAGGGTTCATTATTTTTATTTGAAATATCAAAAGGAAAGCTTTTAGCTTCAAATAAATTTGTATCTCCTACAAATGTGGCTACAAAGGTATTTACAGGTTTTAAATAAATTTCATTTGGTGTGCCTACTTGTATGCAGTTGCCTTTATTGAAAACAGCTATTCTATCAGATAAAGTTAGCGCTTCTACCTGATCATGTGTTACAAAAATAGTTGTTACACCCAGTTTATGCTGAATTTCTTTTAGTTCTAAACGCATTTTATCTTTAAGTTTTGCGTCAAGATTTGATAAAGGTTCATCTAGTAGTAAGACTTTTGGTTCTACAACAAGAGCCCTTGCTAAGGCAACCCGTTGTTGCTCACCACCTGACAGTTCAGAAACCTTTCTGCTCTCATAACCGTCTAGGTTAACTAGAGATAAATATTGGTTTACTTTCTCATTAATTTTTCTTTTTTTTAGTTTTTTTATTTTCAAACCATATGCTACATTATCATAAACAGTCATATGAGGAAATAGTGCATAGTTCTGAAATACCATTCCGATGCCTCTTTTTTCAATGGATTCCCTAGTAATCTCTTTTTCTCCTAAAAAAATATTACCCTTTTCAGGAGAAATAAATCCTGCGATTAATCGCAATAATGTTGTTTTGCCACATCCTGAAGGTCCTAACAAAGTGAAAAATTCTCCTTCTTTTATAGATAAATTAATATTTCTACAAACAGACTGCCCATCAAATGATTTTTCTATATCTTTAACGACTACTAAATCCATGTTTACCTCCATGTATATGAAAAGGAGAAGTAAACTTTTCAGCTACTTCTCATACTTTATTTTTATTTTGGATCCTTTGCTGTATCTTTGATTTCTGAATCCCATTTTTGCATCCATTCAGATTGTTTTTTAGATAAGTTAGCCCAGTCTACATCCATTATTTTAAATTTAATGTCCCCCATCCATTCTGGAGATATTTTAATTGCTTCTGGATGTGTAGGCATACGATTAAATTCATTAGCAAACATTCCTTGGATTTTAACTCCTCCAGCAAAATCGATAAATGCTTTTGCTGCGTTAGGATGTTTTGCATTTTTAATAAGTGCTATACCATCTGTAATAACTGGTGAACCACTCTCTGCATCAATAACTTCAAGAGGTAAATTGTTTTTTGTTTTATTATCAATAATAGAATTTAATGTAGCAAAACTGATACCAGCTTCTTTTCTTCCAAGTGATTGAAACATTAATGAACCACTGCTAAAATAGTTTTTAGTATTAGCGTCCATTCCTTTCATGAATTCCCAGCCATCTTCTAATTTATTAGCTTTTTCATATTGTTGTAATAGACTTGAAAAAGTAGCTCTTGCAGAAGATGATAAGGCATTTCGGAATACTAATTGATCTTTGTATTGTTCATTTGTAAGATTAGCCCAATCTTTAGGAGCGTTTTCTGGTTTTATTACGTCACTATTGTAAAACATCATTACCGGTGTTTGAATTGTACCAAACCAAAAATTTTCTGAATCCTTAAATAATGGATCAATATCACTACCCCAAGATGGTTCATATTGGTCAAATAAATCTTCTTCTTTTAATTCCATAAAAATTGAAGAAGCACCACCAAACATAATATCAGATTGAGGATTTTCTTTTTCAGCACGAACTCTATCTGCTAATTCACCCTTCAAATTAATAAATTCAACGTTCACACCAGTTTCTTTTTCAAATTCTGTTGCTACTAGTTCTAACATAGCTTCTCCGTGAGTTGAATAAATAACAACCTTGTCTTCTAATTCATTGTTAACTTCTTTTTTTTCTTTTGTATCAGCATCTGCATTAGTTTGTACATTTTTATTTGAACAAGCTACAAAAGATAATGTCATTATAACTACAAGTAAAGCGCTAAATATTTTTTTTGATTTCATTGTGATTCCTCCTAGGTTTAACTTGGTCTCTAAATAACAGACCAATGTTAACATATATAACCAGTTATTTCTACAAGTATAGAAAATATTAATAACAATATATTTTCTATAAGTTTTTTCTATATGTTGGTGAAGTGAGGGAATAGCTGGATAATATATATTCATAGGAAACATTTGTAATAATTAGGGAAATATTTCGGAAGAGATTAGTTAAATACAATATATTGGGAGATTAATAAGAATTATTATGTATAGTAATTCTGAAAACTCAATTTTGAGTTTTCAGAAATTGGAGTCTTTTAAAATAGAAGAGTGCATATAAAATTTCTAATTATGTAATACATCAACAGTTACTTTATTTATTGATTTTTGCTTTCTTTTTTAATTTTAAAGAGATTTGAGCTTTAACAGCGTTTAAAATCATTTCGGAAGTTTCGTTGTCAATATCTTTTATATCTTTAATAATTCCTTCATCTATTAAATCATTTAGAAATTCATCTATCATTTTTGTTTTCTCATTATCAGAAGTTTTATTTGTTCTACCATTTAAATAATCTAATGACACATTGAAATAGTCTGCAATTTTAGTAACAACTTTATTAGATCCCTTACGTTGACCTAGTTCTATCATTCTTATTGTAGAATCAGAAACACCTAATTTTTTAGCAAGCTGGTTTTGTGTAAGACCGCTACTTTGCCTAAGTTCTTTTAAAATATCGCCTTTCATTATTAAACCTCCTTTTATATACAGATAAATTTAGGTCGTAGTATAGCATTATATAAAATATCATAGCACAATGCGTGCGTGATTCAAGGGAACGTACGTGCTTTCAAAAGGTAGTAGAAGTATAAAACATAAATATTAAGAGAAATAGAGAAGGATTGTCTACAGCACTTAAAGTGCTATGAAATGAAAAATAATAGCAGAATACAAAGGTTTAACATAAGCACAAAACGTGCTACAATTTTGTTGATGAAAAGTTAAATAAATGTGATTGTATAAAATTTTAAGTATTTTTATTTTATCACAATCATATTCTAGCACATATGATAAAGAGTTAACAATGGGGATATAGGAGTTTAATTAATATTAGTTTAAATTTTTAGGAAGGGGTATGAGAAAAATGATTTTAGATCTAATCATTGATTGGAAAAAAAATAAAAAGCATAGAGCAATAGAAAAGTATGGACTTAAGCATGCTAAAGTTAAAAAGCTTTCGCAACAGCTTAATCATTACATTTTAGAAAAAGAAAAAATACTAAATAAAAAAAATATATAAATTTATTGAATGAGGTGGAATTAATGAACATGTATAAAAAAGTAGAAGCGGTATTATATAACTATAATGAAACAAAAGCTGAAATCAAAAACTTGGATTTAGAAATTGAAAGCTTGGAAAATGGATATAAAGGAATTGTTGCTATGACCTATGAAGAAAAATCGACACCAACAAACAAATTCAACTCATCTGTTGAAAATGAAGTTGTTAACAAAGATGAACAATTGATTAAGTTAAGAAATATTAAAAGATTTAAAGAAATTCAAATAGAGAAGATAGATAATGCACTAAATATATTAGACGAAAGAGATTATGAAATTATTAAATTAAGATATATTAGTGGTAAAAAATATAGTTGGTTTCAAATAGCTGAAATGCTGAGGCTGTCTGATGCAACTTGTAGATTAAGAAGAGGGGCAATTATTAAGCGATTATCTAACGTAATTTTCACGTAATTATGTATAGAAACTTATCAAGACAGGGTGTTATCATTATATCATAAGAAATAGGAGTTAAGGACATTCATCATTTGGTGAGTGTCCTTTCTATTTCAAATTATTTCTCATTGACTATTGTTATGGGTAAGGAAAGAGAGGAGATACAGTATGAATAAAAAAGATTTGTGAGTGCTTAAAAGAGAAGTGCTAAAAATTTTTAAATTTAGAAAATAGTATTTTGGAGGTTGGTAATAATGGAAAATAAATCAAATGTTATTTCAGGTAAATACTCAAAAGATCAGATTCTTAAGAGTTCTCAGTTCACTAATACTGAAAAGTGTTTATTATCTGTAATTTTAGAGGATAAAAAGTATACCATAGATGAGGCAAAAACTATGGTGGAAAATGAAAAGAAGAGGGGTGTTAAGTAATGGCTGGAGGAACATGGGTTACAGAAAACAAGGTTAGACCAGGCGTATATATCAATTTTAAGTCCGAAGGAGATTCAAAAAAAGAAGTAAGCAATAGAGGAGTAGTAACTATGCCCTTGGTATTAAGCTGGGGTGCAAAAAAGCAGGTGATTGAGATTGATCATAATACTGACTTTTTAGAAGTGCTAGGTTATGAATTACTAGATAATGAATTGTTATTAATAAAAGAAGCTTTAAAAGAAGCTTCAAAAATATTAGCTTACAGAGTTAATGGTGGTACAAAAGCAACTAAAACATCTGGAAATATCACAGTAACTGCAAAGTACGAGGGTGTTAGAGGGAATGATATTATAATAGTTATTGAAGATGATATTGATGTGCAAGATGCTTTTGTTGTATCAACTTATTTAGCAGGAAAAAAAGTTTATGAGCAAACAGGAACCACTATAGAGAGCCTAAAGAGTAATCCTTATATAGAATATTCAGGTACAGGAACTTTAGTTGCTAATGCGGGCATTATTTTAGAAAGTGGAGCGGATGGAGTTACTGTTAGTGGGGATTATACAGATTATCTAACTTCAATAGAAGTGTTTAACTGGAATACAATGGCTTTACCTGTTGAAGACAGTACAATAAAAGGAGCTACTGTTGCTTTTATAAAAAGGCTTAGAGAAGAACAAGGTAAAAAAGTACAAGCTGTACTAGCAGATTATTCAATTGCTGACACTGAGGGGATTATCAGTGTAAAAAATGGAGTTAAATTAGCTGATGATACAAAAGTAAACAATGTAAAAGCTACTGCATGGGTTGCAGGAGCAACAGCAGGAGCATATGTGAATGAATCAAATACTTACCATAATTATGAAGAAGCTTTGGATGTAGATATAAGATATACAAGCTCTCAAATTGTTGAAGCTTTAAACAAGGGAGAATGGGTATTTGTAGAAAATAGAGGCAAGATATTGGTTGAGCAAGATATAAATACTTTTGTTAGTTTTACGGAAGATAAAGGAAGGGAATTTAGAAAAAATCGAGTAATCCGTACTTTAGATGCTATTAGTAATGATATTCATAGATTATTCAGCGACTATTATATTGGTAAAATCGATAATACTGCTGACGGAAGAAATTTATTTAAAGCTGAAATTATCAAATATTTTGAAGAGTTACAGGGAATCAATGCTATTCATAATTTTGATTCAGCTACTGATGTATCTGTCTTAGAAGGTAATGAAATAGATGTTATTACAGTTGATGTTAAGGTTCAGCCGGTAGATTGTATGGAAAAACTATACATGTCCGTTACATTAAATTAGGGGGTGCTTTATAAATGGGATTTTTAAGATCAAATGACACAATAAGCGGTGGAGAAGCTAGAGCTTACGCAACTATTGGCGATACAGTAGAAGAAATGTTTTATGCTAAAAATATTGAGGCAACTGCAGAGAAAAATAAAGCTGAAATCAAAACTTTAGGAAAAAGAGGTACGCAGCACAAAGCTGCTGGTTGGAGTGGTTCTGGTAGTATGACAATATACTATGTAACATCAGTTTTTAGAAAAATGATGTTGGATTATATCAAAAATGGAAAAGATATTTATTTTGATATTCAAGTAATTAATGAAGATCCAACTTCTTCTACTGGAAAACAAACAACAGTTTTAAAGAATGTTAATTTAGATAGTGTTATAATGGCAAAATTTGATGTTGATTCAGATGCACTAGATGAAGAAATTAGCTTCACTTTTGACGATGTAGATATTTTAAATGAATTTAATAAACCTGTATTAGGTTAGGGGGAGATAATATGAGTAATTTTCAAGCTTTTATGGCTCAAAATGCAGAAACAGTAGATAACATCAAAAGAGTTATTTCTAATAGATTTAAAGAGAATGGAAAGCCGGTTCCTTTTGAACTTAGAGCAATTACAAATGAGGAAGATTCTGAATTAAGAAAATCATGCCAGAAAAGAGTAAAGGTAAAAAAAGGACAAACTACTTTGGAAATAGATCAAGATAAATATTTAGGCAAGTTAGTGGCTGCATGTGTAGTATATCCAGATTTGAAAAATGTTGAATTGCAAAAATCCTATGGTATTTTAGGAGATGATTCTTTAATAAAGAAAATGCTAACTCCAGGAGAATTCACAGACTTATTAGTAGCAGTGCAAGAAATCAATGGTTACGATAAGGATATGAACGACTTGGTAGAAGAAGCAAAAAACTAATTAGTGAAGGGGATGGTGAAGCAAATTATGCTCACTATGCCCTTCACAAGTTTAATATGAGACCTCGAGAAATTGAGGCAATGGATAGATATGAAAAAGCTTTTTTATTTGCAAGTATTGATATAAATATTGCAAATGAAAAGAAAGCTCAAGCGAAGGCAAAACGCAGAAGGAGGTGATGAAATTGGCTACTTTAGGAATGAGTATTGATATGAATAGTTCCTTTAGTTTTTTAAGTAGAAGTTTAAATGAATCTACTGAGGAATTAAGTAAAAGTTTAGATAAGAGAATTAATTCTTTAAGCAGAAGTTTGAACGAATCTTATGCATCATTAGATACAAGTTTAAGTATAAAGATAGATCAAACTGAAGATAAATCAGTTGGGAAAGTAGAAAAAATTAAAAATAAATTTCAAAGTTTAGCTGGGATTACAAATACTATAGCTAGTAATATAGATAAGGTAGGACAAGCCTCTGACCATTATATGGCTATTCAATCAAGGATAGAAGCGATAAATGATGGACAGCAGACTGTAAATGAACTTAATGATAAGATATTTGCATCAGCAGGGAGGACACGTACTTCTTACGAAGATATGGTTGGTATTGTTGACAATCTTGGTACAAAAGCAAGTGGAGCATTCAGTTCCAATGATGAGATGTTGGGGTTTTCAGAACTTATGGTAAAATCAATGAAAATTGCAGGTGCTCCGCAGAAGACTCAAAAAGATGTAATGAATAAATTAACAGGTGCTATGGAGAAGGGAAAACTTCAAGGGGATGCATTCAATTCTATACTTCAAAATACTCCAATGTTGGCACAGGCTATGGCAGATAAGTTAGGTGTAAGTTTAAAAACATTAAAAGACATGGGTTCCCAAGGAAAAATTTCATCTGGTGTTCTTAAATCTGCATTATTCAGTTCAGCGGATGATATTAATAGTAAATTTGCCGATGTACCTATTACCTATGGTGAGATAATAACTAGAATAAAGGATATGATTAATAAATCATTAGCACCAGCATTTCAAAAGTTTAGTGATTTGTTAAATTCTGATGGTGCAAGACTTTTTATTAGTAATATAGGCAATTGTATAGCTTTGATAGTAGGGTTAGGTAGTACTCTTATGAATGTTGTGATAGGTATTGCTTCACTATTTTTGGATAATTGGTCAATTATAGCACCAATTATTTGGGGGATAATCGCTGCACTTATTGTTTATAATTACACCATATTAACTTCGTTGTTTTCAACTATTATGGATATTGCAGCAAAGATTGCACATAAGGTTGCATCGTGTGCTGAAACAGTAGCTATATTTGCATTGATTGCAGCACAAGATGGGTTAAATGCTGCTTTTGCTGCTTGTCCAATAACTTGGATTATAATGGGAGTAATTATGTTAATAGCAGTATTTTATGGAGTAATCGCAGCTATTAATCAGTTTACAGGTCAGAGTTTATCTGCAACAGGAATAATAGTGGGTGCTTTTATGGTTGCACTAGCTTTTATTGGAAATTTATTTATCGGAGCTTATAATTTGATAATTGATGTGGTTTGCATTATTTGGAATATTATTGCAGCATTTGTTGAATTTTTTGCTAATGTCTTCAATGATCCTATTGGCTCAATCATAAGATTATTTGCTAATATGGGGGATGCAATTTTAGGAATTATAGAAGCAATTGCATCTGGAATTGATACATTATTTGGTACGAATTTTGCAGAAGGAGTTTCAGGTTGGAGAGATGACCTTAAAGGTATGACTGATAAGCTAGTTGAGAAACAGGAAATTGAGATTGAGAGGCTAGATCCTAATGAGGAGCATATAGATAGATTAGAATATGAAAAGGCTTTTGATTACGGTAACGATATTGGAAAAGGCATTGATAATGCAGTAGGTGGTATTTTTAATAAGGATATATTTGAGAAAGATAATCCAATAGATAAATTTGATCAAGGTGGTTTTGACAAAGATAATATGAATATTAACTCAGTAAATCAGGTTAATAATGTGGGATCCGTAGATGACACTGTTGATGTATCTAGTGAAGATCTAAAGGTGATGAGAGAACTTGCAGAAATAAAAGCTGTTGAAAATTTTGTTACTCTAACACCAAGTGTACAGGTGCAAACAGGAGATATTAAAAATGATATTGATGTAAACAAAGTTGTTAAGAAAATTGGAGATTTATTAAAAGATGATATTGCAACTAGTACAAAGGAGGTGTATGCTCTTGGCTAAAATATCTTTGAAGCAAGATAATGAAGAATTAGATCTTCCTGTTTTACCAGAAGAAATTGAGATAGCGGAGAAATCAAACAATTCAAGTCAAACACTTCAAAACCTTGGGGAAGTAACTCTTATAAATGGCACTAAACTTGCCACCTTAAAACTTAGTGGATTATTCCCCAAACAAACTGATCCTTATGTTTCAAGTAATTCCTTAAAAAAACCTAATGAGTATATTGCTATGTTGAAGAAATGGAGAGATAGTAAAAAGCCATTAACCATAGCAATATCCGAAACAGCCTTTCCCATTGAATGGAAATGTACTATTGAAAGTTTAGTATACAAAGAGAAAGCTGGTGAAGTTGGGGATATATACTATTCAATAGATTTAAAAGAATACAGATACTTTAATGTTAAAAAAGCAGAAATAATTGGAGAGGATAAATCCAAAGTAGTAGTTGAAAACACTAGAGTATCAGAAAAAGAAACACCTGAAACCTATAAAATAAAGAAAGGAGATACACTTTATGCTATAGCAAAAAAATTCTATGGAAATGGTAACAAGTGGAGAGAGTTATACCAAAAAAATAAATCTATTATTAAAAATCCTAATTTAATATATCCAGGCCAGGTGATTAATCTATGATGAGGTTACTGATTGATGATAAAGAAGGGAATATACATGCGTTACCCCATGGGAAGATTCAATTAAAACATTCTATAGAAGGCAAAGTTGGTAGCATGGAATTTCAGTATTTTTCACAAAATGAATATAAGATTGAAAATGGACAAGTAGTTAGATTAGAAATGGATGAAGAGGTTATTTTTTATGGATATGTTTTCAAAGTTACCAAAGATAAAATAACTTGTTATGATCAATTAAGATATCTTAAATATAAAGATTCAAAATACTTTGATAATAAGAAAGCCAGTGAAATTCTATCTATCATTGCAAATGAGAATAATATAAAAACTGGAACAATAGAAGACACCAAATATGTAATACCAAAGCAAATTAGTGATGAAAAGGAATGGCTTGATATGATAGTAGAAGCACTACAAGCTACTTTATTAGATTCTGGGAGATTGTATTTTCTTCAAGACAGAGCAGGTAGCTTAGAACTTTTAGATATCGAAAACACTAAGCTAGGTATTATTATTGATGGTGAGAGCACGTTAAGTGATTATACTTTTACAAAGGATATAGATACTGATACCTTTAACCTTGTAAAATTAGTTAGACAAAATGAAGATATCGAAAAGAGAAAAGAATTTATATATCAAGACAGCAATAATATAGGTAAGTGGGGAAAACTACAGTACCATGAGATAGTTGATGAAAAACTTAATGATGCACAAATCCATAAAAAGGGTGAAAATTTACTGGAACTTAAGAACAGAGAAAAGATGTCTTTTAGTTTGAAAAATGTAATAGGCGATATTAGATGTAGAGCTGGATATAGTGTATTTATATCTATACCTGAAGAAGGGATTAATGGATGGTATCTTATAAAATCTGACACTCATAGAATTTTGGATAATGAATATTTAATGGATTTAGAGTTGGTGATATATTAATGTATAATGAAATAAGAAAAATTGTAAAAGATGGTTTAGAAGGGATTAATGCTCGTATATTGTTTGGAACAGTATCTAGTGTTGATCCTTTTAAGGTTTTAGTGGAGAAACGACTTGAGCTTCCTGGGAAAGTTTTAATATTTCCAGAACATCTTCAGGAAGTTAAATTAGTTACAAAAGATTTAGAAGAGTATATTTTAAGGGAAAAACTGTGCTTGAATGATAGATTAATACTTATCAATTTAGGACAGCAATATTTAATTTTTGATAAAGTAGGTGATTTTGATGCCACAATTTCTATTACCCCAAAGTAATCTAGATTCCATTAAGGTATCACTTAATAGTTATCCAAGCAAAACTTGGAGAATCTATGACGGTAGAATAGTTGGATATACTGATGGTAAAGAAGCTATAAAGCAATCCATTCAGGCTATGCTAAATACTACTAGATATGATTATCTTATATATTCTTGGAATTATGGTCATGAATTAACTGGACTTGTTGGAATGGATAAAGCTTATATCGAAGTTCTAGCCCCTAGATTAATCAAAGAATGTTTGACTCAAGATGATAGAATTTCGGATACTATTAATTTTATATTTTCTAATAGGGGAGAAGGGTTGCTTATAGAGTTTCAGGTAATTACAACAGAAGGTATCATAAAAAGTGAGGTGAATTTATGACTTATGAAGAAATACTTAAACGAATGTTAGAAAGAGTTCCCGATAATATTGATAAAAGAGAGGGTTCCATAATTTATAATGCATTGGCTCCTGCAGCTTTTGAGTTAGCCCAAATGTATTTTTCAATAGAGTCTTCGCTTAGTTTAGTTTTTGCTCATACCAGCAATGGTGAATATCTAGACAAAAGATGCGCTGAGATGGGTGTTTATAGAAAAAAAGAAACTAAAGCAGCAAGAAAAGGTGAATTTAATACAAATATCCCTATAGGTACTAGATTTGGTATAGATGAGTTGACTTATAAAGTGGTTGAATGCATTGAAGAAAATAGTTATAAGATGGAGTGTGAAAAAGCTGGAGAGGTTGGCAATACTCAATTTGGCACTCTTTTGCCTATTGATTATGTTAAGGATCTTACAACTGCAAAATTAACAGATATATTAATACCAGGGGAAGATACAGAAACTGATGAGGAGCTGTTAATGCGATTTACTACTAGAGTTCAAAAATCATCAACTAGTGGAAATATATATCATTACTTAGAATGGGCAAATGAAGTTGATGGTGTAGGAGGGGCTAGAATTCTTCCACTTTGGAATGGGAATAATACCTTGAAAATTCTTGTGGCTGGGGGCGATATGCAACCCGCTTCAAGTGAATTAATATCTTCTGTACAAGAATATCTAGATCCAAACTCTGAAGGGTTAGGTAAGGGTAAGGCTCCAATAGGAGCCTTTTGTACTGTACAAGCACCTGAAAGTATTACAATAGATATCTCTGCTGATATATCAGGAGTATCATCGGATAATGTAACAGCTACATTTACAAAGAAACTAAAAGAATACTTTCAGGATTTAATAGTAAAAGATTGGCAAATGAAAGATAGTTATGTTGTTAGCTATGCCAAAATTGGAGCCATATTATTAGAAGCTATAGATGAAGCTGGTGGTATAGATTATTCCAACATTACTGTGAATAGCTATACCTCAAATATTCAAATGACTGAAAATATTCCTGTAGTTGGGAGGGTTACATTAAATGAAGTTACTTGATTACCTTCCTGAATATCTAAAAGACATAAAAGAATTTAAAGAAATAATGAATAGTGAAAAAGAAGAGATTCATGAGCTAAAGGATCTAATTCAGGATAAGTTGAATCAAAAGTTTGTTGATACAGCTACATGGGGACTAGAATTTTGGGAAAAAGAATTAGGGTTACAAATTAACCCTAGTTTACCCTATCAAGAGCGTAGAGCAAGAATAAAAGGAAGATTAAGAGGGGTAGGTAAATGTGATTCAGATTTAATAAAAGAGGTTGTTGATTCATGGACAAATGGAAATGTTGATGTATCTTTTGAAGATTGTATAAAAATTAAATTTAACAGCATATATGGAGTACCTTCAAATATGCAAGATTTGCAAAATGCTATTAGAGACATTAAACCTGTTCATTTGAAAGTGGAATATGACTACAAATATCTTTTAATTAAAGATATACACAATGCAATAACCATTAATGAATTACAAAACACACAATTAAATAAATTTGCAGGAGGTGAAGTAAATGCCTAGTAATACTGAGAACTTAAACTTGTACAAGATAGATCCCAGTACAGATGGCAATAGCACATTTAATATAGAAACTATATTAAATGATAACTGGGATAAAATAGACAATAAATTTAAAGAAGTTGAAGAAAATATCCCAAGCAACATAACAACAACTACTATATTAGAAGGTTCTTATGATTTGAAGAGCACAGCATCCAATATAAATTTTATAACAGGAGATATAATAGCATTTAATTCTGATATTGATAGCTTGATAGTTACTAAAAATACTGTTGTGCTAAAAGAGGGCAGAGATTATAGCATTAATTCTAATAATCAAAGCATAGATGCTATTGGAGAGCCTTGGGTTGGTACAGTAGAAGAACCTGTTTGTTTTGATTTTAGAGTTTTAAGGAATCAAATTAATAATCTAGTTTTTAATGATGGTCAATCAATACAAAATGGAACTGTAACAAAACAAAAATTAAGTACAGATGTTCAAACAATATTAGAAAGTGTTGTTGATAAATCAGATAAGATTTACGTAGATAACAAAATAGGTGATTTAAGTCAAATTGAAGAGGATGATTTGGTAGCTGCTATTGAAAAGGATAGGTCGCAATTGAATGATATTGTGAATGTAAGTTTTTTGGAACCTGAAAGTTATAATAATAATACATTATGGTTACAAGATATTGGTGAGACAGATTTTAATGTTGGTGGTGGGATAGATATTGCTAATGCTCAAACCAGTACTCAACCACCAACAAATGATGATGTTTACTGGTTTGAACTAATATAAAATAATGGGAGATGACTAATATGGCAGATGTAAATATTCAAATTAAACAAAAAAATGGTGAAGTATGGGATAATTTATATCCAAAAACTAAAGCAATGCAAGTAGTGACTAATAGCGGTGATACAGTTGAGCAACATACAGGAGATACAACTGTACACATTACTAGTTCAGAACGTTCCAATTGGAATGCTAAAGCAACTACACAATATGTTGTAGATAAAATTACAGAGTTAGTGAATTCGAGTCCATCCACACTTGATACTTTAAATGAATTGGCTCAAGCTCTAGGAAATGACCCTAATTTTGCAACAACTATTACTAATGCTTTAGGTAATAAATTTGACAAGACAAATGTAGATGCAAGTACAGCATTGGGTACAAGTAATATAAAAGTGCCTAGTCAAAATGCTGTTAAAACTTATGTAGCAAATCAATTATCTTCTTCCGGTTATGGTGATATGATGAAAGCAACATACGATTCAAACAATGATGGAAAAATTGATATCGCTAGTTTTGCCGAAAGTGCTGCTATTAAAATAGGTGATACATTACCAGCTGAAGCAAATGCAGGTGAAATATTTTTCCAAACGATTGTTTAAGGTAGGTGTAATAAATGGCGAATAAAAATGTAGTAATAAAAACGAGAAATGATAGCAATAGTGATTGGGATATTATATATCCTGTCACTATTGCTGATAATGTAAAATGTAGTGACGGTAGGTCTGTTTGTGCGCAATTGAAAGATATTGTGAACATAATTCAAAATATTTCAATACTATCAGCAAACTGGATTGATGATACTGCAACAAGGGGCTTTTGGGTATATGACTATAGCGATACAAAAATAAATAGCAATACTATAGTTGATATTAATGTGCATTTATCTAGTTTAGAAAATGCTAGTGATTTGAAAAGTGTTACAGAGAGTTTTGATGGTTATGTTAGGTTATATGCTAGTTCACAACCACAAGTAGATTTGAATTGTGATTTAAAATTAATCAAGCAAGTAGGTGATGCTTAATGGCATATGGGAAAATTAATGTTGGTGGAGGTGCTAAATTACCAGGAAATGTTCTACAAGCAGAAATTGGATTGGGTGAAAACATAGGAAAAGGGGATTTAGTCGATATTTTAAAAGGTAAAATGGTAAAAAGCTTTGACAAAGAAATCAGAGTTATTAATTCTACAACCTATGAGTCAAAACCGATTTATGATTATCAAAGTATTAAACTATCTAGTACAAAAGTTTTATTAATATATCATACTGGTAATAGCACCTCAAGAAAAGTAAATTTAACTGCAAAAATTATTGACACATCAGGATTACTACCAGTGGTTACACAAACATTTGTTATAGACTACTTGACAGCCCTTTCTTCATTGAGTGTTCATCTTCTACCTGATGGGCGTGTAATATTGTTATACACTAATTATGATGATAAGAATGGGCGAGCTGTTTTACTAGCTATAGATAGTAATGATTTAATAACAGCAGGAGAAATTCTTATATATAGCACTTACGCTCCTGAGTATATTACAATACATGAAACAGCGATAGACAGTGAGATAAATATACTATTCACCGATAGCTATCATGATGGAGGGGTCTTAAAACTTACACTAAATAGCGATAATACTATTTCTATGGGAACTATTTATGTTTTTGATACTTATTATTTTCCAGTAACAGCTGTAGAAATTGTTCCTAATTTTGTTTTAGTGCTTAATTTTTCTGATTCGGATTGCGATAATATGCGTGCTTCTGTGTTGACTATAAATGAAAATAGTTCTGCTTCTATTATCGGTGACCAGTTTATTGCCAGTAGTTCTTATGGGTTTTCTTCAATAACACTACGTAAGTTATCTTCTGATAATAAATTCTTAGTCTCTTACGGAGAAAATGGACATATGCTAAACAATGATGTTAAAGATAGAAACTTTATAGTTCAAGCCTTTGAAGTTACTGATATTGCTAATGGTAGTATAACAGTTGGTGAAGATTGTCGTATATATAACCATATGTATTTAGCCTTTTGTCCCTCATCATTGTTCACTATAGGCAATGATAGAGCTATAGCTTTTTATCAGATTAGTGATAATGATACTTCATACGCTGTCACGCTTAAAGTGGCAGAAGATAATACAACAAGTGTAATGAATACTACTGATATTTCAGAGATAGTTGATGATATAAAAGGTGCAGTTTTAACAGATGATAACAGTATTATAATACTACAAAACTATTCGTTTACTCTGCTTTCAAGTTATGATAAAAGCTTGGGCATTGCTCTGCAAGATGGTGTTGGCGGTGAAACAAAAAAATTTAATTTATGGGGGAAAGTATAATGAAAATTCTAATGGATAAAGACAATATAATAATAGAGATTAATGAATCAATAGAAACTGTGTCTAATGGTATAAAAGTTAATGGTATGGTATATGGCGTACCTACTATGCATATAGCCGAAATAGACAAAATGCCTGAAGGTATTGAAGTTAGAAAGTATAAATATGTTGATGGTGAGTTTAGTCTTAATGAAAACTATGTAGAACCTATTGATACAGAAACAGAAATTATTAATTTAAAAGCACAAATCAGTGAATTAACTATACAGTTAGGCGATGCGTTATTGGGAGGTGCTTTATAATGAGTTTTTGGGCAAAGTATGTTCTATTAAAAGAAAAGCAAGGTCAAACAAGAGAAGTAACGCTTCAAAAAATTGGAGATAAATTTGGATTAGGAAAAAGACAAGAAATTGAACAAAAATTAGATTCACAATAGGGATAAAAGATGAATTAAATAATTAAGAGTAAAGATAAAAAAGTGAAGGTTTAAATAATTTAATGTTTATGCTTTCATTTTTAAATATTAAGATATATAAAGAGAGGTAAGAAATGGGTAATGGAAGAATTACTAAAAATGAATTGTCAAGTAATTTTAAATTGGAAATTGAAGATTTACGAAGCATAGTTGGAGGAAATAGTTCGCAATTGGCAGAAATTACGAACGAAATAAAAGAAGAATCTACCACACCACGAATATATAATCCTAGTTCATTTTTTAAAGTTGGCAAGGGATTTGATGCAGAGGGGAATGATGTTGGAGATACTTATAAGGACAGTATCCTTAATGGTCAAATCGACACTGTTAAGTTTGAAGGTAGAACTTTAACCAATTTACTTGGTAGTGATGGAGATTGTGAAGACAAGTCACTTTGGCAATCGGCTAATTCTACCGATGTAATTAACTACAGTGATGATAAAGTATACGGGAATCAAAGTTTGAAATCAATCGCCAGTGGTAATGGTGAATTTGGTTTATATAAAGATATAAGTTTAAACATAAATAATTATTTTATCCTGAGTGTATACGTAAAAAGACTAAATGATAATCAAACTCATGCAAAGCTTGCAATAAGAGACACAGATTGGCATACACTTTGCCATGATATGGTGGCTATAAATAGCAATGAATGGGTTAGAGTTGGACTAAAAGTTGCACCTAATGACATTAACACGAAAACTATTCACAGGATAAATATAAACTCGACATTAGGAGTTTATGTTAGTGGAGATGAATTATTGCAAGATGCCTTTCAAATAACACCTATTACTTTGGACGAATACAACAATTTAACGACGGATGAATTATTGCAAAAACACCCATACATCAACAACACTAAATCTACAATTTGTGCTCAAAGATTTATGAGTATAAATAAAAATTTAGCATATAACGTTAAATATTTTGAAACCGATGAATTTCATAACAGCGTTACAGCTCAACTAAAGAAAATAAAACCTAACACACAATATACTCTATCAATAGTAGTACCAATGGGTGAGAAATTTTATACAAATGAGCGTTTATTTACTACGTCACTTGCTATTACTGGAACTGGGCGCAGACACTCAGTAATAGTTACAACTAAAGATATTGTGAATACTACTTTGACAGACCAGTATATTGAAGGATTAGGTTGGAGAATATTTAAAAATCATAGTGGATATTCGTCAAGTGGAAATGCATGTGATTTACAAATTGAAGAAGGTAGCACACAAACTGACTACGTACCATACGAAGAAAGCTTATGCTACGCATATGCACTTGACGAAAACGGAGAAATCTTAACTCTAAGTAGTGTAGGTGATGCTAAAGATGAAGTTAACTTTGTTGATAAGAAGGTTGTTAAGAGGACTGTTAAAGACAAGTGTATAATTAAAAATGCTACAGGATGGACTGAATATCAAGAAAAAACTACAACAGTAGGGTTTTATAAATCTTTATCTGATATTGGAATAACAAACATAAAATTGTCAACTAATTTACTTATAGCAAATATAGAGTTATTTGGAATTAATTTTCCCATCGTTTCGTTTAGTTATTTCTATGACAATGATGTTGAATGTATTGCTATAAGTGATGCAGGGAATTTTGTTATTAGAATAGATAAAACAAGACTTGCTTCAATAGATAGTGTGGGATTAGAAACGTGGTTACAATCTCAAGCGTCAATCATCCTAAATTATGAATTAGTAACACCAAAAGAATACGACTTGATAGTAAAAGGTGAACCATACGCATACAAAGATGGACACGTTCAGATTAGCTCATATATTCCAAAAGAATTTGTTTATACAGATAGCAAAATCACTTTACCTTATGCGGTTGAAGGTATAGATATTTTGTTAAATTCCAAAGGTGAGGAAATAGCTAAAGAGGATATAACACTTGCGGATGATGGATCGAGTTTTATGGTCATAGGCGCAATCAATGGCGATGTATTTATGGTCTATGCACCTATCAGAGAATCAGAGAACGCAGTTGGTGTTTTTTCTGCAAAATACTTGACTGGTGGCGTAAAAAGCCAAGTCGAGGGACTTAATCGAGGTCAACAGGAACATAGTAAAAAAATAATGACACTTGAAGATACTATGAGAATGTTCATAGTTCAAAATTTATAAAGAGGTGATTTGAATGATATTAGGTGCAAATAAGAAAAATTCATTAGATAGTATAGAATATTGCATAGACCATAATTTATTTTCAAAAGAATACTTACAAGGGAAAGTCGTATTATTACCAACTACTTATGAGGATATTGTACAAGAAGATATTCAACCATTGTTAGATAAGTTGAATCCACCAGTACAAGAGGAATCTAGTTCGCAATAGATAAAAAAGGTGAACTAACTAAATAATATTAAAAGGCAAAATAGGGACTAAAATATAGTCTTTTTATTTTGCCTTTTTGGAGGTGTACTATGAATGATGATTACTTAAAAGCATTAGAAAAGAGACTTGAATCACTAGAAAATTCTAAAAATGATTTTGAAACAAGAATAACGGCATTAGAAAGAAGGAGTGATGTAAGCAATGAGCAGATAAAGATGATATTTAACATCTTAAATGAAATTAAGGGATCTATAGCTTCCATTGCAAATAAATTAGATAAAATTGAAGAAGAGCCTTCAAAACAAGCACAACAGTTTAAAATGGCTATGTTAACATCTGTAGGTACTGGAATTATAGGAATAATTCTAGGATTAATATTTGGAAGATAGGAGAGTGATATATATGTTCAAAATTATAACGATAGAAGAATTATTAAACGAATTGGATAGATATAAATATAAAGAGTTTCATATACATCATACATGGAAGCCTAATCATGCATCATACTCAGGTTCAAATGCAATTTCTCTACAAAAGGCAATGAGAGATTATCATATAAAACATAAAGGGTGGTCTGATATTGGACAACATGTTTCACTATTTCCAGATGGAAAGTTTGTAACTGGAAGAGCTTTTGCTAGAACTCCAGCTTCAATATTAGGTCATAATATAGGTGCATTTATGTGTGAGATGGTAGGAAATTTTGATTGTGGATATGATATTTTAGAGGGTGATCAAAAGAAGAACATAATTAAATTGGCAAAATACTTTGATAATAAGGGATCATATATAAGATTTCATAGAGAGAATTCCAATAAAACATGTCCTGGTAGTTCGATTTCAAAAAGTAAATTTATTAAAGAAGTTGAAGCAGTTGTTATATCATCACATTTTAAATGTGGAAGTTTTTGGACTAGACAACTTCAAGAATTATGTAATGAAGCTTTTTTTAGTGATAAATATGGTAAAGCTTTAAAAGTTGATGGGATATGGGGAAGAAAAACAGAAAGTAAAGTTCCTAATATTAAGAAAAACAGTACTAAGAGATATTTTGTGGGTTTAATACAGAAAATTATACTTGAAAAGGGATATAAATTACCGAGATTTGGAGCTGATAAAAATTTTGGAGAAGAGACTGAAAAAGCCGTTAAGCAATTTCAAAAAGATAACAATCTTGTTCAAGATGGAATTGTTGGTAAATTAACTTGGTATGCACTAGTTAATTAGGAGGCTTATTAAATGAAAGATCTTTTAACATTTTTATGGGAATACAAATTCATTATCGTAATACTTGTTAGTATAATTCTATTCGCTTTTCTAGAATGGGAAAAGTTCAAATCAATCGTTTATGTACTTATGCTGCAAGCTAAAAGGTTAGCAAAAGATGCTGTATTAAGTTCAGGTAAAGAACAAGAAGAGTGGGTAGTTAAAAAGTTATATACATTATTACCTAAAACTATTACTAGAAATATAAGCGATAAATTAATGCATAAAATAGTGCATATTTTCTATATAAAAGCAATGGACTATATTGATGATGGGGAATTTAATAATAGTATCAAATGATTTAAATTGTATACTTATGTGAAATATAATAGCATTCTATCAAAGAAAAAGGACAAATTTTAAGTACTTTTCCTATTTTTAATAATAAAGATATGCTTATATCATATTTATTATTTTCAATTTCACTTAAATAGTTTTGACTTATACCAATTTTAGCTGCTAATTCTTTTTGAGTAATTTGTTTAGAGGTTCTATGTTCTTTTATGCTTAGTTTATATAAGGGTTTCATATAGTAATTATAAATACTTTTAGTTAACTTTATCAATAAAAATTTATAAAATTTTACATGAACTTTTGTGAGTTTCTTAATTTCATATAGCTATTTTAGCTTTTTTTATTGTATAGACCAGTTATAAAAAGTCAATAGTTTTTTTAGAGAAAATTATTTTGAAAAAAAAGTATACTTAATAAACCATCATTTATATACAAACAATGGACAAAGAATAGTTTGGAAATATACGTTAAACAACAATTTTTAAACGAGTGTTTATATACAGTTTCATATGAGTTTCAGGTAGTCTCATTTCAAAAGGTTTTTGATCCCTGAGAATCGCAAAAAAGTGATTTATGAGTTTATGCATAACAGCACATAAGGCGACTTTTTTAGG